>JAFZFF010000069.1 GCA_017556045.1 Bacteroidaceae bacterium | reverse complement strand
TGATATGAAAATTAAAGTTAGTAATTCAAACGCACCTGCTTGGAAAGAGGTGAACGTTAAGTCGCACATTCCCGCTGAGCTTGCATGCTTGAGCGAGATGGCGCGCAACATTTGGTGGTCATGGACCCCTGAGGCTCGCGACATGTTCAAGAGCCTTAATCCCGCTCTTTGGAAAGAGTGTGGCCACAACCCTGTGCTCATGCTCGAGCGTCTCAGCTTTGAGGCCTTGGTAGAGCTCTCTAAGGACGAGGCAGTACTCGCTCGTATCAACGGCGTGTACAAGATGTTCCGTGAGTATATGGATGTTAAGCCCAACGCTGAGCGTCCCTCAGTAGCTTACTTCTGCATGGAGTATGGCTTGACACACGTACTTCGTATCTACTCTGGTGGTCTTGGCGTACTAGCTGGTGACTACTTGAAGGAGGCTTCTGACTCTAACGTAGATATGTGTGCTGTAGGTTTCCTCTATCGTTACGGTTACTTCACACAGAGCCTCTCTATGGACGGTCAGCAGATCGCTAACTATGAGGCTTCAAACTTCCCCAACCTCCCCTTGGAGCGCGTGATGGACGAGAACGGCAAGCCCCTCGTAGTAGCTGTGCCCTATATCAACTATCAGGTTTACGCTTACGTATGGAAGGTACAGGTAGGTCGTGTGCCCTTGTACTTGCTCGACACTGACAATGAGCTCAACTCTGAGTTTGACCGCCCCATCACCTTCCAGCTCTATGGTGGTGATTGGGAGAACCGCCTCAAGCAGGAGATCCTCCTCGGTATCGGTGGTATGCTCACACTCAAGGCTATGGGCATCACCAAGGACGTTTACCACTGTAACGAGGGTCACGCAGCACTCTGCAACCTCTATCGTTTGACCGACTACATCAAGCAGGGCCTCACCTTCAACCAGGCAATGGAGCTCGTGCGTGCATCAGGTCTTTACACCGTACACACTCCCGTACCCGCTGGTCACGACTACTTCGATGAGGGTCTCTTCGGCAAGTACATGAGCGGCTATGCTCAGCAGCTCGGTATCTCTTGGGATGAGCTCATGGACCTCGGTCGTATCAACCCCGGTGACAAGAACGAGCGTTTCTGCATGTCAACCTTCGCATGTAACACCTGTCAGGAGGTTAACGGTGTGAGCTGGCTCCACGGTAAGGTGTCACAGGATATGTTCTCTGGCATCTGGAAGGGTTACTATCCCGAGGAGAACCACGTAGGTTACGTTACCAACGGTGTTCACTTCCCCACATGGGTAGCTTCAGAGTGGAAGAACCTCTACACCAAGAAGTTCGACAAGACCTTCCTTGGCGACCAGTCAAACCAGAGCATCTGGGAGGCTATCTACAACGTATCTGACGAGACCATCTGGGAGACACGTCAGGGCTTGAAGAATAAGCTCATCGCTTACATCCGCGAGGAGTTCCGTCAGAGCTGGTTGAAGAACCAGGGTGATCCTTCACGTGTAGTATCACTCATGCAGAAGATCAACCCCAACGCACTTCTTATCGGTTTCGGTCGTCGTTTCGCTACTTACAAGCGTGCACACCTCCTCTTCACCGACCTCGAGCGTTTGGCTAAGATCGTAAACAACCCCGACTACCCCGTACAGTTCCTCTTCACCGGTAAGGCTCACCCCCACGATGGTGCAGGTCAGGGTCTTATCAAGAAGATCATCGAGATCTCACGTCGTCCTGAGTTCCTCGGCAAGATCATCTTCCTTGAGAACTACGACATGCAGCTCGCACGTCGCTTGGTATCAGGTGTAGATATCTGGTTGAACACTCCCACACGTCCTCTCGAGGCATCTGGTACATCAGGTGAGAAGGCGTTGATGAACGGTGTTGTAAACTTCTCTGTACTCGATGGTTGGTGGCTCGAGGGCTATCGTCCCGGTGCAGGTTGGGCACTCACTGAGAAGCGCACCTATCAGAACCAGGATTACCAAGACCAGCTCGATGCTGCTACTATCTACAGCATCCTCGAGAACGAGATCGTGCCTCTCTACTACAACAAGAATGCTAAGGGCTACTCTGAGGGTTGGATCCAGGTTGTTAAGAACTCAATCGCACAGATCGCTCCTCACTACACCATGAAGCGTCAGCTCGATGACTACTACACCAAGTTCTACAACAAGCTCGGTAGCCGTTTCGCAACTCTCTCAGCTAACGATAACGCTAAGGCTAAGGAGATCGCAGCTTGGAAGGAGACTGTAGCTGAGCGTTGGGATGCTATCGAAGTACTCTCTGCTACTAACGTAGCTGAGCTCGATGTAACCAGCGGTAGCGAGGTTAAGCTCACTGTAGTACTCGACGAGAAGGGTCTCGACGATGCAGTAGGCGTAGAGTGCGTAACTATCTCAACTGACTCTGAGGGTAAGGAGCACATCCACTGCATCGATACCTTGGAGCTCGTGAAGAAGGAGAACAACGTACACACCTTCGAGTGCACACGTACTGTTAACAACGCTGGCTTCTTCAAGGTTGCATACCGTATGTATCCTAAGAACGCAGACCTGCCTCACCGTCAGGACTTCTGCTACGTTCGTTGGTTCTAATCGGAAACTCACATTACGAGTATAAAGTCGTTAGGGCGCGTCCAATAGGATGCGCCCTAATTTGTCTTATGCGTATGTGAACAAATCTGCTTGTCGTGGGTTGATACAATATCATCGTAATACCTTATGTATACACTCATATTATCTATCATCCTTATGACAACAACAAAAATCACATCTTACACCTTGCCCATATTGCCTTATCCGTTGACGGCTCTTGAGCCATTCATCAGTGAAGCGACTCTAAGAAACCACCATGGCAAGCACTTTGCGGCCTACGTGAATAACCTCAATAGGCTGGTCCCTGGTAGTGAGTATGAGGGACTACTCGTGGAGGAGATCGTGCAACAAGCGGCCGATGGACCCATCTATAACAATGCAGGGCAGGTGCTTAATCATCGACTCTATTTCGAGCAGTTCGTGCCTGTATCTCAATATAAGGCACCCGGCAAGCGTCTGGTCAATGCCATCAATTATCACTTTAGTAGTATGGATGCCTTTAAGCGGCAGATGACCGAGGCTGCCATGTCGGTCTTCGGTAGTGGATGGGTATGGCTGGCCGTAGATACAGAGGGTCGTCTGCAGATCGTCAAAGAGGCTGGTGGAGGCAATCCTTGGCGTCGAGGGCTCATCCCACTCTTGGGAATCGATTGCTGGGAGCATAGTTGGTATCTCGACTATGCCTTTGACAAGATAGCCCATTTCGATGAGTTGTGGAATATCATCAATTGGGAGGTTATCGAGAGCCGTCTGCCCTTGTGACGAAATCTTTCGTAGGAAAAAGAGAATCGGCGATCCCTCATTGTGGGGGACCGCCGATAATTACATTATGTAAGCGTTGTCTCTTACTTGATGTTGGGGAGCTCCAGGCCATAGCCTTTGCGCTTGTCCTCCTTCTTGAGGGCGAAGGCAAGCAACAGAGCGATAATGCCGAAGCAAGCGAAGACAATCATCGGGATGGTGTAGTCGTACTGCTTGAATACCTGTCCGTCTACAACACGCTCGCCCACGATGCAGTACTCATTGAGCATCCAACCGATGAGCAGGGGTACGAAGCCAAGACCGATGTTCTGTACCCAGAAGATAAGTGCGTAAGCTGAGCCGAGCAACTTCTCAGGGATGATCTTGGGTACGCTGGGCCACATAGCTGAAGGCACGAGTGAGAAGGCTACGCCGAGCACGATAGCGATGAAGGCCGCAAACCACCAGTAGTTGAGCACGGGGAGAGCAAACAAGATGTGTACGCCGATGAGCATTGCCGAGCCGATAATCATGATTGTTGCACCCTTACCCTTGCGGTCATAGAGTCCGCCGAAGAGAGGAGTCATGAGGAGGTTACCCATGGGGATGAGGGCGGGGATCCAGCCTGCTACGGTGTTGGCCATGCCATACTTGTTTTCCATCAATGAGGTAGCATACTTCATGAAGGGGAATACTGCTGAGTAGAACATCAAGCAGAGCAGAGCGATGATCCAGAAACCCTTGTTGGTGATGATCTCCTTGAGGTCAGAGATGTGGAATACCTCATCCTCCTCGCCACCTGCCTCAGCCTCTGCCACGAGCTGCTTGTCGAGCTTCGCGTCCATCAGGCAGAATACGCAGTATGCTACGAGACCGATGCCGATGAGCACAAGCGCAAAGAGTAGGGGAGTAGACATGGTGAATCTCTTCACGATGAGCGGGCTCACGATCATAGCCAATGCGGTACCCAAGCGAGCTACGGCCACCTGTATACCCATGGCGAGTGCGATCTCCTTGCCCTTGAACCACTTAGCGATAACCTTTGTCACGGTGATACCACAGTTCTCGGTACCTACGGCAAAGATTGCATATCCGAGGCTGGCGATCATTACCTGAGTGCGGATGCCGAAGATGTAGCCTGCGTCAGGACCCGGAGAGATGTACTCTACGGCATAGTACTTGATGAAGGCACCCACTACCATGAGAGCGCAGGTAGCGATACCGGTGATACGTACGCCCAGCTTGTCGAGGATCATTCCGCCAAAGATGAGCATGAAGAGGAACACGTTGAACCAGCAGTAGGCCCAGTTAAAGATTCCGAAGTCCGAACTTGACCAATTCATCTCTACCTCGAGCATGGTCATCAGGGGCGACATAGCGTCGGTGAGGAAGTATCCCCACATCATTGTGAACGAGACGATAATCAGGGCCGTCCAGCGAGCAGCCTTTGAGTCGCGCAGTGTTTGTTGCAATTGTTTTGTCATTGTTTTGTTAATTGTTTTTATTAATGTAAATAGTTGTTTTATGCTTTAATATAGACATAGTTAATATCGGTAGGTGATGCCTATGCTCGTCTGATGGAATGGCCAGTCGACGATGCCCGCCTTATAGTAGGCGTTGAGCGCGAGATGGTCCCATTGGTATGATAGCATCGTCTTGATGATCATCGGACAATCTCCGTCTCGCTCCCATCCCGAATATCCCGATAAGGTGGTCTCATACTTCCACTTGTCGTGTGTCCACGATGCTTGCAGGCCGTACATCACGGCATCGTTCTGTCTGCCTATATCGGTTTGCCAGCAGAGGAAACCTCCACTTGCGGCAATGCGCAGTACATCGTTTTTGCTAAGCGCGAAGTCGCGTCCTATGGCCGCATCGAAGAAGTATCCTGGTGCATCGTAGTATCTCGCGATGTAGTAGGCATTTCCCGAGGCTGTCTTTAGTGCCGAGCGTATGGCGATATCTGCTCCATGTAGCTTCTGAGTAAAGAGTTGGATATCTGTACTGATGTATAGATCACCCGATACCCACCCCTCGATGTCGTATGCATAGGGCACTCGTCTAATCTCATTGACCTCGCTATTTGTGTAGTAGTATTCGGCTACCGGCATCCATAGTACGAAGTTGACTCTTGACGAAAACAGGGGGATGATACACTTGGCAGACATGCTTGCCGTGACATCACCGCCCACGTGGGTCAGCGTACCTGAGTAGTAGTCGGCCGATACATTCATCTGCATGTGGGCCGATGTCCTGCCATCGAGCATGTCGGGGACTGGGAAGGCATTTGGGCCAAAGTATGCTGGTGCCACCTTGGTCTTCATAGACAGATTGGGTTGTATGATAGGCGTATTTGCCCAGATGGGCAAACACGCTGATATCAATACGCTGAGTAATCCTATTCTATGTCTATGCCGATATTTCATATTACTTCAGCCACTTGTCCAACCACTCGAAGTAGGTGCGTTGCCAGAGTATACCATTCTGCGGACGCAAGATCCAGTGGTTCTCATCGGGGTACACGAGGAGCTGAGCAGGCACACCACGAAGTTTGGCGGCGTTGAAGGCTGCCATGCCCTGTGAAGCGAGGATGCGGAAGTCCTTCTCACCGTGGATGCAGAGGATGGGAGTGTCCCACTTGTCTACGAAGCGGTGGGGAGAGTTGCTATATGAGTGCTCGGTCATCTTGTTGTTCTCCCAGTAGGGGCCACCGAGGTCCCAGTTAGCAAACCATAGCTCCTCGGTCTCGAGATACTGTTGCTCGAGGTTGAAGATACCTGAGTGTGAGATGAAGGCCTTGAAGCGCTTGTCGTGGTGACCTGCCAACCAGTATACAGAGTATCCACCGAATGAGGCGCCTACACAGCCGAGTCGGTCGGCATCTACGTAGGGCTCCTGTGCCATGTCGTCGATAGCAGTGAGGTAGTCCTTCATGCACTGACCACCATAGTCGCCGCTGATAGCTTCGTTCCACTCAAGACCGAATCCGGGGAGACCGCGGCGGTTGGGTGCTACGATGATATAGTCGTTGGCGGCCATGATCTGGAAGTTCCAGCGATAGCTCCAGAACTGGCTGACGGGGCTCTGAGGACCGCCCTCGCAGAAGAGCAGGGTGGGGTACTTCTTGTTTTTGTCGAAGTGGGGCGGATAGATTACCCATACGAGCATATCCTTACCATCTGTGGTTTTTACCCAGCGAGGCTCTACCTTGCCGCGCTCTATCTGGTCATAGATGTGCTTGTTCTCTGTGGTGAGCTGAGTGAGCTTGTCGCCCTTATTGGGGTAGAAGGCATAGATCTCATCTGCCTCCTCCATAGAGTGGCGCTTACAGAGTATCTGGTCGCCCATGAGGGTGATGCCACCAAAGTCATACTGGCCAGCGGTGAGTGCCTGATAGTGTCCATCGAGCTCGAGGTTATAGATCATCGTGGTACCAAACCATACGCCGGTGAAGTAGAATCCACGGCCATCGGGCTTCCATACAAACTCGTCCACATTGCTATCGAAGGCACGGCTCACAAATCGCTTCTCGCCTGTAGCGAGGTCCATCACGTAGAGGCGGTTCCAGTCGCTCTCATATCCGTCGCGCTCCATGCTCTGCCAAGCGATCATCGAGCCATCGGGTGAGAACTGAGGGTTGGTGTCATAGCCCATGTTCTTGTCTGTATTAGACTGCTTGCAGATGTTAGTAGTCTGTCCAGTCTCGATGTCGTACAGATAGATGTCGCTATCGGTGCTCTTAGAGTACTCCGCACCAGTCTTCTTGCGACAAGTGTAGGCGATCACCTTGCTATCGGGGCTCCATGCAAACTGCTCCATGCCGCCGAAGGGGCGCAAGGGCGACTCATAGAGCTCACCCTCGAGGAGGTCGCGAGGATTGGTCACCTGGTTGCCATCAAAGTCAGCGAGGTAGGGGTGGGGGATCTCGTCTACCCACTCGTCCCAATGCTTATACATGAGGTCATTGATGACGCGGCCTGTAGAGAGAGGCAGGTCGGGGTGCTTGTCAGCGGTCGAGGGACCATTCTGTACGGTCATCACGAGTATCACCTTTGTCTCGTCGGGCGAGAAGCTAAATCCTTCGAGTCCCTTCTCGGTGTTGGTCAGCTGGCGACGATCTGAGCCGTCGGGGTTCATCTCCCAAAGCTGGTTGCTACCGCTTGCGTTGCTCAGGAAGACCAGTTTTTTGCCGCCCTTGATCCACACAGCATCGCCTTCGTTGGCGGTTGTCGTGGTGAGCATACGTTGGTGCTTGCCCTTGGCGTCCATGGTGTAGATGACGCGGTGGCTCTTGTTCTCGGGTACGCTGTAGTACGATACGCCATAGGCGATGGTCTTGTTGTCGGGTGATACGCTCATCCCGCCGATGCGACCCATAGCCCACAGAGCCTCAGGTGTCATACGTCCGTTCTCAATCTTGATCTCATTCTTACCGATAAATCCGGCTTCTACTTTGTCTGAGCAAGAGCACATAGCCCCTGCTACGACTGTTGTTGCCATAAGTAGCGCTTGTTTTGTCCAGTTCATACTTATATAACTTTATATTTGTAATACATATAATTTGCAAAGATACGGAGAACTTGCGTAATAATGGTAGATTTGAGAGAAATAATGAAAATTGTTGGCGTTATTTTCTCTCGGTAAACACAGACTTAACTCTACTTTGCAGCTTGAAAATTGGAATAACCTCAGAAATGCTTAAATAAATTTGGTTTTTCATTCGATTTGCACTATTTTTGCAAGAAATTAAGGAAAGTAGAGTTATGAAGTCGCACATCTTAGGTTATTGGCTATCAAAGTGGGCTCCTATGGAGGCCACGAAGCAGTATCCTCAGTGGTGTGATGCTATCGACGATAAACAGTCGGTAACTTTGAATTCTTTGCTTTTTTTGTTGTTGAGTGTTATCCCTTTGCAAGCGTCGTTGCCGCTGTAAGGGGATGTTTTTTATAATTGAGAGAGAAAAATATTAATATATTAAACGATATAAAAGTATAACATGAAAGCTACATTAGTATTGGACAATGGAATGCGCTTCGAAGGTACTGCTTTCGGCTCAGAGAAGCCTGCAGTAGGCGAGGTGGTGTTCTGTACAGCTATGACTGGTTATCCCGAGAGCTTGACGGACGCCGCATATGCTGGTCAGCTCTTGGTGCTGACTTACCCGTTGGTGGGCAACTATGGTGTGCCCTCACACGAAGTGAAGGAACTGGGCTTGGAGAAGTTCTTCGAGAGCAACAAGATGCAGGTGAGCGGACTCATCGTAACTGATTATAGTGTGGAATATAGCCACTGGAATGCTGCTGAGACACTCGATGCGTGGATGAAGCGTGAGGGCGTGCCTGGCATCACTGGCGTAGACACCCGTGCTATCACCAAGGCTATACGCGACAATGGCGTGATGGGTGGACAAATCATCATTGGCGACGCTCAACCCTCAACCCTAAACGCTCAACCTTATGATGCCATTGACCAGGTAGCTAATGTTACTTGCACTGAGCCTATCACATATGGTGAGGGTGCGAAGAAAGTGGTAGTAGTGGATTGCGGTGTGAAGTATAGTCTTATCCGCAACCTCGTGGCTCGCGGCCTAGAAGTGGTACGCGTTCCTTATAACTATGATTTCTCGGCAATGGCTTACGATGCAGTGGTGGTGACCACAGGTCCCGGTAACCCCGCTCTCTATGGTGACACCGTGGCTAACATCCGCAAGGCTATGGAGACAGGTAAGCCCATCCTCGGTATCGGCCTTGGCAACCAGTTGCTCGGCTTGGCAGCAGGTGCTCAGGTAGAGAAGCTCAAGTTCGGTCACCGCGGTGCTAACCAGCCCACTCGTCTCGCTGATACCAACAGCTGCTACATCACCAACCAGAACATTGGCTACGCTGTAATGGCAAGCACACTGCCCGCAGGTTGGAAGGTGTTGTTCACCAACCTCAACGATGGCGCCGTAGATGGTATCCGTCATGAGGAGAAGCCCTGGCTCGGCACACAGTTTGCCCCCGAGGCTTGCAGCCGTGGCTTCCGCAAGGATAACTTGATGGACGATTTTGTTAATTTGATTTAAGAACCTTCTTACACTATATATAGAATATGGAAAAGAAATTCAATAAAGTATTGCTCTTGGGTTCGGGTGCATTGAAGATCGGTGAGGCTGGTGAGTTTGACTACTCTGGCTCACAGGCGCTCAAGGCATTGCGCGAAGAGGGCATCAGCACGGTGCTCATCAACCCCAATATTGCTACCGTACAGACCAGTGAAGGTGTAGCAGACAAGATCTACTTCTTGCCCGTGACCCCCTTCTTCGTAGAGAAGGTTATCGAGAAGGAGCGTCCCGATGGCATCCTCCTCGCATTCGGTGGACAGACTGCTCTCAACTGTGGTGTGAAGCTCTATGAGAGCGGTGTGCTCGAGAAATATAACGTACAGGTACTCGGTACTCCCGTACAGGCTATCATCGATACTGAAGACCGCGAACTCTTCAACCGCAAGCTCGAGGAGATCGATGTGAAGATCATCAAGAGTGAGGCTGTAGAGAACATCGAGGATGCTCGTGCTGCTGCTGAGCGCTTGGGCTACCCCGTCATCATCCGTGCAGCTTATGCACTCGGTGGTCTCGGCTCTGGCTTCTGTGACAACGAGGAGGAGCTCAACAAGCTCGCTGAGAAGGCATTCTCATTCTCACCCCAGGTGCTCGTAGAGAAGAGCCTCAAGGGCTGGAAGGAAATCGAGTATGAGGTAGTGCGCGACGCTTATGACAACTGCATTACCGTATGTAATATGGAGAACTTCGACCCCCTCGGCATCCATACCGGTGAGAGTATCGTAGTAGCTCCTACACAGACATTGACCGCAAGCGAGTGTAACAAGCTTCGCGAGCTCGCTATCCGCATCGTGCGCCACGTGGGCATCGTGGGTGAGTGTAACGTACAGTTTGCCTTCGACACTGAGTCTGAGGACTACCGCGTCATTGAGGTGAACGCTCGCTTGAGCCGCTCATCAGCTCTTGCTTCTAAGGCTACCGGTTTCCCCTTGGCTTTTGTAGCTGCTAAGATTGGTTGCGGTTATGGTCTCTTCGAACTCAAGAATTCAGTAACTAAGGATACAGCAGCCTTCTTTGAACCTGCTATCGACTATATCGTATGTAAGATTCCTCGTTGGGACCTCGGTAAGTTCCGTGGCGTTGACCGCGAGATTGGCTCAGCCATGAAGTCTGTGGGTGAGGTGATGTCAATTGGCCGCACCTTCGAGGAGGTTATCCAGAAGGGTCTCCGCATGATTGGTCAGGGCATGCACGGCTTCGTAGAGAACAAGGAGCTCGAGATTGCCGACATTGACAAGGCATTGCGCGAGCCCACTGATAAGCGTATCTTCGTGATCTCTAAGGCTATGCGCGCTGGATACACCATCGACCAGATCCACGAGCTCACTAAGATTGACCGCTGGTTCCTCCAGAAGTTGCAGAATATCATGAATACCTCTAAGGAACTTCACGCATGCAAGGGCGTGGCTGAGGTTCCCGCAGAACTCCTCCGCAAGGCAAAGGTACAGGGCTTCACAGACTTCCAGGTGTCTCGTGCCGTAGGTCTCGAAGAGCAACTCGGTGTTGACGAGGGCTTGATGGCTGTTCGCAACCGTCGTAAAGAACTCGGCATCACTCCCGTAGTGAAGCAGATCGACACTCTCGCTGGTGAGTATCCCGCACAGACCAACTACCTCTACCTCACCTATGCAGGTACAGAGCATGATATCGAGTTCGCTCGTGACGACAAGTCAATCATCGTACTCGGCTCAGGTGCTTACCGTATCGGTTCGTCAGTAGAGTTCGACTGGTGTGGTGTGCAGGCACTCAACACCATCCGCAAGGAGGGCTACCGCAGCGTGATGATCAACTACAACCCCGAGACCGTATCTACCGACTATGATATGTGTGACCGCTTGTTCTTCGACGAGCTTACCTTCGAGCGTGTGATGGATGTCATCGAGCTCGAGTGCCCCATGGGTGTTATCGTATCTACTGGTGGACAGATTCCTAACAACCTCGCTATGAGCCTCGACCGCATGGGCGTACGCCTCCTTGGTACACAGGCTAAGTATATCGACAATGCAGAGGATCGCGATAAGTTCTCTGCTATGCTCGACCGCATCGGTGTTGACCAGCCCGAGTGGAGCGCCCTTACCTCAATGGACGACATCAATGCGTTCATCGACAAGGTAGGCTTCCCCGTACTCGTGCGTCCCTCATATGTGCTCTCAGGTGCTGCA
Organism: Bacteroidaceae bacterium; assembly: GCA_017556045.1. Taxonomy (GTDB): domain Bacteria; phylum Bacteroidota; class Bacteroidia; order Bacteroidales; family Bacteroidaceae; genus UBA1189. The sequence goes on along the minus strand of JAFZFF010000069.1, from coordinate 52,272 downwards.
ATGAACGTATGTTCTAACCAGGAAGAGCTCGAGCGCTTCCTCAATCTCGCTGCTAACGTATCGAAGAAGCACCCTGTAGTGGTAAGCCGCTTTATCGAGAATGCTAAGGAGGTAGAGATGGATGCTGTAGCTAAGGACGGTGAGATCATCGCCTACGCTATCAGTGAACACATCGAGTTTGCTGGTGTACACTCTGGTGACGCTACCATCCAGTTCCCCCCGCAGAAGCTCTATGTAGAGACCATGCGTCGCATCAAGCGCATCAGCCGCAAGATTGCTAAGGAACTCAATATCTCAGGTCCTTTCAATATCCAGTTCCTCGCTCGCGACAACGATATTAAGGTAATCGAGTGTAACCTCCGTGCTTCACGTTCATTCCCCTTCGTGAGCAAGGTACTCAAGATCAACTTCATCGAGCTTGCTACCAAGATCATGCTTGGCTTGCCCGTGGAGAAGCCTGCGAAGAACCTCTTCGACCTAGACTACGTAGGTATCAAGGCTTCACAGTTCTCATTCAACCGCTTGCAGAAGGCAGACCCCGTACTCGGTGTAGACATGGCTTCAACTGGTGAGGTAGGCTGTATTGGTGACGATACCTCAGTAGCTGTACTCGAGTCAATGCTCTCAGTAGGTCAGCGTATCCCCGAGAAGAATATCCTTCTCTCTACTGGCTCAGCTAAGCAGAAAGCTGCTATGCTCGATGCTGCTAAGTTGCTCCAGAGTAAGGGTTACAAGCTCTTCGCTACAGGTGGCACCTCACGCTACCTTACCGAGAATGGCGTAGAGAACACACTCGTATACTGGCCCAGCGAAGAAGGTATGCAGCCTCAGGCACTCGATATGCTCCACCGTAAGGAGATCGACATGGTAGTAAACTTGCCCAAGAACCTCACCACTGGTGAGCTCTCTAATGGCTACAAGATCCGCCGTGCTGCTGTAGACCTCAATATTCCCTTGCTCACCAATGCTCGCTTGGCTGAAGCGTTCATCAATGCCTTCTGTGGTCTCACCGCAAGCGATATCCCCATCAAGAGCTGGGATGAATTCAAGTAATTTGAGCTAATATATCCTATATAAATAATAGCCGACTCTCTACAGGGCCCGGCTATTGTTTTTATATATTCCAATAGATAATTGAAGAGCAAAAAGAAAGGGAATACTGTTATAGCATTCCCGTTCATAAGAATTTATTTGTATCACTTTTAGAGCTCTTCGCTCAAGTATCCTTTGGGAAGTTCGCGGCAGTTGTATTGTGATGCCATTATTTCACCATAGGCTCCGGCAGAGCGGATAGCGATGAAGTCGCCACGATGAGTGGTGTTGAGATCTACAGCCTTACCAAATACATCAGAACTCTCACATACAGGGCCTACTACGTCGTAGGTGAGCTCAGGCTCATCAGATGAGATGTTTTCGATGCGGTGATATGCTTGGTAGAGAGCAGGACGGATGAGGTCGGTCATACCGGCATCGACGATGGCAAAGCGTTTGCAGGTACCCTCCTTGATATATAGTACGCGTGTGATAAGGCTACCGCACTGTGCTACGATGCTGCGGCCAAGCTCGAAGTGGAGTGTTTGGCCAGGACGTAGGTGTAGATGCTTACGGAATACCTCAAAGTATTCGTGGAATGCAGGGATGTACTTATGGTTAGGGTGACCATAGTCTACACCTAAGCCACCACCAACGTTGATGCTTAGGATGGGGTATTTGCGGCGCTCAAATACTTCGGTGAGTTCGTTTACGCGATTGCAGAGTGCCACGAAATCAATCATGTCGAGTATCTGCGAACCGATGTGGAAGTGTATGCCCACAAACTCGATGTGGGGTAGGGCGATTGCCTGCTCGATAACTCCTTCGATCTGTTCGAGATTGATGCCAAACTTGTTTTCTGCTAGGCCAGTAGTGATATTGCTATGGGTGTGTGCACCTACGTTAGGATTGATGCGCAGAGCAATACGTGCTACTTTACCTTTCTTTTCAGCAAGTTCATTGATGATGAGTAGCTCGGCTTCTGATTCTACATTAAAACAATGGATGTTGTAGTCGAGGGCAAGATTGATCTCTCGGTCACTCTTGCCTACACCTGCATATACAACTTTGTTAGCAGGGAAGCCTGCTTCGATGGCTGCACGTACCTCGCCACCACTCACGCAATCGGCGCCGAAGCCAGCTGCGCTGATGATGCGCAGCACTTTAGGATTGGCATTGGCCTTGATGGCATAGTGTACCTCATATTCAGGATTGCGGCGTAGCTCTTCACGGATAGTGTCAAGGGTCTCGCGCAATACCTTAGTATCGTAGTAGTAGAAGGGCGTGTCAATATCCTTGAAACGCTCTACGGGAAAACTTCCTTTAATCATTCTTACTTATTGAAAAGTTTGTCTTGCAATGCTTGCAAAGCACGTTTCTTGTCGCTCTCCTTAATGAGGAACGAGATGTTATAGTTGCTACCTCCAAATGAAATCATACGTACGGGAATGTCGCGCATAGCATCCATAGCACGTGCCTCGAAACCAATGTTCTCCCAGTCCATATCACCAACCACGCAGATGATACACATATTGTGGTCAATGCTTACGGTACCATATTTCTTGAGGTCGTGTACGATCTCATTGAGGTGTTTAGTGTTGTCAATACTCATAGAAACACCTACCTCTGAGGTACAAATCATGTCAATAGGGGTCTGATAGCTCTCGAAGATCTCGAATACCTTGCGCAAGAAACCGTGCGCGAGAAGCATACGGCTTGACTTGATTTTGATGGCAGTAATGTTCTCCTTAGCTGCAACTGCCTTGATTGTACCTGGGTCTGCATCATTGTTGATGGTGGTTCCAGGTGCTTGTGGCTCCATGGTGTTGAGGAGCTTTACGGGAATATTTGCAAATTTGGCAGGCTGCACGCAGGTGGGGTGGAGGATCTTAGCTCCGAAGTAACCCAACTCAGCTGCTTCTTCGAAGTGAAGGTGACGCACAGCTGTGGTGCCTTCTACGATGCGGGGGTCATTGTTGTGCATACCGTCGATGTCGGTCCAGATTTGAATCTCGCTGGCACCTATAGCTGCACCTACGAGTGATGCGGTGTAGTCGCTACCACCACGCTGGAGGTTGTCAATCTCTCCATTGATGTTGCGGCAGATGAAGCCCTGGGTGATGTAGATCTGTGCCTTGGGGCTATTGGCAAGTACGTCTGTTATCTTTTCTTTGATATATGCTGAGTCGGGCTCGCCGTTCTTGTCGGTACGCATATAGTCGAGCGCTGCGATGAGGTGAGCGCTGATGCCTTGCTCCTTGAGGTAGTTGGTCACCATATTGGTTGAGATGATTTCTCCCTGCGCCAAGATGATGCGCTCTTCAATAGAGGTAAATACCTGCTTAGTAAATGATCGTAAGTAGTCGAAAACCTCTTTAACGAGGACTGTAGTCTGCTGCTTATACTCGTCAGTGCTATAGAGCTCGCTGATGTGTCTCTTATAGAGTCCTTCGAGCTTATTGATTACCTCGTTAGCTCCCTCGGGATTATTGTTAGCAAGGTAACCACAAATCTCTACCAATGAGTTGGTAGTACCTGACATAGCTGAGAGTACTACAATCTTGTCTTCGCCATCGTTGATGAGTGAGGCTACACCCTTCATACGCTCTGCGGAACCAACTGAGGTGCCGCCAAATTTCATTACTTTCATCTTTTATATGCTTTTTGTAGTTTTATAATCTTAATTGTTTTCGTTCTCGGTTGTCTCGAGATTCTCTGAGATATTCTCTACGACTCTATGATTTTCGCAGCGGAATACCTTGCCGGGGAATTCTTCGAGAAGTTGTAGGTTGTGTGTAGTCATAATGACCGTAGAACCTTGGGTGCAAATGTTGCGCAGAAGCTCTACAATCTGACGTCCTGTCTCGGGGTCGAGATTGCCGGTAGGCTCATCGGCAAGGATTATATCCGGCGTGTTCAGTATAGCACGAGCGATGACAATACGTTGCTGCTCGCCACCAGATAATTCGTGGGGCATCTTGTAGCCCTTGGTGCTCATGCCTACCTGCTCCAGTACCTCTTCGATACGGCGCATACGCTTGTTCTTATCATTCCATCCTGTAGCTTTGAGTACAAAGTCGAGATTTTCATTGATGTTGCGGTCAATGAGCAATTGGAAGTCTTGGAATACGATGCCGATGCGTTTGCGCAGGGCAGGTATCTGTTTGCGGCGTATATGACTCATGTCGTAGCCCAACACCTCGGCTTCGCCTTTGTGGATGTCGAGTTCGCCATACATGGTCTTTAGCAAGCTTGATTTTCCTGAGCCTACTTTACCGATGAGGTAGACAAACTCTCCGCTTTGTATTTTTAGGTTCACCTCCTCAAGTACAATCATCTCTTGTTGGCGAATCTCTACGTTATGATAATTTATCTGTGACATTGGTTAATGGGGTTGTTCTATTAATTTTCCATATTCCATACCTTCTCAGCCTTCGTGCTACCATCACTATATAGTATGCGGGCGATGTTCATACCCTTCTGGGGTGTGTCGTGAGCTATACCATCAAGGGTGTAATAGCTTATGCTTACGATGGTCTGTGGGGTAGAGATGTTTTCTATATCAGCAGCATTGTTGTATAGAGCAATGGCTTCGTCAGCTGAAAGGGCATAATTAAATATGCGCAAGTCATCGATGTCTCCCTTAAATAGCGCATCGCTCTTTGACTGGCTACGGCCTACATAGTTGAATATGGGGCAGAAGTCTGATGGGCGCAGTGTGATGTCGCTCGCAGATGCTTTGAGCTCGCCATTGATGTATGCTGTGATGCTATCATTACTGATGCTGAGTATGATATGTTTCCATGAATAGGTGCCCAGCTTGCTGATATCCATATATTGCTCATCGCCGTTGTCTTTGATGGCAAATCTCATCTTTCCGCTGCTGGCATTGGCGGTGAGGTACATATACTGGTTCTCTCCATTGCCAAAGTCGAATATTCTCTGTCCGTTGCCGTTGCCCTTCCAGCGTACCCAGAGGGAGATGGTCATCTCTCTTCTGTTTGCGATAGTTGTAGGTAGTTGTAGGTACTCAGAGTTGCCATCCAATGCCAATACTCTATCTTTGAGTTCTCCCTTCTTGGCTGTCAGGTAGGTGGGCTCACCATAGTGTGACGCGTGGAGTAGATTGCCCGAGATGTCGCATATGGTGTCTTCGAATTGGTATGAAGCGATGAGTGCGCGCTCATCGGTGAGTGTCGATGTGACAGAGTCTGACGATTCCGAGCGGTTCATCGCGCGGTCTATTGCCTTAATCTTGTAGATATAGGTGTGGCCTTCTGAAGCCGTGTTGTCCACGAAGGTGGTATCGGCGATGTTGCGGGCGATGGTGTTCCATTGATAGGGTAGGCCCGACTCAGTCTCTGCGCGCAGTATAGCATAACCTGTCACGTCAGCCTCGTTCACGGCATTCCACATGAGGTTGATGGTGGCTGTTGTAGCTGTAGCCTTCAATCCTGTGGGTGCATCAGGGGCATTCTGCTCGCATGTCGCGTTCACGGGGAGCAAGCGCCACATCTGCTGGTCACTGCCAGTGAGTTCGCTCTGCTGAATGTTGGCGTTGTCTATGGTGCTACCATTTGCCACCTCGAGACACTTGTTGCTATGGCGGCTAAGTATATAGTAGTATCCGTCGCCAGCGTACTGGAAGAACCACTGTTCGTTGGTTCCCTTGCCTCCATTGTAGAGGATGATATTGCCTCCATTGCTGAGTGACCAGTTTGAGATGTCGAGCTGTGCGCCATTCTTGGCATTTGAGATATAGAAGTAGCTGAAGTCTCCGCCTACACGACTATCTACAGGGGTGATGTCCCATTGCTGATAGCTTTGTCTCTTGTTGGCTCCTTGACAGATGTTGGTGCCGTTTGAGGTGGTTCCGCCTTGCGGCATGAGCAGCTTGCGGCTCTTCTTATTCATCAAGATGAATGTTCCCTCAGTAGGAGCGAGGGGGACATCTTCGCCAGTGTGTATCTCAAGCACGCGCTCGGCATTGGTTTGTCCGTTCTGATAACTTCCGGCTGGTCCTCCTGGCAGGTCCATGATGTACTCGTGCATGGGGCCGTGTCCCTCGAAATATGCTACCTTGTCTTGTGACACGATGCGATATGATGAGTTGTTTGCTTGGCGCTCTGAGGTGCCACCGAAGAGTTGTACACGGCCGTCAGGCATACGGTATACCGATGCTGAGGTCCAGTGTGTGCGGTCCTCGCCATAGCCGAGGCGCTCGCCAAAGGTCGCTTTGCAGTATTCGCCTCGGGCACGTCCGTCAAATCCCCACCAAATACCAGTCTGCATGCCGTACTCTACACCCACCATGGCCTCCATCACATTGTGTAGTTCATCGGCAGTGGCGTAGTGGCCATTGGCTCTCACGGTCTCAAAGAACTGGGCATAGTTATCAAACGAGCCTGCCAGCTGATGTGTGTTGCCTTCGGTGAGGTAGGGGCTAAGGCCATTATACCATTCCAGGGCCTTGTCGCTATTGAGTGTGTTGCCACCACTGATGCGTATACCGTCGAAGAACTCATCCTCTTGCATCAATCGGCATATCTCCTTGAAGTTGGCCATTGTGCCCTGGTTCCAGTCTGTGAAGTCAGCTTCGTTGAAGGGGGCGATGCTCACTACGTTGTATCCCTTGTTGCGGCAATAGGTTACTGTGGCCTTGAAGAGGCGTATCCATTCTGCGGGTTTCCCTACGTAGTTTTTGCGATGTTGTGCTGCCTCCTTCTTCCATGCGTCGGTGGGGTTCTCTCCATCGCACAATACCTCATGGTCACTATTGAGAGCGATGTCTTTTACTCCCGAAAGGGCTACAAGGTTAAGTCTCTCATTAAGGTCTTTCTTCTGCTCAGCACTCAGCTCGCCATTGGCATCGACGAGGTCGCTTGGCTGAAATGATACTCGTGCTACGGCCAATTGTCCTTTTCCGATGAATGCCACACCTCGGCGCATATTATCTTCGCTGGGCCATGCCGTGTCGAGTCCCCATACTACGGGAGTCTTCACCCCCTCAGCCTGGGTGCTAAAGAGTACCGTGGCATCGGTCCTTTTATTTGCTTGCAGATAGTCGTTGGCTGATGCTACTGTACTATTCTGTGCCTGTGCAGTCAGTGCGCCACACAGCAGACCTATGCCGTAGAGAAACGTCTTCTTCATCATCTCACTATATAATATTAAATATAGGGTACGAAGTTACGCATTTTTTTTCGAATTCAAGTGCTCCTCTCTACTTTATTTGGTCGTAGTGCGGTATTTCCTGGAGGAAAGTGTAGCTGCGGGCAGCATAGTCTAGGTGGCAGCAGTAATGAGCCAGTCCATTGGTTACGATGAGATAGTCTACCTGCAAGACCATATTGTATCGACATATTTGGTCAAATACCTGCTGCGTGATATTCACCGAAGGTGCCTTGTACTCTACGATGATGCGCGGTCTCAGCGTGCGGTCATACACTACCGTATCGCATCGGCGGCTCATGCCATTTAGCTTGAGCTGTACCTCATTGGCCATCAGCGCTTGAGGATACCCTTTGTGTCCGATGAGAAGGTGTACAAAGTGCTGTCGCACCCACTCCTCCGGTGTCAGCGCCACATACTGGCGGCGTATGACATCGAGGATAAACGGCTTGTCATCCTTTGTTGTAATCCTTCTTTCAAAAGGGGGGAGGTTCAGTTCTTGCATTAGGATTCTTTGATTTAATGAGTGCAAAGTTAGAACAAATATAAGGAAGAAGCAAGAAAACGTGGCGAATTGACTCTTGCGTTGCGCGAAAAGATAGCTTTCGTTTTTTATTGAAGGACTTTGGAACTTTTTTACAAGTGCTTTTCGGGAATTATGCACGTGTGATAAATGTTTATTAAACCTGCATTAAATTAAGATGTTACATATGTGGTATTGTATGTAAATACATGGATAAATGTGCAATTTTACAAATCGCGTAAGAGTGTTCAACTTGCTTTGTAGCAAAAAAGAATCAGAAAGCAATGGGGATAAACGAGATTTGTAGTATCTTTGTGCTTCGATAATGAAACGTGCATTAATAGCGTATAGAATAGAATGGCAAAGCAAGAAGTAACGTATGATAGTATAATTAAGGAGATTAACTCTCGGCAGTTCGCCCCGGTGTATTACCTGATGGGCGAGGAGCCTTATTACATAGATCGCTTGTCTGACTATATAGCTGAGAATGTACTGACGGAAGAGGAGCGTGGATTCAATCAGATGGTGGTGTATGGTCAGGATACAGACATGGGTAGCATCATTGCCTCTGCCAAGCGTTATCCTATGATGGCCGAGCACCAGGTGATTATTGTAAAGGAGGCACAAGCGCTTCGCGGTATGGATGAGCTTGCATACTATTTGCAGAAGCCACAACCCACGACAGTGCTCGTATTTTGTCATAAGTATGGCACGATCGATCGCCGCAAGAAGGCTGCCGTAGAGATAGAGAAGGTGGGTCGACTATTTGAGTCGAAGAAACTGAAAGATTCTATGCTTCCGACCTTTATCAGCAACTATGTTCGTGCTAAGGGTACTGCTATCGATGTGAAAGCTGCTAATATGATGGTCGAGAGCATTGGCGCCGACCTTAGCAGATTGGCCAGCGAACTCGATAAGCTCATCATAGCAAAGCCTAAGAACGATGAACCCATCACTCCCGAGCTTGTGGAGGAGTGTGTGGGCATTAGCAAAGACTACAATGTATTTGAGCTTAAGAACGCTCTAATAGTAAAAGATGTGGTGAAGGCAAATACTATCGCTAAGTATATGGAGGACAATAAGAAGAGTTTTGCTATGCCTATGGTGCTTGCCATGCTGTATAACTTCTATGCCAATCTCATGATGGCCTATTATGCTCCTGAGAAGTCTGATACGGGCATTGCTGCTTATCTTGATTTGCGTTCTCCTTGGCAGGCTAAGGAGTATCAGATGGCAATGCCTTACTATACCGCCCGTAAGGTGATGTATATCATCAGCGACATCCGCAAATATGATGCCCTCTCCAAGGGTTGTGGTGCTAATGCTACGGACAAAGGTCTGTTGCGTGAACTTATATACCACATCCTTCATTAATAGAGTATTACACTTCAAATGATATCCAGATGAAAAAAATATTTTACTCCCTCGTGGCTTGCTTTATGAGTCTCTCTTGTCAAGGTCAGAAACAGAAAACCGAGCAGTTTCGTAGTGTATCTGTGGAGGAATTTGCCAAAGTAATGGCAGATACCAATGTGGTGGTTCTTGACGTGCGTACACTCGAGGAGCATAACGCAGGGCATATAGCTGGCACTACATTGCATCTCGATGTGTTGCGCCCTGACTTTGATAGTCTCGCGGTGGCTCGCATCAAGGAGGGAAGCACTGTAGCACTCTACTGTCGCAGTGGCAATCGTAGCAAGCGTGCTGCTTCATCTCTGGCATCCAAAGGGTATCGCGTGATAGAGCTTGCTACAGGTTATAATGGATGGGTGCAGGAGCGAAAAGAGGCCGAGTAAACTCTATCTGAGCTGCTCGATAGAAATCAGACATAATAACTTCGGCAGTGTTTCGGCAAAAGTTCGGCAAAAGTTTCGGAAAAACTTGTGTGTGTAACTGGCAGATATACTGCATAAAACACCATACTTTCGGCAAAAGTGTTGCTTAACGTATCTTTTTTGTCTCACATCGACACTTTCATGCCGTTTCAGTTTTAATAGCCTCGCAATGATTTATCAAAAGTCACATCTGCGATAAATATCCTTTACTACTTACTCGCAAAAATTACACACCAACGCCCATAGGCTGAGGCAAACATCGTAGAACACACTACTATGTGATATGGATTGGCAAAGAAATATGAGGTAATCCCTCTTTTTGCCGAAAGTGTATCGTTGTGTGCAGTGTATCAAATAATTACGTGTGCAACTTTTTCCGAAACTTTTGCCGAATCATTGCCGAAACTTTTATGTAGGTAAAAAAGAAAGAGCTCGGTGAAATACCGAACTCTTTACCAATAAACTCTTATATCGTTCTCAATTATTCGTAGTGGAAGTCGCCAAACTCGCTATGGATGTCGAGCTGCTTCTTGTCGCTTGCCTCTACGCGACCCACAATCTGAGCATCGATGCCAAAGCTTTGGCTGATTTCGATGATGCGCTGTGCCTTGTCTGCGGGGAGGTAAATTTCCATACGGTGACCCATGTTGAACACCTTGTACATCTCTGCCCAGTCGGTGTGGCTCTCCTCGTGGATGGTCTTAAACAAGGGAGGTACGGGGAACATATTATCCTTGATGATATGCAACTTATCGATGAAGTGCAAGATCTTGGTCTGCGCACCACCTGAGCAGTGTACCATACCATGGATGTCGCTGCGCATCTCATTGAGGATCTGCTTGATGACAGGAGCATAGGTGCGGGTGGGAGAGAGTACCAATTTACCAGCATCGAGCGGACTGCCCTCTACCTCATCGGTCAAGTGCTTGGTGCCTGAGTATACAAGTTCGCTGGGTACAGCCTGATCGTAACTCTCGGGATACTTCTCTGCCAAGTATTTTGCAAATACATCGTGGCGAGCGCTGGTAAGTCCATTGCTACCCATACCACCATTGTACTCCTTTTCATAGGTAGCTTGTCCGTACGAAGCAAGACCTACGATTACGTCGCCAGCTTGGATGTTGCCATTGTCGATGACATCACTGCGCTTCATGCGGCAAGTCACCGTGCTATCTACAATGATAGTGCGCACGAGGTCGCCCACGTCAGCAGTCTCACCACCTGTAGCGTATACACCTACGCCCATCTCGCGCAACTCGGCCAAGAGCTCATCTGTACCATTGATAATGGCAGAGATTACCTCGCCAGGAATGAGTAGCTTGTTGCGGCCGATGGTAGATGATACGAGGATGTTATCAGTAGCGCCCACACACAGCAGGTCGTCAATGTTCATGATAAGCGCATCTTGCGCAATGCCCTTCCAAACACCTAGGTCGCCAGTCTCCTTCCAATAGAGGTAGGCCAAAGATGACTTGGTGCCTGCACCGTCGGCATGCATGATGTTGCAATACTCCTCATCACCGCCCAAGAGGTCAGGGATGATCTTACAGAAAGCTTTGGGGAATATACCCTTGTCGATGTTCTTGATAGCGTTGTGCACGTCCTCTTTCGAAGCTGATACACCGCGCATCATGTAACGTTGGTTGCTCATTTCTTAATCGTTATTTGCTATAATGAGTGCAAAATTAGTGCAAATTTTCGATTAAGCGAAGCCAAAGCTTATTTATTTCTATAAAAGGAGGTGAGAATTTTAGTTGTCTTGACCAAATTGTCTTGTGCACTCCGCACAGAGACCTGTGATGATGTAGTTGGCGTGATGGCTTACGAAGCCTTCGGGGAGAGTGATGGGAGGCATACGTTGCTCGGTAAGGCAGATGGTGCGTCCACACTGGGTGCAACGGAAATGGGGGTGACGGTCGTCATCTCCTTCGGCGTGGTGTGAGTGGCATATCTCGTAGCGTGTGGCTCCACTGCCATCATCGACGACATGCACTACATGGTGCTGTACGAAAAGGTTGAGGGTGCGAAATATCGTGGAGCGATCAGCAGGGGCGAGCGCCTCCTCTATCTGTCTCAGCGTCAGTGTTTGCTCTGCTTCCATGAGTTGCCGCAGTACGAGCAGACGCATGGCGGTAGGTTTTATCTGGTGCGAAGCGAGGCGCTCGGTGAGCTGTTGTGCGGTGATCTCTGCCATAGGTGATGTGGTATTACTTTGGAAGACTTCAAGTCGTTAACACCGCAAAAGTAGGACTTTTATGGAAAAGTTTTGAGTGTATGAGCAAAAAAACATAAAAAAATATGTAAATCATATCAAAAACAATTCTCTTTTGTTAAAGTATTATTGAGATTTATTTCGTAAATTTGCCGCCATTATTCATAAAATTTTAATTATCCACTTATAAACATGGAAAAGAACATACAAGAACTGACCGAAAAAATGTTTCGGGATGGAGTAGAGAAGGGCAACGAAGAGGCTGCACGCATCGTGTCTGCTGCCAATGCCCAGGCTGCTGAGATTGTAGAGGCTGCACGCAAGGAAGCTGAGACTATGGTTGCTGCTGCTCAGAAGTCAGCTGCTGAGTTGATGGAAAACACTAAGTCGGAGCTCCGCCTCTTTGCTGGCCAGGCGGTGAACGCGCTCAAGAGCGAGGTCGCTACATTGGTATCTGACAAGGTGGTGAGCGGCGCTGTGAAGGAGCTCACTGCTGATAAGGAGGTGATGGGTAAGTTTGTAGTGACACTCGCAGAGAAGTGGGTGGCTGACGAGCCTATCGTAATCTCTGCTGCTGATGGCGAGACACTCAAGAAGTACTTTGCTGCTAAGGCAAAGGCATTGCTCGATAAGGGTGTGACCATCGAAGAGGTAAACGGACAGAAGGCGCTCTTCACCATACAGCCTGCTGATGGCTCATACAAGGTGAACTTCGGCGAGGAGGAGTTTGTAAACTTCTTCCAGTCATTCCTCCGTCCTGAGTTGGTAGAGATGTTGTTTTAAAAAGGGGACCCACCCCAACCCCTCCCTCTATGAAGGGGCTTTGCAGACATCGCGAAGCCTTCTCCCCTTAGAGGGTCGACGCGAGATAAGCGTCGATTGCGACGAAAGGAGCTTTAGCTCCTCCGAGGAGTATTTAGGGGTACTTATTTATAATTATGAAGAAAAACTATTATTATCTCATTGCCGGACTGCCGGAATTGTCGCTCGATGACAGCAAGTTGGGAATCACCGTACGTGAGTTCCGCGAGCTGTACTATCCCGAGTTGGCCGATGACGACCGCGCTCTGCTCGACCTCATCTACCTGAGCTACGACAATGCTAACCTTCTTACCTTATTAAAAGATAAGGAGGCTGCTATTGCCGAGGGTGGACTCTATACGAGCGAGGAGTTGCTGGGTATCATCGAGGCTGCTCGTGCCGAGGAGACTCCCGACCGCCGCTATCCGCGCTATATGTACGACTTCGTGGCACAGATGGAGAGCGAGGAGAGTGCTGCTGAGGGTATCTTCCCTGAGGATCGCTTGGCACAGCTTTACTACGCACATGCCATGGGTCAGGGTAATGTGTTTGTAGAGCGTTGGTTTGCTTTTAACCTCGATCTCAACAATTTCCTTACAGCGATTACCGCTCGCCGCTACAACCTTGATGTGAAACCCCTCATCGTGGGCGACAACGAGGTTGCCAAGGCATTGCGTACATCGAATAGTCGCGATTTCGGCTTGACAGGTGTGATGGATGGCTTCGAGGAGGTGATGCGCATCAGCGAAATAGACAACCTCGTGGAGCGTGAGCGCAAGCTCGACGTGCTCAAGTGGGAGTGGATGGAGGAGAACTCTTTCTTCGACTACTTCACCGTAGAGAAGCTCTTTGCCTTCCTCGTGAAGATACAGATCATCGAACGCTGGATCACACTCGACGCCGAGGCTGGTGGCGAGATGTTGCGTGGTATGATACGTCAACTGAAGGAAGAGGTAAAGGTACCTCAAGAGTTTACTATAAATAATAAGAAATAATACAGATATATGGCTACAACAGGAAAAGTTAAAGGCGTTGTTCAGAACTTGGTGACGCTGACAGTAGACGGTCCCGTGGCACAGAACGAAATCTGCTACATCACCACCGGCGGCGATAAGCTCATGGCCGAGGTGCTCAAGGTAGTGGGTAACGACGTATATGTGCAGGTGTTTGAGAGCACACGCGGACTCAAGGTGGGTGCTCCTGCCGAATTTACCGGCCACATGCTCGAGGTAACTCTCGGTCCCGGTATGCTCTCAAAGAACTACGACGGTCTGCAGAACGACCTCGACAAGATGGACGGTGTGTTCCTCAAACGTGGACAGTACACCTATGCTCTTGACGACGAGCGCAAATGGCTCTTCAAGCCCCTCGCAAAGGTAGGCGACAAGGTGAAGGCTTCTGATTGGCTCGGTGCTGTAGAAGAGAACTCTCAGCCCCTGAAGATCATGGTTCCCTTCCAGCAGAAGGGTGTTTGCACCGTGAAGTCTATCGTGGCTGAAGGCGAATATACTATCCAGGATACTATCGCAGTGCTTACCGACGAGGAGGGCAACGATATCAAGGTCAACATGATTCAGCGTTGGCCCGTGAAGGTGGCTATGACCAACTATGTAAACAAGCCCCGTCCCTTCAAGCTCCTCGAGACTGGCGTACGTGTAATCGATACCGTTAACCCCATCGTAGAGGGTGGTACAGGCTTCATCCCTGGTCCCTTCGGTACTGGTAAGACCGTGCTCCAGCACGCTATCTCTAAGCAGGCTGAGGCCGACATCGTAATCATCGCAGCTTGTGGTGAGCGTGCTAATGAGGTAGTAGAAATCTTTACCGAGTTCCCCGAGCTCGTTGACCCCCACACTGGTCGCAAGTTGATGGAGCGTACCATCATCATCGCTAACACATCAAACATGCCCGTAGCTGCTCGTGAGGCATCAGTATATACCGCCATGACTATGGCTGAGTATTACCGCTCAATGGGTCTCCGTGTATTGCTCATGGCCGACTCTACTTCACGTTGGGCACAGGCACTGCGTGAGATGTCAAACCGTATGGAGGAGCTCCCTGGTCCCGATGCGTTCCCCATGGATATCTCTTCTATCATCTCTAACTTCTATGGTCGTGCTGGTTACGTAACCTTGAACAACGGTGAGGTAGGTTCTATTACCTTCATCGGTACCGTATCACCTGCCGGTGGTAACCTCAAGGAGCCTGTGACTGAGAACACTAAGAAGGTTGCTCGTTGCTTCTACGCCCTCGAACAGGAGCGTGCCGATAAGAAGCGTTACCCCGCGGTGAACCCCATCGACTCATACTCTAAGTATTTGGAGTATCCCGAGTTTGAGGCATACATCTCTAAGCTTATCAACGACGAGTGGACCTCAAAGGTTAATGAGATCAAGACCCGCTTGCTCCGTGGTAAGGAGATTGCTGAGCAGATCAACATTCTCGGTGACGATGGTGTACCTGTAGAGTATCACGTAGTATTCTGGAAGTCAGAGCTCATCGACTTCGTTATCCTCCAGCAGGATGCGTTCGATGATATCGATGCAGTAAGCTCACTCGAGCGCCAGGAGGAGATTGTAAACATGGTGATGGGCATCTGTCACACCGAGTTTGAGTTCGATACCTTCCTCGATGTAATGACCTTCTTCAAGCGTGTCATTAACCTCTGCAAGCAGATCAACTACTGCGAGTTCAAGTCTGACAAGTATAATGAATATATGAAGCAACTCGATGAGTTGGTAGCAACTAAGAAAGCATAACGACTATGGCAACAAAAGCATTTCAAAAGATATATACAAAGATTAGTCAGATTACCAAGGCTACTTGCTCATTGAAGGCAACAGGCGTTGGTTACGACGAGCTTGCTACTATCGATGGCAAGTTGGCTCAGGTGGTAAAGATTGCCGGCGACGAAGTTACCCTCCAGGTGTTTGAGGGTACAGGCGGTATCCCCACTAATGCCGAAGTGGTATTCCTCGGCAAGGCTCCTTCGCTCAAGGTGAGCGACCAGTTGGCTGGCCGTTTCTTCGACGCTTATGGTAACGCTATCGATGGCGGTCCTCAGATCGAGGGTAAGGAGGTTGAGATTGGTGGTCCTTCAGTGAACCCCGTACGTCGTAAGCAGCCCTCTGAGCTCATCGCTACTGGTATTGCTGGTATCGACTTGAACAATACCCTCGTGTCTGGTCAGAAGATCCCCTTCTTCGCTGACCCCGACCAGCCCTTCAACCAGGTGATGGCTAACGTGGCTCTCCGTGCTGAGACCGACAAGATCATCCTCGGTGCTATGGGTATGACCAATGACGACTACCTCTACTTTAAGAATGTGTTCTCTAACGCTGGTGCACTCGATCGTATCATCAGCTTCATCAACACTACAGAGAATCCTCCTGTAGAGCGTCTGTTGATCCCTGATATGGCATTGACCGCAGCTGAGTACTTCGCTGTAGAGAAGAATGAGAAGGTGCTCGTGCTCCTCTCTGATATGACCTCATATGCTGATGCCTTGGCTATCGTATCAAACCGTATGGACCAGATTCCTTCTAAGGACTCTATGCCCGGTTCGCTCTACTCAGACTTGGCTAAGATTTATGAGAAGGCCGTACAGTTCCCCTCAGGTGGTTCAATCACCATCATCGCAGTGACCACACTTTCTGGTGGCGATATTACACACGCAGTACCCGATAACACTGGTTACATCACTGAGGGTCAGCTCTTCCTCCGTCGCGATAGTGATATCGGTAAGGTTATCGTTGACCCCTTCCGCTCACTCTCACGTCTGAAGCAGCTCGTATCTGGTAAGAAGACCCGTAAGGACCACCCGCAGGTGATGAACGCTGCCGTGCGTCTTTACGCCGATGCAGCCAATGCGAAGACTAAGATGGAGAACGGTTTCGACCTTACCGACTACGATGAGCGTACACTCGACTTTGCTAAGGACTACTCAAACCAGCTCTTGGCTATCGACGTGAACCTCAACACCACCGAGATGCTCGACGTTACTTGGGGCTTGTTTGGCAAGTACTTCCAGCCCGAGGAGGTTAACATCAAGCGTGAGTTGGTAGATCAGTTCTGGCCCAAGAATGATTAATTGATAATTGACAATTGATAATTGAGAATTTATGGATTGGCTTTGTAGCTCATTATCCATTCTCCATTTTCAATTATCCATTTAGATAATAACAACGTGGCTATAAAATTTCAATATAACAAGACGTCACTGCAGCAGATTGAGAAGCAGCTCAAGGTGCGCCAGCGTACGCTCCCTATTATCAAAAATAAGGAGAGTGCCTTGCGTATGGAGGTGAAGAAGTGCAAGGAGGATGTGCGTCGGCTTGAGACTCAGCTCGAAGAGCAGATTCAGGCCTATGAGTACATGTTTGCCCTTTGGAACGAGTTTGATGCTTCGCTCATCGCTGTCAAGGACGTGCATCTTGATGTAAAGAAGATTGCCGGCGTGCGAGTTCCCGTGTTGGGCGATGTCGACTTCGATGTCAAGCCCTTCAGCCTCTTCGGTGCTCCCAAGTGGTACTACGATGGTATCAACCTCCTCCAGGGGTTGGCCAAGACCGCTTTGAAGTGCGAGTTTATGGAGGCTAAGCTCGACTTGCTCGAACATGCCCGTAAGAAGACCACCCAGAAGGTGAACCTCTTCGAGAAGGTACAGATACCTGGCTATCAAGATGCTGTACGTAAGATTAAGCGCTTCATGGAGGATGAGGAGAACCTCTCTAAGTCATCACAGAAGATCCTGAAGACGCTGTTGGAAAAACGTGCCGAGCCGGTGGGCGACCCCGTAGAGGCACTTAACGAGATGGAGGAGACGCTATGATAACAAGAATGAAAAAATTAACCTTCTTGGTCTTCTATAAGGAGTACCAGGAGTTCCTCGACCGCATGGGCGAACTGGGCGTACTGCACGTGGTGCAGAAGCAACAGGGCGCTCTCGACAATGCTGAGGTGCAAGAGCAGATGCGCTTGCTCTCACGCTATGCCGCTGCTATCGAGGCATTATCAAAAGTATCCTCTAACCCCTCTGAAAATGCCGAGGCTTCTGAGCCTGCAGAGTTGTTGGTGAAGTACGATCAACTCCTCGCCGACAAGGCTGCTGCTGAAGCACGCATCCAGTTGCTTGCTAAGGATGAGCAGATGTTGGCACCATGGGGCAACTTTGAGCCTGCATCAGTAGAGCGTCTCATCAAGGCAGGATATGATATCAACTTCTTCGCTTGCGCCACACGCCTCTACAAGGAGGAGTGGGAGAGCGAGTACCACGCTATCACAATCCGTGCCGATAAGTCTAAGGTATACTTCATCACCGTCACAGCTCCCGGTACCGAGATTAGTATCGAAGCAGAGCTCTGTCGCTTGCCTCAGACCTCACTTGAGGCTCTTACTCACGAGATCGAAGAGCTCAAGGCCAAGTGTGCTGACCTCGACAAGCAGATCACTGCCTTTGCCGATGCCCACCTTGCTGGCTTCAAGGCTGCTCACGAGGCATTGCAGAGCGATATCAACTTTGCTAAGGTAGCACTCAGCGCCGATAGCGTGGCCGACAATAAGCTCATGCTCCTCCAGGGCTGGGCACCCGAGAAGTCACTCGACACCGTGCGCGAGTACCTCGACAAGACAGGTCACTACTACCAGGTCGATGATCCTACCGCAGAGGACGATATCCCCATCCAGCTTAGCAACAACAAGTTCTTCCGACTCTTCGAGCCGCTTACGAAGTTGTATATGTTGCCCAAGTATGGCGAGCTCGACCTCACTATGTTCTTTGCGCCCTTCTTCATGCTGTTCTTCGGCCTCTGTTTGGGTGATATGGGATATGGTATGCTCATCATGTTGGCCTTGCCCGTGTTCACCAAGCTCTTCCAGCTCATCAATCCCGAGTTCAAGAGCCCCTTGGTGTTCCTCTTCGGCTTGTCTACTGTATTGGCTGGTTCGCTCACAGGTACCGCCTTCGGTTTCAGCCTGTACGATTTTGATATCCCCTTCTTCCAAAAGATGAAGGATATGCTCTATCAAGATAATCAGGCCATGTTCTACCTCTCACTCATCATCGGTTGCGTGCAGATACTCTTTGGTATGGTGCTCAAGGCCGTGAACCTCACCATCCAGCTCGGCTTCAAATATGCTGTGAGCACTATCGGTTGGATTATGCTCCTCGTGGGCGTAGCCGTAGGCGTTCTCACCGGTTCTATGGGCGCTACTTGGTTTATGGTGCTGATGATTGTAGCAGGTTGCATGATCATGCTCTACAATAGTCCTGGTAAGAACATCTTCCTCAACATCGGCCTTGGCCTTTGGGATGCCTACAACATGGTTACCGGTTTGCTTGGCGACGTGCTCTCTTACGTACGTCTCTTCGCTCTCGGTCTCTCGGGAGGTATCTTGGCAAGTGTGTTCAATAGTTTGGCCGTAGGTATGAGCCCTGACATCCCCGTAGTAGGATTCCTCGTGACGGCACTTATCTTCCTTATCGGTCATGGCTTGAACATCTTCATGAATATCCTTGGCTCTATGGTACACCCTATGCGTCTGACATTCGTGGAGTTCTTCAAGAACTCAGGTTACGAAGGTGGTGGACAGGAGTATAAACCTTTTAAGAAATAAAACAAAACAAAAATTAATAACAACTTAAAAAAACAAAAACAATTATGAATGCAAATCTTTTTATTGCCTACTTGGGCATTGGTTTGATGATTGCCCTTTCGGGTATTGGTTCAGCTTTCGGTGTAACTATCGCTGGTAACGCAGGTCTTGGTGCGTTGAAGAAGGCTGACAAGTTCGGTAACTTCCTCGTGCTCACCGCTCTTCCTGGTACACAGGGTCTTTATGGTTTCGCAGGTTACTTCTTGCTCAACAGCTTCGGTATCCTCACAGCTGACATCACTTCACTCCAGGCAACTGCCGTATTCGGTGGCGGTCTTGCTCTCGGTCTCGTAGGTTTGTTCTCAGCTATCCGTCAGGGGCAGGTATGTGCTAACGGTATGGCAGCTATCGGTCAGGGTTACGACGTGTTCTCTAAGACTTTGATCTTTGCTGTATTCCCCGAGCTCTACGCTATCGTATCACTCGCTGGCGTGTTCCTCATCGGTTCTGCAGTAGCATAATAGCTCATAGATATTGCATGTTATCAAAGCGGCAATACCCCAAAGGGTGTTGCCGCTAATTTAATATCTGCGCTGTATGACTTTAATATTTGTCGCAGTTCTCAAAAATTCACAACAACTTTTGTTTTTTCGCTCGTCTTACACTAATTTTGCGTACCGAAACTTATAAACTTTAGATTTTCATTGGATACTTATAAGACCATAGTCGCTCCGTGCGAAGGTATATTTACTGAGAAGCGTAGCAAGTTTATTGCTATGGCATTCCCTGTGACTACGCTTGAGGAGATCAAAGAGCACTTGACGGAGTGTCAGAAGAAATACTTCGATGCTCGTCATGTGTGTTATGCATATATGTTGGGACACGAGCGCACCAACTTTCGCGCCAATGATAATGGAGAGCCTTCAGGCACGGCGGGTCGCCCTATATTGGGTGCTATCAATAGTCGTGAGCTCACTGATGTTCTCGTCGTGGTAGTGCGTTACTTTGGAGGTATCAAGCTCGGTACGGGTGGACTTATCGTAGCTTATAAGGCAGCAGCGGCCGAAGCTCTCGATGTGGCTGAGGTGGTGGAGAAGACGGTAGATCTCACACTTGATGTATACTTCGAATATCCCATGATGAATGAGGTGATGCGCATCGTCAAGGAGGAGGAGCCTGCCGTGATAGAGCAGGACTTCCAGATGGATTGTCGTTTGCGCCTCTCGATACGTGCCTCACGCATGCCCCGACTGCGCGAACGCTATGAGCAATTGGCTTTAGAGACTGGCCGTATCAGGTTAGGGGATAAGGAGTAAGTGAATAGTACTTGTCATAAAGAAAAAGAAGAGACTCTGTGTGGAGCCTCTTCTTTCTTTTCTATACGATGAGCGATGTCTACCTCTCATTCCAGATGCGCCAAGCTGCTTTGGCTTGTCCGATGAGCATCTCCATGCCGTTGCAGATGGTAGCGCCTGCTTGCTCTCCCTGCTGTAAGAACTTTGTTTTGGCGGGGTTGTATACGGCGTCAAAGAGAAAGTGTCTCTCACTGAGCTGGCTATAGTCGAGTGGGGGACATGCGTCTACTTTGGGATGCATACCCAGCGGTGTGGTGTTTACGATTACCGTGTAGTGCCGCAGTACCTCGGGAGTGAGATCGGCATAGCTGAAGGTGTCGGCCGATGGGGTGCGCGATACGAAGCGTGTCTCTATTCCCATCTGTCGCAAGGCATAGTCTACAGCCTTTGAAGCACCGCCCGTGCCTAATATCAAGGCATGGGTGTGGTGAGGCTTCAGCAGTGGGCGTATCGAGTCGGCAAAGCCTATCGCGTCAGTGTTATACCCCTTGAGATGCAGCTTGCCCTCGTGGCGAGTTACCTTCACCACGTTTACCGCTCCTATGGCTATAGCTGCGGGGTCCACCTCGTCGAGGAATGTCATCACCTGTTGCTTATAAGGGATAGTGACGTTGAATCCTCGCAGAGTAGTCTCCTCACTCAGCACTTGGGTGAGCTCACTGATCTCGGGTAGTTCGAAATTCTTGTATTCGGCACCGATTTGCTCCTCCTCGAAGAAGCGGGTAAAGTAGCCCTTCGAGAAGGAGTGACCGAGCGGATATCCTATGAGTCCGTATGTGTCCATAGGTGTGATTATCTTCTCTTGCGAGGCTTGAAGGTATGTTCTGCCTCAATCTTACCAGAGTAAATGTTGTGTACGCGGATGAGCAGTTGGCCCTCTTCTACCTTACCCTCTACTACGGTGGGGAATACGCCGTGCTCGCCCTTCATGCTGGGGCCACCACCCACGATCTGTGCCCAGTTGCGGTCGGCATTGGGGGCATCGTAGCGGTATATGTGTTCGTGAGCAGTGATGAGGAGCTGACACTTGGCCTTATTGAGCAGGGGCGACCACATCTTGGCGCAGGTGCGCTGCCATGCCGCATAGTCAGAGTGGTAGTCGGGGTGTGTATCGTTAGGATACAGGTCACCAGGGTTGCTCTTGGGGTTGGGGTCGAAGAGTGGGATGTGACAGAATGCCACCAGGTAGGGCGCCGAGGCTATCTCAGGCTGGCGCAGCGCATCTTCGAGCCATGCGGTCTGTGCTACGCGGTAGGGCTCGCTGGTAAACAATCCTGCCAGCTTCACATTCGTGTCAAGCTTGTCCTCTGCAGTGTCGAGGCCGATGAGGGCAATGTCGCCCATGCGCACGGCAAAGTTGCGGCCAAGGTCCCAGTCGCGCGAAGAGCGCTCCTCGGGTTGGCGGAACATCCAAATATTCTCTAAGTTACGACTCTCAATTCCGCGTTCCTCATGGTTACCAGGAGCCAAGAGCAAGGGTAGGGCGCTGGCATAGTCGGACTTCGCAATCTTGGGTGCCAAGAAGACGCTCTTCAATACATCCATCGACTCATCATTGTTGAGCGCATCACCATTCCAGATAGCACATGAGGGGTTAAGCTCCACAATCTTATCAATCGTAGGACCGAAAGATCCCCAGTTAACGTGCGTGTCGTTCATCACGCAGAAGTGGCTCTTGGCCTTCTTACCCGCTGTAGTGAATGAGTATATCTTCTCGTCCACCTCAGTGCCCAATATCTTCATCTTATATCCGCCCTGGTATGAGATGTGGTCGGCGCCGATGCGGTAGTAGTAGGTAGTGTTGGGCTGCAGACCTGTGAGGCGCACCTGCATTACCTTGTCATCTATCCTTGTCACGCGGTATCCGCCACACTTTACGGTGATGCCATCGCTCAGGTCGGGCTTCAAGCCATAGGTGACAAAGCCATTGGCCATGTCTGTCACGCCGAAGGTGATGCCCATGCTAGTCTCTGCATAGTTTTGCAGTGCGGGAGGGGTATCGATAAGTTTTTGGTTCCCAGCTTTTGCTTGCTTGGGCATAGGGTCGGCAGTAGCCATTCTCTCTGATGCGCCAGCGATAGCGGGTAGTTCTACTGCAGCTGCCAGTATTGCTGAGCTCTTGATGAAGTCTCTACGTTTCATAGGATTGTCATTTTATATGTTGTCGTTGTGTTATCTCCAAAGCTCAAGGCCTTCACCTTGTCTTCATTCCGTAAAAGTAGTGTAAAAAAACGATTTGGTAAAAATTATATCCATTTATTTTCGTTACTCCCGACTTTATCCCCCTTCTCTTGGTCATTTCGGGCTCGAGGCTTTTTGTCTGATTAGTCTATCTCCATCCCATGCCAGCCGATTGGCTCCCTCGAGATGCTTCTCGGCGTCAGCCCTATCGATGTAGTGCACTCGCAGAGCCGATGAGCTCGGGTATCGGTTGAAGAAGGTGTCGTTGGTCATATACATCTCGATGCTCTCAACGCTACTCTCTCTGCCTACCAGGTCGTAGTAGTTACGTATTTTGGGTACGATCCTTGGTAGTACCTTGATACCCGTGCGTCCATCCTTGAAGACGACGAATGCCACCACCCGCCACTGCCGTTTCGTGCCATACATCTGCTCCTTCTGCTCCTGTGTGGGCTTGTGCGATATTCTGATGTGTCTGCCAAACTGCTCGTTTATCTTCTGCATCAGTTGCCTGAATACTTTTCCGTGGGCCGAGGTGTCCACTATCTTGTTGTATCCGATGTAGTAGTGTATCATCTCATGGATGATGATGTCCTCCACCTCCGCTTCGGCAAGGTCAATACGCGTGTTGATGCGCAGCTTGAAGTCATAGCACTCCATTTTCCCCCACAGTGTCCTTCTCTTCTTATATACACACATGCCGAGGAACGTCTTTGCATCACTTAGCTCAATAGGCAGCTTGGGGAGCTTACCTTCGAATATCAGTTGGTTAAACTCCTCAAACTTCTTCTCTATGTAGGGTATGGTGGCCTTCATTATCTTTAGCGAAGCACTGCTCCTGTTCTTATTAGCTGAGGTGCAAAGTTATCAAAACTTAGTAAAACAATGTGAGTTCGCAGAGATTTTTGTCATTCTCCCCTCTCTGATTCTTAACAACGCTTGTTTTGCGTTGGCATTTGCACTATCTTTGCACTACCATTGCATGATATAGAAATCACCTATGATTAGTCTCTGGCAGATATTTCTTGTGTTCGCAAAGATTGGTGCCTTCACCATTGGTGGAGGCATCCCTATGATTGCCGCGATAAAGAGCGAGCTCGTCCAGCGCAAGTGGTTGAACGATGAGGACTTTGTCGACATCATCACACTGGCACAGACGGCTCCCGGGCTCTTTGCCGTCAATATCTCCATACTCACTGGCCATAGGTTGCGTGGCACTAAGGGTAGTGTGGTGGCCACCATTGCCAGTTGCCTGCCCCCGTTCCTCATCATTCTGTTGGTGGCTATCTTCTTCACCAGCTTCAAGGATAACCCCTATGTCATCAAGGCCTTCAAGGGCATACGCCCTGTCGTGGTAGCGCTGATAGGTGTCCCCATGATGGATATGTTCAAGGCTACCAAGATGCGTTGGTGGTCATTGGTGATATGGATATCTACGATGGTCCTCGTATGTGTCCTCAGCGTGTCGCCCATATATATCCTCATCTGTGTCATCGTAGTTGCCGCCTTCATTAGTTGGTACAATAATCGCAAAGCCCTATGATATACGTAGAACTCTTTCTCACCTTCTTCCTCATAGGCATGTTCACCATCGGTGGAGGCTATGCCATGCTATCGCTCATACAGAATCAGGTGGTCACCATCCATGGCTGGATTGACGATACCACCTTTACCGATATCGTAGCGATATCACAGATGACCCCTGGCCCCATAGGCATCAACTCGGCCACCTATATCGGCTATGAGGTGTTGGCTAAGTCTGGTGCTTCGGAGCTGATGAGCGTGCTCGGCTCGTTTACCGCCACCTTTGCCGTGGTGTTGCCCTCGTTTATCATCGTCTTGCTCCTTGCCAAGGTCTATAGCCGCTGGAAGGATCACCCCATCTTTCGTGGTGTGATGTCAGGCCTTCGTCCTGCCGTGTTGGGTCTCATCGGTACGGCCGCCCTCAGCCTCGCCACTCCCGATAACTTTATCGACTGGAAGAGTGGTGTCATCTGCCTCACCGCCTTCGTGGCTCTCTACCTCAAGAAGCTGGGGCCCTTCTCCGTGTTGGGCATAGGAGCGCTGGTGGGCCTGCTGGTCTATTGAGCGAAAGGACTATCGGTATTTAACTTCCCAAGAACAAAGCGATATCTCCCATTAACTCCTAAAAAAATAAAAAAACAATAGAATAAAGATATAGCAATATGATTACAGTTTCAGATTTAGCGATTCAGTTCGGAAAACGAGTGTTGTACAAGGATGTCAACCTAAAGTTCACTAACGGAAATATCTACGGAGTCATTGGTGCTAACGGAGCAGGTAAGTCTACCTTCTTGCGCGCTATCAGTGGCGAGTTGGAGCCTACTAAGGGTAGTGTGACTCTTGGTCCCGATGAGCGTCTCTCTGTGCTCAGTCAGGACCACTTTAAGTGGGACCAATATACTGTACTCAATACCGTACTGATGGGTCATACCGTGCTCTGGGATATCATGAACCAGCGCGATGCACTCTATGCTAAAGCTGACTTTAGTGATGAGGATGGTCTGAAAGTAGCCGAGCTGGAGGAGAAGTTTGCTGAGCTCGAGGGATGGAATGCTGAGAGCGATGCTGCTGCCCTGCTTAGCGGATTGGGCATCAAGGAAGACAAGCATTATCTCTTGATGAGCGAGCTCAGCGGTAAGGAGAAGGTGCGTGTGATGTTGGCTCAAGCCCTCTTCGGTAATCCCGACAACCTCCTCCTCGACGAGCCTACCAATGACCTTGACATGGAGACTGTAACCTGGCTTGAGGAGTATTTGAGCAATTTTGAGCACACCGTATTGGTGGTGAGCCACGACCGTCACTTCCTCGACTCTGTATGTACCCATACCGTGGATATCGACTTTGGTAAGGTGAGCATCTATGCTGGTAACTATAGCTTCTGGTACGAAAGTTCTCAGCTTGCTCTCCGTCAGGCACAAAACCAGAAGACCAAGGCCGAGGAGAAGCGCAAGGAGCTCGAGGAGTTTATCCGCCGATTCAGTGCCAATGTGGCCAAGAGTAAGCAGACTACCAGCCGTAAGAAGATGCTCGAGAAACTCAATGTCGAGGATATCCAGCCCTCATCGCGCAAGTATCCCGGCATCATCTTTACTCCCGAGCGTGAGCCTGGTAATCAGATATTGGCCGTCAGCGACCTTCGTGCCGAGATGGAGGATGGTACCGTGCTCTTCAGCAATGTGAACTTCAACGTAGAGAAGGGTGACAAGATTGTCTTCCTCAGCCGCGACCCGCGTGCCATGACCGCCCTCTTCGAAATCATCAATGGACACCGCCAACCCCATGCCGGTAGCTTCGATTGGGGCGTAACTATCACCACCGCATACCTGCCCGTCGACAATACCGAGTTCTTTGATACCGACCTCAACCTCGTCGATTGGCTCAGCCAGTTTGGCGAAGGCAACGAAGTATACTTCAAGAGCTTCCTTGGTCGTATGCTCTTCAGTGGTGAGGAGGTCCTCAAGAAGGCAAATGTGCTCTCCGGTGGCGAAAAGATGCGTTGTATGATTGCTCGTATGCAAATGAAGAATGCCAACTGCCTTATCCTCGACACACCCACCAACCATCTCGACCTCGAGAGTATCCAGGCGTTTAATAACAACCTGAAGCTCTACAAAGGCAATGTCCTCTTCAGTAGTCACGACCACGAATTCATCCAAACCGTGGCCAACCGTATCATCGAACTCACTCCCAATGGTATCATCGATAAGATGATGGAATATGATGAATATATCACAAGTGATCAGATCAAAGAGATGAGAGCTCGCATGTACGGAGAGTAATGCTACTTCTTAGATGAAAATGTAAATAACGTGAGTTAGATATAATCATTTGTATATTTGTAGTTGCCCGTCATTGACAAATTCGAGTTCAGTGGCGGGCTTCTTTTTCAAAGAAACAATATTCAGTTATTGCCTGTCTTATACTGGTATAGGCAGACACATTTGATGTCTATATAGATTTTAGAAAAAGTCTATAGGTTTTACAAAAAATCTCTTCACGCAATTTTTTTTGGACAACAGCTATATTATTGCCATAAAAAAAGAGACACCCCCGAAGAGATGTCTCTAAAATCTATTGATTAACAGTAGATTACTTGTTGAGTGCCTGAGCTACGTCTACAGCGCAAGCTACTGTGCAACCTACCATCGGGTTGTTACCGATACCGAGGAAGCCCATCATCTCTACGTGAGCGGGCACTGAAGATGAACCTGCGAACTGAGCGTCAGAGTGCATACGACCCATGGTGTCGGTCAGATTATGAATGTGACAGTCATAAAAGGGTAGGGTGGTGTAAGGTGCTGAAAACGTGTGATATATAATCTTGTCGGTTTTTAACAAAAGTCTTAGAAATTATCAACCGTCACTAAGATGTCACACTAAAATTGGAATGATAAACAAAAGCTGTTATAACCTCTCTTTTACAGTAAGAGCAAGTAAGGTTAATAGAGCCGACAAAGCACCTATTGAAGTATTGATTTCATTGGGCGATGAGCGTGTAGTTTTCTCTACCGGTAAAGTTGTAGCATTAGAATCGTGGAATAAGGACAAGCAATGTGTACGTGGGGTGAATCCTGAAGCGGTAGCATTAAATGAGTTTATTAAGAATATGCGCGTAAGGATTTATGAGGAGGAGATAAGATTGGTGAAACATGGCTTTGCTGTTACTGCCACATTGCTACGTGATGCTTTGATGAATAAAGTGGAATTGATCAAAGAAGAAACGATCCTTGGTATTTATAGGAAGCATAATGAATTGCAGTATAAACAAATCGGCATGGGAGTCTCGAAAGGAACCTACGCAAATTCAAGGCATGGTCTAGACTTGTTGGAGAAATTCATTAAAGTTACTTATAACCGTGATGATGTTTTTTTGCGAGAATTGAATAGAGACTTTATCGAGGAGTTTCGTATCTGGCTTTTAACTGAACACAAGTTATCACACAATGGGGCTGTTAAATATCTAGCACTATTGAAGAAGGTGGTGAATCGTGCAGTAGCCAATAATAAGATGGCATTTAATCCATTTGCTACTTACAGATTGGAAAGACAGATTGCTTCTCCAGACTATCTGACGGAAGAAGAACTCCGTAAGATCATAAACTTCAATTCTCCTCTGCCCAGGTTAGAACGTACTAGAGATATGTTCTTGTTTGCTTGCTATACAGGTTTAGCCTATAGCGATGTGAAAACATTAAAAACTGAGCATTTGGAACGTGATAATCAAGGCAGAATGTGGATAAAGAAGAAAAGAGTTAAAACAGGTGTGCTTTCTCGTATACCGCTATTGCCTGCTGCAAAAATCTTGTTAGATAAATATGCAGGAGGTGAAACATTGATGCCTATCTATTCGGATAAGGAGGTCAACCTTTATTTGAAAGACATAGCGATACTGTGTCAGATAAATAAGCGAATAACCTACCATACCGCTAGACACACTTTTGCTAGTACTGTTACATTGGCAAATAATGTATCGTTGATTGTAGTTTCTAAAATGCTAGGTCATTCTAATGTGAGGATGACTGAACACTATGCAAAACTTGTCGACAATTGCATCGGTGAAGAAATGGATAAGTTAATGAAGACTTATTCTGGGGAGACTGCTGAATAAATTTACATCGCAATTATGAATCTCACTTGTAGTAATATGAGTGGGATTTTTTTTATTTACCTTCGTTTGTTCAGTTTTTGTCAATTTGTCTCATATCGTTATATATATGTAGTATTATATTCAATAATACTATTAATATTAATAATGAGTATAATAGTACTATTGATATATCTACTAGACTTAAACATAGTTATATAACAATGTCAACTCATTTAATAATTGACAAAACAAAAGATTAGAGACATAAGTCTAATATCTCTTCTACCAACTTTTCCACACCAATTGTAGCGTTATCCTTGATATGAGTAAAGCCTGTAGGAATGATGGCTAAGTTCGGATCTACCACAAATTTGGGTATGCTACCATGAGCGTATCTTGTAAGGCCAGCGGCAGGATATACTTGGAGCGAGGTTCCTATGACTGCAAATATATCAGCCTCCTTTACAAGTTCTTCAGCCACATCCATACCCTCTACATATTCGCCAAACCATACGATGAAAGGGCGTAGCTGTGAGCCATCATCAGCCTTGTCGCCTAAGCAGATAGGTATATCAAGCGGGTACTCCTTGATGCAATTCGGATCTAGTCTATTGCGAGAAGAGGTCACCTTAGTAAGTTCACCATGCAGATGGATAACGTGAGTGCTACCAGCCCGTTCGTGCAAGTCATCTACATTTTGTGTAATGATAGTCACATCATGCCATTGCTCCAGTTCGGCCAACATCTTATGAGCAGCATTAGGCTCCACATCGAGCAGTTGTTTACGTCTCGCATTGTAGAAGTCCAGTACGGCCTGTGGATCTTGTTCGAAGCCTTCTATGCTCGATAAGCGCATGGGATCCTGCTTTTGCCATACACCGCCCTTATCTCTAAATGTGTCCAGGCCACTCTCAGCACTGATGCCTGCACCAGTGAGTATCACTATCTTTTGACGTATGGGGTTAGTTTGCATGGTATATTATGGATTACTCTATAATTAATACTAATCTTAGCTGAAGAGTTATTCAGCTCGGTATATCTGCGTATGACACTCTATTCACTCGGCTTAAGAATGTAACATATCGGATTCTCTGCTGCTCGAGGCATAGGCCCAGTGTCAAATGAGTATAGAACCGCTTTTCGAGGGCGTAGGTTGTCAAGATAGGTCCGATGTAGCAGATGCTCCAACTCGGCCAATGTAGCCTCGCGTGCCTTGGGTTTCAGCTGGCATTCCCATATCACGATGGTGTGCCACCCCATCTGCTTCAGTTGTTGGCGTCGCTCAAGGTCACGCTCTCGATTGCGTTCTATTTTTGCCGTCCAAAACTCCGTGTTGCTCTTGGGAAGCACAAAGTAACGACATTCCTCATGCCCATGCCAGAAGCATCCGTGTATGAATATCACCGTGCGATACTTGCGCAGCACGATGTCGGGCGAGCCTGGCAATCCCTTTACATTCACCCTATAGCGAAAGCCACGACCATGCAGCCATCGACGCACTAGCATCTCAGGCTTGGTGTCCTTACCGCGTATGCTCGCCATACATCGGTGTCGTTGCTCACGGGTCAGTTTGTCGGGCATTGGAATTTTCTGAACTTTAATAATTCCAGAAATTGTAAATTAGTCCTCGTGTTCTTCGTAATAATATGAGTAATCTATACCTTTCATGAAGATTTCTCGGTCATCAATACGATTGGTCATTACACCTTGTAGCAATGCCTTGATAGGTCGGGCATCTGTCGTGCTTCTACGCATGGCTTCTAAATAGTCCTTTTTATCTATCTTGCTCCAATCCACGCACATCTTCAGTCGTTTCTTGAAGATAAGGTCGAGCCAAATTCGCGTTGAACGCCCATTTCCTTCCATGAATGGATGCGCTACATTCATCTCCACATATTTATTGACAATTTCATCAAAGTTGGTTTCGGGCATTTGCTCAATCATCCTTAGATTCTCGGGGAGGTATTCTGCTCTGCAGAATAGAGTGCCATCTTTCCATATTGTTTTGGTTCGTATCTGTCCCGCAAAGTCGTACAATCCGCCGAAGAGGTAAGCATGTATTTGCTGAAGCGAACTTACGGTTCCAGGTTCCATACTGTCCAACAATCCACTTTCGATGAGCGTGTAAGCCTTTTTCTTACTCTGCCCATCAAGGCTGTTGTCACTATATACAAACCAATCAAGAAAAGCTCTTGCTCGATTGTTGGGATAGTGTTTGGCCAATATTTGTACACTGTCCGCATCCAAAACATCTGCTTTTCTCATTTTTCCATCAGGAGCCATAAATTTGAAGTGGTTAGTGATACTAACCAGTTGGATTCCTTCCTTAACCACTTTTCCTTTTAAGTACTTCCAATAGTTACGACTTTTGGTATAGTCATTCTCATTGTTTATAGCACGTACTATATCAGTAGCAGAGAACCACCACTTGCATTGTTCTTCATCCCATACAGCGCGTACTTCGCGGTCATTATAGAATCGAATGGATACTTTATTCATCATTTTCTTCGTTTTATACTTCCATTAAAACTCAGCAAACCTCTTATACGTCTCCTTCGCTTCGTCCAGTGTCATCACCTCGGCATTGTGCAGTCTATTGTTGCACGATACGGCGATATCGCCAAGGGGAATATATTTGTCGAGCATGAGGAAGAATCTCACGCCATCGTTGGGGTTGTCGTTGTGTAGGTTCTTATCGCTCTTTCGGGCTGCGCTGACAGCCACCACGGTGTATACACCCTGTATCTTTCCACCGATGATGGGCATGAAGTACTTGATGCTTTGCAGGTCCAAGTTATGTGGCGTATCGTTACCACCAGTATAGTACATCTCCGCTCTGTTGCCTTTGAACTCCTCTATCATCGGGTTGCTTGCCAATACCGTGCCCACATACACCATCTTCTCCTTCGGCTTTTCATCTGTGTAGTGTAGTCCCTTTTGCGGGATACTATCCTTAATCTGCTCATAAGCCGTATCTTCCAACAATATCCTTTTCAGATGGCTTCGCAACAGCGAACCCTCCTCTTCAGGTCTGTCCGTACTTGGCAGTAGAGGGAAAGCACCGATGTTTACCGATTCTATACTCTTGTAGTAATACCTCTCCTTGACCTTGTCATCATTGCCACGACCGGGGAACAGAATATATCCACCAATGATTTCTTTTGCCGTATGCAGGTATTTGTTCTCGCCATAGTATATGGCATCACGGTATCGGTGCATCTGGTTGATAGCATCGCTGGGCGGATAGTCGGCAGCCCCCAAGCGCATCTGCTCGGTGGCGTCCTCCTTGTTGAACTTCTCGTCATCGATCACCCTATACTTGGCATCAAACAGATAGGTCAGCACGAAGCCATCCTCTTTGCGTATGTTCAGCACGATGTCGGGCCTATTGTCCGTAGTAGCCGTATGCACCTCACCGCTGTCTCTATTATATGTATGCTGATACAGCAGGTCTATCTTGTCGCCATTCGTTCGGTTGGTGTAGTGCACCGTATGCTCCAGCGCATTATCAGTGAAGGGATTAAACATCGACGTCTTGTCCTCGTCAAACAAGTCCGTATCAACAGCCATGTCAATATCCAGTATCTCGGCTATCATGGCGCGCATTTTCAAGAAGCACCATAGTTCGTACAACTCCCATACAGGACGCACGCCGATGGCATTGTTCCCTTCATACAGTTCTATACCGCTCTGCAACATCAGCCAGTATCTATACACCTGAGCATACCCTGTGCGCTTCTGCATCACTATACTTTCGCTTCTCAGGCTCTCACCCTTGAGGTGTCTGAACAGGCTGCTGCGCTCCAGTTTGTCGAGTCGCTTCAGATACCCTTTCAACTCCTCCTGCTCGGCATCGGTCACCTCCTTGGCATTGTTGGCAAGTATCGACTTGAATATACCACTCAGCCGCTTCGCTATGCGCTCTATGGTGAATTTTACGAATCTGTTTTCGCGCGTGTTGAGAGTCGTTTCCGTTATCTCGTGGCGGAACAGTGCAGTGTCCAATGCTCCCTCCCGCTCCTTCTCGGCATAGCGCTCACACATCTGTGGGCTCCATCGCTTTATGCGGTCGGCCTTGCTGTATCTCACCTCATGGCGTGTCTTCAGGTGCGGTTTGTTGATAATAAACTCCACCGCCTTGAAATACTCGTTCACGATGTCGCGGAATATCGACAGCCACACCACATCATTCTTCGAATGGCCCTCTCTCGTGAGATTCTGGAAAGTCTTCGTCAGGTATTGGAACACCATCTCGTTGTACTCCCTGTTGATAGTCTCCATGATGTGGAGGTAGTCACTCTTCGTGTCCAACTTGGGCGACACCACGGTGAACGACAGCGTGTCTGTGCGCTGCACATCTCCCATGGGTTTGTACGAGTAAGCGAGAGCAAAGTCACCCGGCTCGTTCAGGAAGTCGAGCGAACCTATCAGAAAACCGTTGGCTTTGTCCGTAGCAGAGTAGCTGAACAGGTCAGTCACCTCCTTCATCTTGTGCACCACGAATGGCACACCCTCAATACCGCTGAAGCGTATATTCACGCCATAAGGGCAGGTCTCATACATCACCGGAGCCTGCTTGTCCCATCGGGTAGCCTGCGCTTCGCCTATCCGTTGGGGCTGCTCGCCGAAGGTGTTCATGTCAGTGAGGTACAACGCCCCTTCACGCGTAGCCTTATAGCCGCAATAAACAGCAGCCCCGCTCCCAATCCTATGTCTGAAGCGGTTCCAAGGCGTGCGTATATTGTTTGTGGTGATCTTTATCTCCACATGCCCATCGGCACTCCTGTAGCGTAATACCTCCATCGTGCTCTCCCTCTATGTTATGGCCAGAAGCTGGTGAAGTGCGAGCGTCCCAGTCTCTCCTGCATCTCCTTTATCTTGGCACTTGCCTTGGGATATCCTTGTGCATATGCAGCCAGCCTTTCCAATGGCTTCTCCAGCAGCTCATCATCGCCCTCTATTCTTGGCAACACCTTCATCATCAGTATCTGGTCCATCGCTGTGGCAAGCAGTTCTGCTGTGGGAGTCTCCTTGTGCGCCTCTTCCTGTCGCAGTGCGGCGAAGTACAGCACCAACTCGTTCTGCACACGATAGGCAATCTTGAATGGTGTATCGGCCAATGCCTCGTTCAACTGCTCCAATAGCATAGGTACATTCGCCTTCAAGTGTTCCGCATCATCGGGCATGCTCTCCAAAGCCTTGCCTGCCGTGGTGTGTCTGGGCAGGAAGTACTCCTTAGGCAACACATCGTCGGCATAGGTCAGTTCGCTGCTCGATTCGAAGAAACTGTCAAATTTCACCTCATTCATCTCTATCGTCATGGCGCGGTCTATCACCTTGCGTGAGAACTGGTGCGTAGTCTCGTCCATGTTTACCGTACCTATCACCACCACATTTTGCGGTATGCGCAGACCCTCCTCGCATAGTATGTCATACTCTTTGTTGGAGTTGGATGGAGTGTATTCTACAACAAAATCTACTGTACGATAACTCTTTTCTATATCCAGATCCTTAGCCTTGCCGTTAAGTTCTTCATATAGCTCGGGATATTTCCTGAACACCTCGGCTCTTATCAGCGGCTCGGTGAGTATGGTGCCATCAGCTTGCTGCTTACGACTCTCCAGTATGCTCAGGAACTCGGCAAAGTATTGCTCCACAGGAGCCAGGTTCATCTCATCTAGGCATACGAAGAACGGCACATCAGGATGCTTCATCGCCTTGTAGAGGAACTTCACGAACGGAGTCAACACATATCCCGTCTTGATGACGCTCTCATAGCCCAACAGTTCAGTACTATCGTGCCAGTTTGGTTTCACCTCCACCAGCAAATAGTTACCGGGAGACACAGGGTCGTTACGAAGTTCTGCCACATCAGGACAGCCAGCAAATGCCATCTCCTTTACGATACGGCTCTTACCTGTTCCCGAGATACCAGCAAGCAACAGGAAGGGTTTGGTGCGTAGGGCAGTAAGATGGGAACTGTAAGCGGAGTCTTCTATATTCGTTGGTTTTGCTTCTGAACTTACAGCGTACAACGAATAGCGCTTTCTCTGTGTTCCATTATAGTCAATGGTATCAATGACAATTTCGAATATTCCCTTGTAGGCTTCATTAAATGCCTCTTGGAAAGTCACGAAGTTGGGATAATTGACCTCTCTGTTGAGGTAATATCGCTTCCCATTTAGTCCGCAGGTCCACTCTATATTGGGGTTGATGTCATTGGGGCGTGCATCTTTATCCGAAGCTCGTCCAAGATTATGTTTCCCTATAGTTAGGTAAATGCCTCCGTCTACATTGGCGAACTTGTCCAATCTATAGAGGTCTGCATCCCTTTCCAATACAATAGGGATTGCTCTATCAAGAAAGCCATTGATGCCTTCTTTGCTCTCTATGCAGGGAGAGAATAAGAGTGTTCTGTTGGTTCTGTTTTGTATTCTTACGATTGCTGTCTGGCCAAGAATCATCTTGGCCATTGCAACTAGCGTAGAGTTATAACCATATTCAAATCTGTCAATATCAGTCAATCCGCAGAGGTCTTCTCTTGCTTCACTAGCGTTTGCATTAGGATGAATCTCCATATATGCAACAAATTCTTTGAGTAATTTCTTTGATATCGTGCGCAATCCACTTGCTCCACGGCTCTCAGATTTCACAATATAACATAGTTTGTCTTCATCGGCGATGGTTATCTGGCCATTGTCAGACATGTCTCCTATCTGTAGTTTAATGTATTGTGGCATATCGTAGTGATTTAAGATACCTATTTGTTCTGCAAATATAACGTTTTCTTTCGAGAATAGCGCAGATATAGTTCTTTTTATATCAATAAGATTGCTCCCTTGCTTAGTGTTAGTGTAATGTTAAAACAACAACAGCGCGAAACCCTATGCGCTGTGTTTCTGCAAAGTCTTTCAAGCATTTGTAAAAATCGTACAATATACTCAATCCAAATCATGCATTTTAACACGACACTATCAGACTGTTTATCTACTATGTCTACGCTTATAATAAAAGGGTTTGCAACTTTCGATAAACTTTTTTAAGACGTCTGTGTTGTATAGTTAAAACAAATAAGTCTCAAAACATGGAAAACGAATCAAAACTACCATTGGCTGAAATCAAATCGGGCCTTAAGTTAGCAAAAGAAGTATATGAAGTGCTTGAAAATGACTCAGATTATGTAAAAGGAATTCGACTTCACCTAAGACGTCTTGATGCCGCATTACAATCAGGCGAATTGGAAAGAATATTAAGGTGCAATATTTTAATAACTAAAGATTATGGAACCTTATTAGGGCGCAAAGGCTTTTCGCTCATAAAGGTTGAGCAGCTTGAAAAATTAGGTGTGTATGAAAATTTCATGAACCTACGAAGTATAGGTAAGGCACTAGCCGTTGAAATCTTTATGGCCAAATTGATGGAAGGTCTAGGTAAAGCTGCTATTATCGGATTAAAATATTTCTTTGATAAACAATACGAGAAAGTCGCAATTTGAATGAACGTTTGATATGGAAATCCAGAATAGAGCAACTCTCGATATAAAGAGATTGGAAGATTTATAAATCTTGCTAAACCTTTTTAAGAAAACTATTGTTGTGATATTACAACCCCTTAAAATCGACAAAAAAATGAGACAAGACACCTATGAGCTGTTAGAAGATTGCCAGACACGTATCTACAATGCACTTCGTAAAAACACCAGAGCGGATAAAGAGCAGGCTTATACTTATGCTGTTTCGAGCGTTTATGCGATGGAGGCTGAACTGGACATGAAATGGGAGGAGTTGAAGCGACTCGGCTACTATGTCCATAAAGGCCCACTCGAAAACATGAACGACGTAAGCCTTGATATCAACCTTCACTTCTGTATTGACATTATCAATAAGCGCATGAGGCTCCACTTCTCATCACCCATCTCGCCCAATGCAGTGCAGGCCGTGTTCTTCTCACCTGTACCACTGGAGCATAGCACCATACTCTATGAGGAGAAGGGAACGGGCGGAAGCGAGAGACGTCTGAGAGTCGCTGACTTTCTATCAGTACTGAACTATGCCAAGAAATTCGCGGAGGCCAATCTCGATGCCGACTTCGACAAATACAACGGAGGATTGCTAGCCATACGAGCAACCGAACTTGCCATCAATCACAAGCCTGTAGACAAACCCTTAAACAAGACACTCCACCTCGTGAACGATATTTTCACAGAGTGCGCTAAGGCATTCCATCAAGATAAAGAAGCGAAACGCACAGCATCGGGCATCTCCCTATTGGTAGACCTTGCTATTGACTTCTTGGTGAGAAGTTAGAAAATCTTATCCCGTAGGTGTGAATAAGCATCATTATTATTTATCAAAAATATTTCTCAAAAATCACGAATTGGGTTGTTTTGCTATCTCTAAGATTGCAAAACAACCTGTTTTTATGCCATTTCTGCCGCCACTGCCACTTAAATGTACGATCTTATGTAGGGAAATAAAAAATAATTCAGAATATAATGCTACCTAATTAATTATTTTTTTATTTACACACATGCTCTATGAAAACATGTGGCAGTTGTGGCGTTGTGGCAGAAAGGATGCTTCCCACTTAAGAAAATGGGCAGGGCTATTGCGCGAATTGGAACTTTTCATTATCTTTACAGAGTATTACCAATAGGCTGTACTATCGCGATGGCGCATGCAAAGCATCGCGGAGACGCGTTCGAATCATCGCGAAGGCGTGCAAGTGTTATCGCGATGAAGCGAAGATATGAAGCTGTTGGTTTTACGAAAAGAAACTGTAGATTTTAGAAAAAGGAACCTTGCAAATAGATATTTATGGCAAAGAAACGAAACACAAGGATGAGAACGGGCTACGGAACCATCAAGTGCCGTGGCACACGCCGTTGCATACGCAATGGGGCAGAGACGGGCGAACTGTGGGGCATACGCGTGACCGTGGCCAACACGCAGCGTGTGGAGGTGAAGGATATGGCGGAAAACATCAATGATGCCATGAGCCTCACCGATACGGATGTGATAGCGGCATGGCGAGCACTGGAGGGTGAGATTAAGGACGCGCTTATGCAAGGGCGTCGTGTGTCGCTAGGCAACCTGGGTACACTATCGCTCGAGGTGGGTACGGCTACACGCAAGAGCGTCGATGAGGAGTTGCGCAACACGGAGATCGTGGCCAAGGGCATCACCTTCCGTCCCTCGAAGCAGCTCACTCAGCAAATCTCAGGTCTTGCCTTCGAGTGGGACGGTGTGGTAAAGCAGCCTCTTGTCGATGATGCTCTCAATGAGGCTTTGGGCAGTTACTTTGCGCAACACGAGTACATTACCGTGCGCAACTATGCTACGCTATGCCGGTGCAGCTTGAGCACGGCGCGCCGCCATATCGCAGCACTCCTTGCCGAAGGCCGTCTCGTGAAGAGTGGCATTGCTAAAGGGGTGTACAAATGGAATGGATAAAGGTGGCGCTACCCCGCGCGCTTGCTTAAACATCCTTTATCATTACCAATAGAAGACCTCCACCATGCCGGGCTCTATGTAATATTCGGCATCGTAGCGCGAGGCTTGGGTGCTGGTGCGCACCTCCTCGTATACACGGCTACGCAGGCCGTCTTCGCGGACGGGGGCCTGGTGGAAATCCCAGATCTCGGTGCCAGGGTTCCAGTAGGTGAAATATTGCAATGCCTGTGCTTCATAGAGGAGGTTGCAAGTAGAAAGGAAGTTTGCCTATGGTTTAGATAAAGTGTTGAAGATCTTCTGTGACGGTGTCAAAAGACCGTCACAAAACCGTCACAAAATAGAGCTTTTTGTGGCTATTTCTAGCTAAAAACAAGAGTGTAATCACATATACCGTCACGAACTAAATAATCACCATAGAACTAACTTTAATGACTCGATGTAACTTAACTCATTCGTGGGAGGTGATAAAACAAAAAAAAGAGACACCTCCGAAGAGATGTCTCTAAAATCTATTGATTAACAGTAGATATTACTTGTTGAGTGCCTGAGCTACGTCTACAGCGCAAGCTACTGTGCAACCTACCATCGGGTTGTTACCGATACCGAGGAAGCCCATCATCTCTACGTGAGCGGGCACTGAAGATGAACCTGCAAACTGAGCGTCAGAGTGCATACGACCCATGGTGTCGGTCATAAGATGGGTTGCGCCTTAGCTTTATCCCTGTAAAATTCTTGAAATTATTGCTAATCTCCAGAATTACAGTTCAATCCTTACAAATTTTAAAGAACGCGTTTTTTATAATTATTGTAATTTTATCTCATATGGTCGTGAATAAGTCACAAACGCCACATTTATTCATCCAAAGAACGTATTCAGACCGATGCAAAAGTAACAATTATTTATCATTCTGCAAATGAAACAATGCAGTTTTTTTCAGATTTAGCCAAAGTTATTTAAGTAATGCTTCACTTGCAGTGTTTACAGATATTACTTATTCGGGAACACTTGGTTTTTAGTATTATGTTGTAGAATAACCGTCTTGACTCCATAGATGAAGCGTTTTCGTTTGGCCTATTTCAGAATCCTGTATATAATAGCATATAGTATTAACCTTAAAACTTTATATAGCTATGGAGTATGCAATCCCCTCAGAAATTTTGAAAAAGTACATGCCAACATCCTTTGCGGATAAGCGTGTAGAGAAGCCGAAACTCATCAAGAGAACTCGGTAAAGTTAATGATTAGAATTTATGTTCTAAAAAAAAGAAAGCCTGTCTATCCATTGGGATAAGCAGGCTTTTATCGTTCTTATTTATCGTTGGGACATTTCTCTATTCTATCTAATATTTCCGTTCCGTTTACTATTTTGTAATGATAAATAGTAGGGGCGCATGGCTCATATTTCACTCCTTGGGTGTGTTCCCAATCATATTCCACTCGTTCTATCAGCGCAAATGAGCCATCTACTAACCCATAGACTTTCTTGCCTCCCATTTTCACCCCTACACCTTGAATAATGTTTATGGTTTTGTTGATGGTGTCAAACTCTGTGTAGTCATTCAACTCATTGAAGGGCGCTTCCTGCATTGGAGTTAATTGATGAGTACCGCTACCAACATTTGTTTCGTATGCTTGATATGCATGATAGCCGCGATAGCCCATTTCCTCCCATAAGCAAACAAGCAGCTCATCTTCGCCATCAAAATCTACATCGAAGAAGAAAAAAGGAGATTGATTACCAGCAAGAGTGTTACGTGCTGACATCTTGAATGGGACATATTCGGCCTCTATAGTCATTCCTTTTCTGAATGATTCAGTATCTCCTATGAAATTTTTGAGCGCATAGCTTGGATTTAGCACTGTCAATTTTTGATTGTCTTTTCTAAAAGTCAACACAGCCTCTCGCGTTACTATGTCTGCAAAGTATTCTTCACGTACTGAATCTGTGATGATACTAGCTGACACATCATAGCCATTGACCTTCTGTTTGTAGTTGACATGAACATATATATTATCCTCCGTGTGTTCTTTGTCTCTTTGGAAGTTGCAAGACGCGAGGGAAGCCAAGCTGGCGCATAATAATAGTAGTTTCTTCATATAGTTGAATTTTTAGATGTCGTTATTCCTTGTTTCAAAATCCTTAATTACCAAGCGCCATAATTAAGAGTAACTATCTTACTTCTTGCCTTGAAAGAAAGCGAGAACGTCATATCCTCTTCTTCATTCTCTCCTTTTGGCGCAGGGAGGCCATTTCCCCACATAGTACTGTACCTGTACTCATCATTATGCTTACTCCAATTCGTGTTACCTTCGCTGATAACACTATCCAAATAATGATATGTTGATTCGCTCAAATCATTTTCCATTTCAAGTGTTAGCATATCATTATAATCTCCCAAGAAGCCCGCTTCCCCTTTTTCATAATCAATAATGTTAAGTTCTGGAAAAGGCACACCTGTTATTCTCTCTATCACTTCATCGTTTGCAAAATGATGCTTCCTTTTGTAATCACCATAACCTTGCAGAATGAATAAAACTATGACAGCATAAACAATCAGCATTAACGGAGACATAAGTAACAGCAACACTCTGACTTTCTTCCCTATCAATTGCCACTTACGTGCCAAATAGAAGAAAAGAGGTGACAGCATCAACCAACTTAATAATAAGGTCAACCATTGTGCCACTTTGACTAATAGCGTACTCATTGTTTATAATAAATTTTTCATTATATTATTCCTTATTTACTATAAACACGTTCAAGTCCTGTAAATTCACGTTCTATAGGGTCAATAAACCATAATGTTTCACCTTTACTCCTAATTTCTACCACATCGTGATTGATGAAGTTATGTTCTTGTTCTTTGGGCACAATAGATGTTAGTATTTCGTGAATATCTATGCCATGAACTGTGACACGACCAACCACAGGTATTGCTTCTGCATCAATGTTGTGATAATCAAAAACAACATTACATAATGCAGCGCATACTTTAGCGTAATTACCACAATGTGCTTTTGACACAGGCTTCTCAAATAAGACATCTTGATCGAACGAGAAATCAAGTAAATCACATGTGACCTTTGCACAATGTCTAGATATAGATGTAGGATTTAACGAATAAATATCCTTTAACACTATAGTTTTTATTGAATCTGGAATCTCAACTGAGTTAATTCGTTCTCCTGTTTTTTCAAATTCAAAAGTATGGCTTATAAAGTTGCCAATAACGAAGATGGCAATCAAACAGAGGAGAGTTATTAAGATTATTGTTTTCCTTTTCATAACTTTTCTTGATGTTAAGTTGATTTAAGACAAATGAGCTGATGTAGAAGAGTGTGTTTGTCATTGTTGTTTGTAAATCCTCTACAAAGGTCGTTGAAAATATCCAAACAGCCAAGCGTTTTGTGCTCGGCTGTATGAAATAGTAAGGTTGGAGATGTGCCCCTAATTATTATTTAGCAGAAAGTCATTAGATTTACATCTTTACTCTTCTCGTAAAAATCCATATCAAGTGGACTTGTAAGACCTAAATGACTGTGAATATGCGGAATCATCTCTTTTAGTTCTTCTCTAGACAATCCATTATTTAAGAAACGTTCAATTCTAATTATGTTATCATTGGGACTACACGAGAATACTATTTCTATATTCTTGTCTTCTTTACCTGTCTGTCTAAGACTATAACTTGAATTAATAAATTTCGACAGATAGTTTATTGTAAATTCGGGTTGAAATCCACTCCAATCTAAGGCAGATTTTGTTGTTACTGAATAGTTATTACCACACTTTTGAATATTTAATGCCAAATGTGGGGTACCGTTTAAAAGTTCGTAACTAAAAATCGAGAAACCGTGACATTTGACATCCGTGGCGTATTTCTCGGTTTCCATGGCAATATTAAACTCAAATTCAGAATGAATCCAATGAAGCAAGGGATAATCAGTTTCAACATCCTTGATATTTGAAAGTTCTTTATATGTAAAATGCATATTCTCATAATCGAATTGTGAGTTTTGTGCAACACGAAGATTTATGCTTTTAGATGTTGTGTCTATTGAATATGAATCACAAAAATCAGAAATCAAAAAACGCACAAATTCCAATTGTTTATTAGGTGATAATTCAAAAAAGTTGAAATATTTTTGGTTGAGCCATAATCTGATTCCATCATTCCCTTTTTCAGCACGGATAGATATAACTTCATTAGGGATTCCATCGTTAACATCCATAAAATAAATTCTAAGAGACTTTCCAGTCCTTGTAATCATCATACGAAATCTATAGCCAAATAGTGCATGCAAATTATTTGCCATATAAAAAGCGACATTTGATAAAATCCAAATTCTCATAATTTTCGTTATTAGTAATTTAAAACAATAAAAGTTTTTAATATCAACGGTTTAACCATGTGAGGTTACCTTTGATTCTGTGGCTTGCATATGTCATTCCTAAGCAAAACATAATACTACATGTATCTTGCCATGCTTGCCATCTAGTTTCTCCATCAGTTGGTGTACCATTATATGCATAGTATAAGTTATTATAAGTCTCCTCACAACTTTGTGTTAGCCAACCTATAATAAGCATATGCTCGCGGAAATCAATTCCAATTTTAGCTTCAACATTTCTGATTAATTCTGATATATTACCTTTTTGAAGTATTTCAAATAAATCATCTTCGTCACAATATTCATCTTCTTCATATATATATGTTGCTAACATACCCGCAAAAGCACAAGACTTAAAAATCAATCTGGTTTGTTCTCCATCAGACAAGGTTGAATTATTTTTTTCATAATAATCCCATATCATTCTTGTTATTGCTAATGATATGTCTTTTTCTTGGGTTACCAAATCGGGAATTTCTAGGACTTGGTTATTAGGTAAATAACCTAATTTTAAGCCAAGGTTTATCACATTCTTCTTTTCTTTGAGAATGCTTTGAATTCTTAATAATGTATTATTCATCTTGATTGTATTTACCTTTCCAATTCCCAGATGAAAGCGGATAAAAAAATAAGGTGTGGGAACTATATCTGCTTTATCCTATAGGTAGGCTTCTCGCATTGCCTTAGACACGGGATAAAACAATAGCCCACACCAAAGGTTATGTAAGGAGCCAACAAGGGCTGTACAAACCAATGATGTGGTGCTACTGCTATCATCTTCGTGTCTTGGAAAATTTTGCGAGAATTTACCTATGAAGATAATTTCAATAACACCTTTTTACTAAAAAAGTACTCTTCCTTGCAGATTGCTCTACAATCCTACGGAAAAGCATCAACAAAAGTAATAAAAGATGTTTTAAAAGACAAGTTTATTTTTATAGATTCAGTATTTTTGTGTTGGTCAACATAAAAAATCTTTATTTATGAGGCAATTTTGTATGTAAGTAATAGAGGGAGACAGTTTTCAAACAGGGACTATAAAAACATTCCTCCTCAAAAATTGTCTCCTCTCTTACCTTTAGAAACTCAGCACATCATAAGTTTCTAATATCTCCTCCTGCCTCAAACCAAGATAGCGTTTGGTAATAGCTATGCTGCTATGATTGAAGAGTTCCATCAACTTAACTAATGCAAGCTCTGCACTATCACCACTCATCATGTAAACTTGTCTACCAAAGGTCTTGCGTAGTGAGTGACAAGAAAAGTTACCCACGCGTAGATGGTATCTGCGCTTAATCTCTTTGAGCATTACGTTTATCCTTTGAATGGTGAAGATTGTTCTTTTCTGACTCACCAAGATTGGCGCACTCGTTCCTATGGGTTCAATCTGCTTGTAACATTCTGAGATATGCTTCTGTAGTTGTGGGTTCAAACGTAGTGTACGTTTCTTTCCTGTCTTTTTCTCAATAATGATAAACTCTGAAACGTGTAGAATCTGCGACCACCTCAATGCGAGAATGTCAGATATTCGTAATCCTGTAAAACATCCAAGTGCTATGAGCAAGGACATCTTGTAATTACCATCTTTAGCTAACTTACGTATGAGATTCATCGCCTCGTCCCATTGCAGAAAATCTGCGGTTGTGTTTGAGTATTTCAGTGACATAAATGTTCTGTTTTATTAGTTAATGAATAAAAGTGAATGTTCCTTTTGGCCATCAAATTGTAATGTACTGAT
Organism: Bacteroidaceae bacterium; assembly: GCA_017556045.1. Classification (GTDB taxonomy): domain Bacteria; phylum Bacteroidota; class Bacteroidia; order Bacteroidales; family Bacteroidaceae; genus UBA1189. The sequence goes on along the minus strand of JAFZFF010000069.1, from coordinate 8,374 downwards.
AGTCATAGAAACATTCACTAATAATGAAAGTGAACATTAGAGATAGCTTCGTTCTTTCAAATTGGTTGTACTCATCCAACAACAATTATCAAGTTTGAAATTGTACTTGTCTTCCAATGTCCGCAAGAACTCTTCAAAATCCTCTGCTTCATTTCCAAGGATTGTTTCTTGTTCACTCAGTCTGATTTTGATTACCTCGCCATCTGTGTAATCAAGTAAAATGATGTATTCCATAATCATTAAATATCTCCGTTATCTGAAAAACTATAAAAACTCTCACTTGTGACAATCAAATGGTCAAGGACTGCAATGTCAAATAGCTTTGCAGCCTCTGCCACTCTTTTTGTTAGTCTGTTATCCTCTATGCTTGGACGTAGATTACCGCTTGGATGATTGTGTGCAATGATGATTGCAGAAGCATTAGCAAGTAAAGCTGCTTGGATAATCAGCTTCACATCTACTGACACACTTGCTGTCCCTCCCTCAGAAATGATTGAGTAACCTAACACTTGACTTGCTTTATTCAGATAGAGCACGATAAATGTTTCTCTGTAGTCTATGGTATCTGCAGGGAATATGTTTGTGAGAACTTCGTAAGCACTATGTGAGGTGATAACCTTTTGTCTTTGATTGTATGGTACTCTATTCTTATATGAAAGAGCTACCTCTGAAACGATGTTGTTTGTCATATAATCTGTATTTGTATAGTTATTAAATAAGAAAAGAGGACACCCCACCGTAATGGGATGCCCTCTCAAATGAATGAGCAAAGATGATTAGCCCAAGAACCAAGAGTATTCAGATTCTCCTTGCAATGCCTTGCAGATTCCCAAGGTTATTTCCGTAGCATTGATTCCACGCTGCACATAGCTGTCAACATAGCTGCTCTTGTTAGCTTCCGTAAGCAGATTGTGGAAATCAAACATAGAGATGGTGTTGCCCTTGTGCCCAAAGTTGGGATTGTTGTAGTAGTCACGACAAACATTGTTTATCTGACTATCAGTGATAAGCAACTTGGGGATTCTGCGCTGTAGATAGCTTGGTAGTGCTTGATAGAGTCTCATTCGCCCAATGATTTGCGCAAACGTCCTCTCATCCAACCTTACTTGCGTTAGTGACTGCAACAACTCTATATCCTTTTCAAGATTAAAGTTGTAAAACAAATCCAAAACAGCTTTGTAAAGGTCATGCAGTGACATCACTTCAAAGGATAAGCGTACACCTTCACCTGTAAGCACTTGATTACTGCACACATTCACGCGCCATCCAATGAAGACTGTGAATTTCTCCATTCCACGATTAGCACGATAGAGGTTCAAATCCGAGTAGTTGCGGACACCTCCAATGCAGAGTTCCAAACGTTGCCCATCAATGCACTCATGTAGGCTTGGGATAGTGAAAGCAAACGCAAGTCTTTGGAAGAATTGGGTTTTCTCAGATTCAAGGAGTTCGCTTGACCGCTTACCAAGTGCGGAAGGGATTCTACCTCTCACGATGTGACTGACACGTATCTCGGGAGTGTTGATAGTCTCTCCTGCAAAGACATTGCACGCTGCATCGTGTACGGTACGAATAAAGTCTTGATGTGAGATTGTCAACTCTTGGTTTGCCCATGTGGGGACTACGCATTGCTCTGTGAGTTCTTCGAGTGTGATTGCGTTTGTGTTTGCTTCAAGGAAGTTCACGCCTGTTGTCAAATTAAGTTCGTTCATAATAGTAAATGATTAAATGGTTATTGATTACGTTTATTACCTATAATAATTTTGCTGTTATTACATTGGCTCTTTACTTTTTTAATCTGCTATTTTAGATTTTACCATATGAAACTCTTTTTTGTAAAAGCATGCTTTTTAATCATTTACCAGAGGGAGGGGTGTTTGGGGTGGAGGTCACACCTGTAGAGAACTCTTGTATATATTGAGTTGGGAATATAGATATGGGGAGGGGGAGATTTATATAAAGTATCGTTACCTGTTTGTCTTAGCCTCTCTTTTTAGTTTATCTATGGACGTGTATTTCTGGCCTAAAGTATTCTTTTTAATGATTGCAGTTGGATTGTATATTTACAGAGTGGATGCTATATATCGTTATAAAAAATGAAAAGCAGATTCCCGAGAAAAGTTGGGAATCCGCTTTGATGGTGTTATCCTTCTTTTGGCGCTCTTACTGCTTTTATCCAATATCCATATCTGGGAGTTCCATCAACTCGGTGAGTATCGCTTTTTATCACGAACCACTCATCAAGTTCCTTAATCTTCTTCAATCCGTACTTTTCACAGATTTCATTTAGTTCATAAGTCTGGTAGAAACGTCCTAACTCTATATCCTCTGATAATAGCCTAAACACTTCATCATGGTTGGGACGATTGGCAAGTTTAGCTTGCACCAAAGCTTCCTTTACGGCCTTCATTGTTCTCAACCTCCGTATCTCTTGGAAACCTAACAACTGAAACGCTTCGCTGATGAATGGATATTTCTTTTCAATTTCAGCTCTTGCATTGTTGAAATCAAACTTCAAGTTATAGTATTGTTGGGCTATCTCTATAAATGAGGGGCTTTTACCATATCTATTGAGGTCACTGCACTCAAATCTTTGCCAATGCACTTTTGAGTGAATAGCTCCGCTTTTATCGTATGCCTGTTGTAGGCCGTGAGATGAACTATATATCTGGTGTGTCAACTTGTATTCATATAGTTTATAGTTCACGATTCTATCATTAACCTCAAACACACCATTAGCATATCTTATGTATAAGGAATCCTTGACCTCCTTTGCTTGTTGTTTCTTAGCTTCTGGTGAGAGTAGATTAAATGCAGCAGCTCTTTCTTTAGCTATGTCCAATTCTTTCTTGGTGGCTTCTTTGTAATCTTCATAACTCATGAATGAATCATCGTGCTTGGTGTTGAAGATATGAATAATCATGTTTCTAAAAGGATTCTCCTTGTTTCTGATTCTTCCTGCAATCTGTGGTATATCTAGATCTATGCTCGCCAATGTATGTTTGACATGAACATTACTGACTACAAAACACAAACCTGTTTCAGAAAAGAAGTCTGCTCCCTCGAAGGATTTACAGGTAATGAAATTGAACTGTTTACTCTCACTTACCGATGAGGAGATTGTAATATCTCCAAGCTTCTCTCTATTCTCCCTTTCATTGGCACATATCACACGACAATTGTCGTTTGTAAGGTTAGTTCCCTTTATTATGTTGGCAATCTCCCTCACGCTATTCAGAAAGAAGAATGCTTCGTAAGACTTGTGCCCATTCACGATGATGTAACCATCCTTTTTATAATGGTTGATGAAGTTGGTTACGTACTGATAAGGTTTGTTTGACTGAAACGGAGCGATAAAAAGGTTTTGCTCTTCACTCCAATCAGCATAGTACTCTGGCACATCTCTCAACACATCTGGTTTAAGTTCTACATCTATCGGGGTCGCAGACATGAAACAGAATGATTTGAACTCTCTGAAATTATCAAGCACGCCATTTATGGCCGCAGAGCGAAACATGTATTGTTTAAGCAGGTTGTGGTATTCATCAACCAACAAACGGTAGTCTGCCGTATTGATAAGCTCAACTAACTTGGGCAGTTTGTCATAGGTGCACATGATTTTCTTTACTCCGTTTCGTTGGGTGTAACTAATCAACCCATCCTTCAATGTTGGCGTAAAGTCACCATATAGGCCTAATAGATTCTCGGTAGAATTAAGCTTGTTTACAACCAACTCTGTGGTAGGTACAGCGATGATGTAGTTTTCTTCGTTTCGTAACGCTATTGTTGTACCTCCACAACCTGTTCGCACCTTATTGAAGATGCAATTATGGGGTAGGTCTATCATATCCAGATAACCGTCCTTTTCTTTGATTTCGTACTTTATCATGCCTTATTTCTTGAATATTTTTCTTACGCTCGCTGTAGGTGGATTCTACGTCAATTATTGCTTCATAATCTTCGTAGTTGTATGTAAGGTTGTATTTATATATATCCATAATCTGTAAATTTTCTTACATTGACCTTGCGAAGTTCTTAAATCAAGAACAAGTCTGTCTCTCACCCAGACCTGTCCTTTGATTGGATTTATGCAGCCATTCCTACTGAATCGTGACGTTGCAGCCCAATCATCCATGTAATAAGTGTACCCATAATGCAGGCCTCTTTTGCGCCACAATCCATGAGCTTAGCATAGGCTACATCGGAAGCAGGAATAGTTTTTAGTGCCTCCATTACCAAATCGAAACTGTACTTCTCTTGTTTCAGAATAGAATTTATAGCACGACCTACATAACGCTTCTTGGTTTCACCCTCACCAAATGTTAAGCAGCATTGGTCGTATAGTTCTTGTGCCATCTCGGGAGTTCTACCCAAGGTTAGCTCCATCTTAGGCTTATGACCAAGCATCATCTTGGAAACTGTTTGAGGAGTCAAATGAGCATCAAGGAGAATCTCTGCAATGGTGTTGTTAACCTTATTCTTCTTTGCAAAAGCGAATATTTCCTTTGCTGCTTCGTCTCCTACAGCTACTGCTGCTACACCTACTTCCTTTACCTTATTGAAGCTCAAACTTAACTGATTGGTTGTTCCAACTGCTTTAGCCCATTCCTGTACAGAGTCAAAAGTGTGGATAGAAACGTCTTCAAGAATTTCATCGAAGAAGATTCTACAGTTTGTTTCTGGTTCTGGACACAGCACGTACACATTAGGTGTGTCTTTCTCAATCTCGTAACCCTCACAATCGGTAAGGATGTAGTTCTCTCTCCAGAAAACATCTGGTGAGGCGAAGTTGTACATTACAGGAAGCAAGTTCTCCTTATCTACCAACTTAAATAAATCTTGCTTCTTCTTTGGAAGTTCCATGTTGTAATCGGTGAAAGCGATAATAATATCTCGTACTTCACCATTGATAGTTGCTCTCCAAGTTCTACTTTTTTCCATTGTTTCATTTTTAATTTGTTCTACACTTGCAGTTGCTACTGCGTTATTACTCTCTACTGCGTTTGGGGTCGTCACCACTTTGCTTTGCTCTTTCATTTCATTTGAATTTTGATTGTTAATAACTTCGTTAGCATTCTCTGAGGGGGTTGAATATTTCTTATTCATAATGTTTTTACGCTTGACCTCTACAGCATTAGGTTTTAAGTTTAATAATTCTTTTTTGTATTCCACTATGGCCTCAACGTGATATTCATTACCTTCCCCTCCTCCTTATCCGCGTCTTACCCGTTTTCAGGGCCTCTCCTTGCGAGAGAGGTGCTGTGTCCGCTTAGCCTACTGCCTGGGGGTATCTTATGATATATCTTCCATCTTATCCTTTAGTGTGGTATGGTAAGTATTTTAATGAGCGCTTGTCGTGTTTTGACGTTGCAAAGGTAGGGGGGATTTCTGGAATAAACAAATATAAAAGACTGTAAATCAGATATATAGATGCGTACTGTGCGTTGGAGAATTTTTAGTACGCAAAAAAAAAGCGTACCAAAAAGTGTAACCTTTTCAGCACGCATTTAGCTATAGATTATAATATTGTTTACTCCCAGTAAATTTTCGGAGAAGAATGTGGAAACTTCCGATTCTTGTATTTTGCTACTAGGTAAGAGAGATTGCGGTTATCCTTATCATTGTAATATGGTTCGTACCATTTTGTCTTTGCGGTTTCTTCATCTTCTGAATATAGTCCCACGACATAAAGTAGCATTGAAACAAAGAAGTTCTTTTCTTTGTAAATCTTCTCCTTTATAAGTGGAGGAGTTGTTCCTTTTTTATCTTTCAAGAAATAAAGCATCATTTCAGCGAACTTGTATTGCTGATAGGACATATCTATTGTTACGAACTCATTCCAATTCAGACAGCGGCTATTGTATATTACATTGTCAAGTCCTATTTCTTTCAATCGTTCGCGGATATTCACATCTGGATTTTCTACAATATTGTTGTAATCATGTATAAAATGCCGCATTGCTATCTTAAGGATGTTGACTACCTCTTTCCTGTCAGTAGAAAACTTCTTCTTTCCATCCTTTTTGAAAATTACTTCCGTGGTATCAGAAAGTTTTTCGTTCATTTCATTCAATTCATCAAGCAATGGTGCACCTACTTTAAATGCATTTACACATGTGTCTTTAACATAATCGTTGACATAAAGAAGCAAGTACCAGAACTTACTAACGTCTAGCCCATAAGCCATGATGGTATTTTGAAGTTGTTCATCAAGGAATTTATTCAGAAAGGACGCATCAAGAATTCCCCTATCTGCATAATTCTTTTCATATGTCTCCCAACAATAATCCTTGAGAAAACCCATTGCACGCATACGGTCATATCTTTCACGCAAGTCTAATCTACTTTCAATGTATCTATTATTAAAAGTCATAGGGTCTGTGGACTGAGAAAAGTCTATGCCATCAAATGAAGGGTGAAATTTATTGGCCACTTCAATTACATATTCCAACAAGTCATGATTGTTGTCTTTGAACATAATATTCCAATCACGTTTGAAATCGGGAAGTTCTTTTATTTTCATAGCGTAATGTTCTTCGATTGACACAAAGGTAGCAAGAAAATCCCACCTATTAAAAATAAGTGGGACGAAACTTGTTCAAAGCTTTGATTAAACCTCTTCTTGATATGAATCCATTAGTTTATCCATCTGCTCGCCTATGCATTTATCTACAAGTTTTGCATAGTGGGTAGTCATTCGTGTATTTGTATGACCGAGCATTTTTGAGACTACTTCCAAGGATATGTTATTGGCCAAAGTTACAGTGGAGGCAAATGTATGTCTGCTTGTGTGAAAGGTTATCCGCTTATTGATGTTGCATAGGATGGCTATATCTTTCAAGTATTTGTTTATATCTGCAGGGTCTTGGATGGGAAGCATTCTTCCACCGCCTTTGTATTTATCCAAAATCATCTTGGCCATGGGAAGCAAAGGAATCCTTGAAAGAACACCTGTTTTCACTCTCCGTTTCTTTATCCATATTCTCCCTTCATTATCTCTCTCTATGTGTTCTGGTAATAATGTCTTTATATCAATGTAGCTCAAACCTGTAAAACATCCAAACAGGAACATATCTTTCGCCCTCTCGAAGCGTGGTATGGGGGTATCGAAGTTTATAATCTTTCTCAGCTCCTCTTCATTCAAGAAGTCAATCTCTACAGGTTCGCGTTCTACCTTATATATATTAAGTGGATTATATGTGATGTAGCAATTAGCTACCGCGAGGTTGACAATCTTTTTCAAAAACTTCAAATGTTTCGTTGTGGAGTTCTGTCCCATGATTTGGAGTAGATATGCATGGAAGCTCTGAATAAAACCCACATTCAACTCTCTCAGATAAATATCATTACGCTCGTACTTCTCTTTGATAAACTTCTTCAAAAGGCATTCTGTGTGTTCAAACGCGTAATAGGTAGCAGGTGCAACAGTTTTTCCAACCATCAGCTTACGTTCCTCGTTGTGTTCTCTCAGAACAGAGAGTAGAGTTTTCTCTTTCAAAGCTTCTACCTTGTCAAAGTAGGCATCGCGTAATAGTTCTGCGGTAACCACGAAGCCGCGTTCCATCAACTCCGTTTCTTTCTCGTAGAGTTTGTTCTTTACTGCTTGTAGAAACAGGTTTAGACTTCTGGCCTCGTCATCTTTACCTTTTACCTGTTGTTTGGCCTTGTCCCACTTGTCAATCTGTACTAATTTACCTGTGGAAAAACTCGTTCTCTCACCATTTACGGTAATTGTGGTCTCAATTGGCGCATTACCATTCTTTCTTGCTTTACTCTCTCTAATTGCAAAGAGTACTGAAAATGAACTTCTTGTCATCTTTCAAAGTTTTTAATGTTTGACAACTTGAAGCGCTCAAAAAATATGTATTAAACTGTAATGCAGTGTATTAAGCCAAATTTTGCGACCATATGGCAAAAATGACAAAAATGGTCGCATATAAGTCGCAAAACATTGTCAAAAACAGCCCTTTTTTCAGTATTTTGGAGTATTCCAGACAAGACGTTTTCACCACTTTCTTAACACCGTTTACAAGGATTTTAACTAAACTCAGAACACTTGGTACTCTCGTTTGTAGAGAATCTTCTCGTGTAGAAAATCTGAGATTGCTGCCTGCTTACCGCTTGTTTGCCATCGAAACGACAGCAAACAAAAATCCCTGTAACCTATTCGATTACAGGGATTTGGCATATAATCTAATCAGTAGATTACTTGTTGAGTGCCTGAGCTACGTCTACGGCGCAAGCTACTGTGCAACCTACCATCGGGTTGTTACCGATACCGAGGAAGCCCATCATCTCTACGTGAGCGGGCACTGAAGATGAACCTGCGAACTGAGCGTCAGAGTGCATACGACCCATGGTGTCGGTCATACCG
>JAFZFF010000068.1 GCA_017556045.1 Bacteroidaceae bacterium | reverse complement strand
GTTAAGCCCGACCGCGCCGATGGTACTGCGTTTGTGGGAGAGTAGGTAGCCGCCGTTTTAGAAGAGAGGAGTTGTCCAAACAGGATGACTCCTCTCGTCGTTTATACACTTCTCTAACTCTACCAAGGGGCTGTGAGCTATTAGTAGTGAGTAATGAGCTTTGAGCAGTGGGCTGTGAACTTTGAGTTATGAGCAGTTAGCAGTGGCTATGGGTTATGAGCTTTGAGTGCTGAGATGTGAGCAATGAGATTGTAGCTTGTGGTTAAAATAAGGTAATAATATAGATGTTGTCCACAAAGCAAAATCTGCGTCGGTTGTCATCCTGACGGCAGGAAGGATCCCGCGCAAGGACTTGGCAAGAGACATATGCGAGATGTTTCACTTCGTTCAACATGACAAGCGAGGTTTTGGACAACTGCTATATTATTTTCTAAAATAAAGACACCTATAGATGTTTGAGGCATCTATAGGTGTCTATTGTTGTAGGGGGGGATAGCTTGGTGCGTTAGCACTCTCTTACGAAGTCGAGCATCTCGAAGATCTCTTCTTTGGTGGCTGTGCGGTCGATGTGTATGTCTCCTATGCCGCCGAGCAGGGTGAAGTGTATCTCTGTGCCACGATTCTTCTTGTCGTGCTGCATGAGCTCGTAGAGCTCGTCGTATTGCTTGCATCCGAAGTCGGGGATGCTGTATACTTCCTTGATGTATTGGAGTGCTTGGCGCAGTGTGTCGGTGGGGAAGCCTTCGCGCAGGTGTGAGAGGTAGAGCTCACCGATGAGTCCCCAGGCTACGGCGTAGCCGTGGAGGCAGGGTGTGCCGCGGCGCATGGCCATGGTCTCAAAGGCGTGTCCCAGGGTGTGCCCGAGGTTGAGGGCCTTGCGTATGTGCTGCTCTGTGGGGTCTTGCTTGACAATCTCTTCCTTGGTTTGTATAGACTCCATGATGAGGGGTTGAAGGATGTCGAGCTGGGGCTTCTCGAAGTCGAAGCTCATGAGGCGGCTCCAGTGGTCGGCATTGCTGATGAGTCCGTGCTTGAGCATCTCGGCAAATCCTGAGGCGAGGTTGCCTGCGTCGAGTGTGCCGAGGAAGGTGGCCGATACCATGACTACGTCGGCAGGGTAGAAGGCTCCTATCTCGTTTTTCAATGCGTGTAGGTTGATGCCTGTCTTGCCGCCCACGGCAGCGTCTACCATCGCCAACAGTGTGGTGGGTACATTGATGTAGTGTATGCCTCGCTTATAGGTGGCTGCAGCGAAGCCTCCGAGGTCTGTCACCATGCCTCCGCCTACGTTGACCATCAGTGAGTGGCGTGTGGCTCCGTGGCTCGAGAGTTCCTCCCATACGTGTGTGAGTGTCTCTATATGTTTGTTTTCGTCGCCTGCCTCTATGGTTATGAGGTGTGCCTCTTGTGGTAGTCGCAGCAGGGGTATGCAGTGGGTCGCTGTATTCTCATCGGCCAACACGAAGAGTCGGTCGTGGTCTATCTCGCCGAGCAGTTGTGCAAGCATCGCGTCGGGCTGCTCTGTACTTATGATTCGTTGCGGTTTCATGTTTACATCCTATTTGATTACAAAAGTAGGAAGAATTTGTTTGCCCACCAAGCCCTCTTCCACATTTTAGGATTTCATGCCCTCTCAATGGCTCTCTCGTCGTTTTTTTATGCTCGTGGAGTCGATGTTTTTCGCTATTTTCTTGACTTTTCCGCGGTTTGTCACTACCTTCGTAGCATATATACGAACATTAATCGACAATCATATGCAAGGATATCCAACTAAGCAGCACGGGGTGGCGGTGAAGCGCTATTGCCGTACGATGAACCTCAAGGCTGATGATGCGCTCATCCGCGAGTATATACACCGTCATAGCGAGGGCCAAGTGTGGCCTGAGATTCTCGAAGGTATACGCAGTGTGGGCATACTGGAGATGGAGATCTACCTGCTCGGCAACAGGCTCTTCATGATCGTGGAGACGCCCGTAGACTTTGACTGGGACAGCGCCATGGAGCGCCTCGCCACCCTGCCCCGCCAACAGGAGTGGGAAGACTACATGTCGATATTCCAAGACTGCCGCGAGGGCGACACTGCCGACGAGAAGTGGATGATGATGGATCAGATATTTCGTCTGTACGAATAGAAGCTCGGCAAGTGTGAGGTTTAGAGAACGACCAAGAAGTTAGCACCATACTTCTTGGCGTGTCTTGTTTGTGTCAGTATGTCGATGAACGCTTGTCAATCTCATCGGTCGCCCCATCCCTTTGATTTTGACAGTGCAAAGTTACTACAAAGTTTTTTGGCATATACAATTGTTGTCATTTGCTGTCATTTACTGTCTTTTAGTTCTTGTCGGTGCGTGTGTAACTGATTGCTGCTATGTTTGTTATGTGCTGTAAGGGGATTTTTGCGCGCCACATCTCCGGTACTGAATTATCGCGCTTGCGTCGCTGGCGTGCGGGAGGAGCAATAACGATTCATCACACTTGAGCGAATGATATCAGATATCAATATCAGTTACCCTGTGCACCTTACTTCAATCATACCACCCTATATATAAGGGCATATTTATGTAATTATATATACTAGTATATCTAATTACTCAAATATGAATTTTATACATAAACATTTCAGCCATCAACAGCAGCGCGCAAGTTAATTGATATTGATATCTGATATCACCCGTTTGTTATGTTGTATAATGGAAAGAACGTCAGTTGATTAAGTGTTAACTATCAAGGGCTAAATGATAGTAAATGACAGCAAATGACAACAACTGCTAAAGCCAAAAATATTTGTAGTAACTTTGTTGTCGAAATAGACGGATGTATTGGGCTTCTTAACACATATTTGTTAAAAGGTTTTGCGTTTTAGAAGTTTTTAGTTAGATTTGCATGGTATTACCATGTGATGCAAAAAAAACAAAATGAAAAAATAAATAGTGAGTAATGTATTTTTAAGTGTATGATGAGGAATTCATTAGAGTAGGGGCGGTAGCGTCTCGCTCGTGATGGCCTCTCTCAAAAAATGCAAGACAATGAAAACAAAGAATTTATCAGTAGCGATTGCTCTGGGTCTGTGTGCCGTAGGTGCTCAGGCGCAAATCAAGCAGAGCAGCGGCAACCAGGAGTATTGGTACAACCTGTTGTCGGCAAAAGATGGCGTGACAAATCTCGCTATCAGTGAGAACGCTGAGGCTGGCGCTGCATTCCCCATCTCGGTGGTGGCGCAGAATGTGAACGACCCCAGCCAGCAGTGGAAGTTTGTGGCTGCTCAGGGTGGCAACTACTACATCGTAAACCGTAAGAGTGGCAAGCAGATACTCGCGAGCTCACTGGCTCAGGGTGCGCTGAACGCTACGCAGCTCGGCACGGACGAGACTGACAATGGCTTCACGGTGGAGGAGATCAAAGGTGGTCAGTATGCTATCTATGGCACTGAGGAGGATGGCGTGGTACGCTACCTCGCTCTGCAGGAGCTCTCATCTGAGGGTGTGGTGCTTAACAAGAAGCAGCTTGTCAACTCTGCTTTCGCATGGAACGCACAGATTGTCGATGGTACGGGCATCGCTGCTATCACAGAGGGTGATGTGCTGATCATGGTGAAGGAGCGCCAGATCGTGGTGGAGAACGCCAAGAGATACAGCGTGACGAACCTCGCTGGTGTGAAGTTCCCCAAGAACGCTATCCTCGAGCCGGGTGTATACGTAGTGACCGTGGGCGGCGTATCAAAGAATGTATATGTGGAATAATGTAAAAATAGGAATGATATGAAAAAGTTCGCTTTATATACATTGCTGATGGTGTTGGCATGTGCGCTGATGCCTGTCAATGCTCAGACCTACGTGCTGACTTCTGTAGCCGAGCGTGGTAGCTCTTACCTCAGAGCAGGTGATGCATACTTTGGTACAGCAGCAGAAGAGAGATTGGTAGAGGTGAATACCAATGTGGACTTCACTGTAGAGGGTGGCGCCGCATGGTGTAAGGTGGCGCTCGCTGATGGTGGCATCAAGCTGACCGTAGCGGCCAACAGCGCTGCTGAGGACCGCGCTACTGAGATTACTCTCAGAGGTAAGGATGCGCTCTCATGCACGATGAAGGTGCAGCAGAATGGTACTGAGTCGGAGAAGTATCCCACCTTTGCGGTGATCTCTGACGTACACTTCGGTAATACGAAGGGTGATGGCCCCATGGTGAAGGTGCCTCGCTCGCTCAAGCAACTCACTGCTAAGGGCAAGCTTGATGCTATCATCGTATGTGGTGACCTCACTGATAGTGGCACAGAGGCTCAGTATGACCAGCTCGTGGAGGTGTTCACAGATGAGGAAAACTTCACTAACCCCGTCGATAACATCCTCTTCATGATGGGTAACCACGATAACTATAGTGGTAGTGGTGGTAACTATCCTGTCAAGTTGCGCCCCTTCAATGATGGTAAGGACTATCCTCACAACCAGTATAAGGTGATCAAGGGCTATCCCTTCATCACTATCAGCGTGAGAAGTGGCGACAACAATGATGCTAATCCCGCGAGCGGCTTGGCATCGTACCCCACAGAGGTGCGCGAGCAGCTTGAGGCATGGCTTGAGCAGGCTTCTAAGGAGTGTCCCGGCAAGCCCATCTTCGTGTTCACCCACGTGCCTCCCAAGTATACCTGCTACAGCACATGGCCTGGTGAGGGCTCTGGTGGCGGTTCGCTCTGGGGCATGAGCGCGCTGAACCCCATCCTCAACAAGTATCCTCAGGTAGTAGCGTTCGGTGGTCATAGCCACTATCCTCTCGGCGACCCCCGCTCTATCCACCAGGGTGTAGACCCCAATGGCGTAGAACAGAACTACTTCACTGGCGTAGGTACTGGCTCTATCACCTATAGTGAGATCCATGGCCCCGCAGTAGACTGGTCTGACGTTTATCACCCCAACTTCTTCGAACACATCACTGAGGGATTGATCGTGGATGTAAGACCCGCAGGCAATGTGGAGATCCGCCGCTATGACACCCGCATCGATGAGGAGATACAGCCCGAGAACCGCTGGAACCTCGAGCCTCCCTTCGATGGCTCAAAGTTTGCATACGCTGACAAGCGCGACAAGTATAGCAACCCCGATAATAAGCCCTACCGCGATGGTCTGCCCGCACCGGTATTTGATACCAAGGCTAAGATTGAGGTAGAGTGCGTGGGCACAAGCGTTACTGCTACCTTCCCCCAGGCTACCGACAATGACTGCGTATTCCGCTACAAGGTGATGTTGCTCAATGAGAAGGGCTTTGCCGTACGCAACCAGTGGGTATTCTCTGAGTTCTATAGAAATAGCGATCAGCCCGAGACCTTCTCGGTGACATTCACTGGCTTGGAGCTGGACGCTAAGCACACCGTAGTGGTAGAGGCATACGACTCATACGACAACGTATCGGAGAAGCTCGTGAGCGATACCTTTGTGCAGAAGGGTGAAATCTGTGAGGTGCCCGCACGCCTCGGCTCATGGACCTTTGATGCTGAGAACGACAAGGTTGTGAATAGCGCTGATGGTGCTGTAGAGCTTATCCCTGGTCTGAAGGCTGATGAACTGGAAGCTAAGGAGACACTCTCAGAAATCGGTGTGACCTACGTAGAAGGTCCCGAGGCTGGTAATGGCGCTATACGTCTGCCCGCAGGAGCTATATTTAACATTCAGTATGACGAGAAGCTCACATCGTACACCTTGATGTATGATGTCAAGATCCCTGACCACAATGAATTTAGATCTTTGTTGCAGACTACCGCCGAGAACAATAACGATGGTGACCTCTTTATCAATAAGCAGGGTCAGCTCGGTCTGTTCGTAATGGGATATGGTGGTGTTGTTAAGCTCAATACATGGCACCGTATCGTGGTGAGTGTCGAGGATGGTTGCCCCTCAGTATATCTCGATGGTGAACTGGTGACTAAGGCTAAGACCTCTGGTGAGACACAGTGGGTCATCCAGCCTAACAGCGGATATCTCTTCTTGGACGATGGTAATGAGATGGGCGAATTTGAGATTGCTGAGCTCGCATTGTGGGACAAGGCTCTCTCTAATGGCGAGGTACTGGAGTTGGGATTCTACAAGCATGAGCGCACCTACTCGATGACCGTCAGTGCAGACTCGCTGAACCTCACCGATATAAAGGAGTTTACACTCAACGTATCGGCTACCGTAGAGCCCTCGTTTACCTATCCCGAGTGGATATACCTCAAGAGTCCCGTGCCCGCTATCGGTACATATACCTACTACTTCGGCATATTGCCCATGGACGAGGATGAGGCCCTGCGTGAGGGCGAGCTCATCGTGTCGGCTCCCGAAGCTTCTGGCATAGAGCCTGTGAAGGTGAAACTCGTACAGAACAGCGTAAATAAGGAGTTGCCCGAGCCCTATGGCGCGTGGACCTTCGATGATGAGGACGAGGAACTCTGGTATATCGATATCATGAACGACCTCAGCATGGAGCCCTATCAGGTAGGCGAGAAGAACACTATCCCGCTGCCCTATGAGGATGGCGTCGACAATGGCGTGAAGAAGAGTGCCGAGGGATTGATATTGCCCAAGAACACCTGTCTCTTCTTCGGTCTCGAGGAGGAGGAAGACTTGCGCGACTATGCGATAGCATTCGACGTGAAGGCTACCAACGTGACCAACTTCATCTCACTCTATCAGACCAACCTCGACAACAATACCGATGGCTGTATCTTCATCTCGAAGGGTATGGTGGGTCTCAGTGCTGGAGGACTCGGCTATGGTGGTAACGTCAATGTCAATACCTGGCACCGCGTGGTGTTGTCGGTACGTGACGGTATCATGTCTACCTTCATCGATGGTGAGCATGTGAAGACATCTGCAAATACTCACAACGATGTTTGGGTAATCAATAAGGAGGGTGTATACTTCTTCTGCGACAACGATGGCGAACACAATGCTATCGAGGTCGGTGGCTTACAGTTCTGGAAGGAGTCACTCAGCAAGTCACAGGTAGCAGAGCTCGGCAAGTTTGAGCCCGGAGGCAATGGCGGTGGCCAAGATATAGAGGTGCCCGATGCACAGGGTATCTGGACATTTGATGATGAGGATGACTTGCTCGCCAATAGCGGTAGCGTAGAGCACCTCTTGACACCAGGTGTCATCGAAGGCAAGGCAGTATTTGCTGCTACTCTCGAAGGCGCAGGTATCGAGCAGGTAGAGGGTCCCGCAGAGGATAACAAGGCTATCTTCTTGCCCAAGACTTCGATGTTTGACCTCGAGTATGCTACTCCCTACGACGATAAGGTAAGCAACTATACCATCATGTATGATTTGCGCGTGAGCAAGATTGGTTTCAATGCACTGTTGCAGCCCAACTTGGAGAATGACTCCGATGCGATGTTCTTCATTAACGAAAAGGGCTACATCGGACACTTTGCAAGTGGAAACTGGGGCTACGCAGGACAGATCATCGTCAATACCTGGCATCGTGTAGTTATCACCGTTACCGATGGTGTGCCTAACGCATATATTGATGGTGTGCTCGTGACACCTGGTAAGAATGACTTCAAGGGCGCATGGCTCCTCGATCCCGAGCGTACCTTCCTCTTCTGTGACAACGATGGTGAGTGTCTCGATACTGAGGTGGCAGAGATTCGCTTCTGGAATGTACCTCTGACCGATAATGAGGTACTCACACTGGGTAAGGTTAAGTAATCTCTCCCTACAGATAGTATACATTATGCAAGGGCAGCCCGCAGGGTTGCCCTTGTGCTTTCTTCTAGGGTGTAGGGTAGGAGGCGAGTGAGTTGCGTAATATGTTCATCATCAATTTGTGATTGACAAATAATATGCGTATCTTTGCCACAGATTTAGTAATGCTAAGTATAATCACAAAGTAAATAATAACGGCCATGAGAAAAATCTTCTTTATGCTTGTATCTCTCTTCTGTATGTTTACAGCTGTGCAAGCACAATCAGTGACAAGTCTCTCCCAATTGGATAATGACAAGGTGTATACCTTGCGCAGTGCCCGTGCATTCCTGCTCTATAGCTCAGCACGCCCCAATGAGCTCTGCTCGAGCAATGGCAAGGCTGTGGGTACAGTGACTCAGAATGCTGAGGACCCCAACCAGCAATTCCGTATAGAGAAGAAGGGCAGCAGCTACTATCTCTATAGCGTAGGTGCAGAGAAGTACGTGAGTGCCAATGGCTCTTTCGTAGCTACAGCATCTGCAGCGCTGACATTGGAGAATGTGGGTGGTAGCTATCCGTGGAAGCTGCTTATCGGTGGCAACGGTCTGAACTCGCAGGATAAGGGTCAGATGGATGCAGGCATCGTGGTAAATAGCTGGACCACTACTGATATGGGCAACTGCTATGTGATCACCGAGGTGGCTACAGGTCCCGTGACCTATACGGTAGTAGTGATAGGTGCTGACGCTACAGTGACCTATGAGGGTAAGGCGTATAAGCAGGGCGAGACCTTCGAGGCTGAGGGCCGCGTAAAGAAGGAGCAGTTTGCTCCCGCAGCAGTAGAGGGCAAGGTGGCTATCGTGAGCATCGATGGCACTACGGTATATGTGAGCTACATGGATAAGGATACTAAGTTCTACACCATCCGTGGTGGTCACGGAGGCTATGTGAGCTTGGCTGATGGCTATGTAGAGGATGGCAACCTATTGCTGACCAACACCAATGTGCCGAAGGATAATAAGGGTATATGGGCTTTCGTACCGCAGAATGGTGGTGGCTATAAGGTATACAACTACTCTACAGGTCTCTCTAAGGTGTTAGGCATGACTGGCAGTGAGGCCAGCGCTCGCTCATCGATGGTAGACCCCGCTGCGACTACACACACTACGACATTTGATGGTAGCGTCAAGTTTAATGGCAGCGCATCATATATCAAGCTCAAGGGTAGCGGTAGCAACTACTGGAACAAGCGTGGCAACTACCTGGCCTTGTGGAATAGCAGTGCAGCTACAAACAATGACGTGGGTAGCCAGTTCTTCCTCGATGAGGTGGACTATGTAGGTGTGCCCGACGAATATGTACACGAAATCTCTGAGATTGCTGGTCTCTCGGCCTATTCACCTAAAAATCCCAACACGCTGTGGTATAAGACCTCTGCTGAGGCGGCTGGTGTGAGTTACCCCTGGATGGAGTATGCACTGCCCTTGGGTAATGGTGAACTCGGCTGTATGGTTTTCGGTGGAGTTGCTCACGAGGAGCTGCAGTTCAATGAGAAGACTCTCTGGAGTGGCCCTGCTAATACGGTAGGTGCTGCCAGTGGCAATCGTACATTCATGAACTTCGGTTCGGTAATCATTGCAAATAAGGACGCCTCTATCTGGGAGGGTGTGACAGACTATGTGCGCTACCTCGACATCGAAGAGGGTATTGCAGGCGTAGAGTTTAAGAACGCCAACGGCACCAAGCAGGTACGTAAGTATTTGAGCTCTGCCCCCGATCAGGTGATTGCAGGTCAGTACAAGAGCGAGGGTGACGACAAGCTCAACCTCGTGTTCTCTCTCGAGCCGGGCAATAGCATCGGTGCGAGCAAGGTGGTATACCAAGATGGTACAGCTTCGTTTACTGGCGCTATGACGGTGAAGTATGCTGCTCGTCTGCATGTCGTAGCTGATGATAACGCTACAGTGACCACTACTGCAGGTGGCATCAGTGTAAAGAATGCCACAGAGGTGACCTTCTATCTCAAGGGAGCTACCAACTTTAATGGCGACATGGCTGTGCTCGACAACTATTTTACAAAGGAGACAGCTGCCGACATCAATAATAACGTGAAGGCTGCTATCGAGAAGGCTATTGATAAAGGTTATGATGCTGTAGAGGCTGATCATGTGGCTGACTTTACCGCCATCACCAAGCGTATGACCTTTGATCTCGGTTTATCTACTCCTACCGTAGATACCAAGACCTTGATTGACAGCTATTACCCCAATAATACCAATGGTAATAGTAAGCAAAATGATCATCTCTTCCTTGAGCAACTCTACTTCCACTACGGACGTTACCTTGCCATCAGCTCAAACCGCAAGCCCATCGCTGCGCCCAATAACCTGCAAGGTATATGGAATGACCGTGGCACTGATTCTCCCTGGAACTCCGACGTACACACCAATATCAATATCCAGATGAACTATTGGCCGACAGAGATCACTAACCTCAGCGACCTGCATAAGCCCTTCGTGAACTTTATCATCCGTGGTGCAAAGAGTGCCGGATGGAAGGAAGTGGGTAAGCGCTACAACAATGGTCACGGATGGAGCGTGCTCACCGAGTCATCACTCTATAATAGCATGAGTACTTGGGGCGACAACTACCTCGTAGCTAACGTATGGTACACCAGTCACCTTTGGACACACTATCGCTATACACAAGATAAGGAGTTCCTCAAAGAGGCATTCCCCGTGATGTGGAGTTGCGCTGAGTTCTGGTTCCATCGTCTTATCGAGGATCGTGGCTTTGATAATAAGAAGGACGAGCAGGACAATGTGAAGAACTATCACACTCCCTATAAGTTTGAACCCGATGGTACCTATGTAGCTCCCAATGAGTTCAGTGCCGAGCAACACGATAATCAGACCGAGGATGGTACTGCTCACGCTCAGCAGATGATATACTACCTCTTCTTGAATATCAAGGACGCTATCGATATCTTGGGTGCTAAGGAGTTGGGACTTACCGATGCTGACATCAAGAAGCTCAATCTCTACATCGAGAAGACAGACAAGGGCTTGCATACCGAGACCTATACAGGTGCTTGGGGTGCTACATACAACGGCGTGAAGAAGGGCGAGCCTCTCCTCCGCGAGTGGAAGTACACACCGTTTGATATCTCTAACGACCGTGGTCACCGCCACATGTCACATATGATGGCCCTCTTCCCCATGGACCAAATCACTCCCGAGAGCGAGTACTTTACTCCCGCAGTGAACTCTCTCAAGTTGCGTGGCGATGCTGCTACAGGATGGTCAATGGGTTGGAAGGTGAACCTCTGGGCGCGTGCTCAAGATGGTGACCATGCTCACATCATCATTAAGAATGCACTCAAGCACTCTACCTCGTATGGCACCAATGCTGGCGCAGGAGGTATATACTACAACCTCTTTGACTCGCACGCACCATTCCAAATTGATGGTAACTTCGGTGTATGCTCGGGAATCGCTGAGATGCTGATGCAGAGTGCACATGGATACATCAATATCTTGCCTGCATTGCCTGCAGTATGGGAGAAGACTGGTGCTGTGACTGGTATGAAGGCTATGGGTAACTTTACTGTGGACTTCAACTGGGCTGATGGTAAGTGTCAGAAGGTGACCATCGTGAGCAACGCTGGCGCAGAACTTCGCGTACGCTGTGCACGTGGCGCAAGAGATATTGCTACCACTAAGGTTACCGTAGATGGCGTAGAGGTGAGAATTACGATCAATGAGCATGGTATCGCTTCCATACCTTGCAAGCAGGGTAGCACCGTAGTGATTGACTACACCGCAGAAGGCTCCAGCGTAGCAAAGCTGAAAGCCGAAAAAAAAAACAAAAAAATCTTCGCGCTCGATGGTCGTGAGGTGACTCATTCGGACTTTCTTGCCAAGGGAGTCTATGTCTCTGCAGGCAAGAAACTCTTGAGATATTAAGTTATAAGGCAATAAGAAAAGGTCAGGAAAAATCCTGACCTTTCTTGTTTTTGATATATCTGTGCAGATTTAGAAGGGCAGATCATCTGCCTCGTTTGATGCGCTCATCTGAGGAGCTGCGCTAAAGGGATCAGCCATGGGAGGAGGTACAGGAGCACCTGCAGGAGCTACGGGAGGAACGGGAGCACCAGGAGAAGCAGCTACATTGCGATCGACCTTCCATGCGCGGATGTCATTGTACCAACGGCCATTGTACTCACGGCTGTCGATATCGAAAGATACGGTGAGCACCTCGCCCAACTGGATGTTAAACTGTGCCAAGCGATCTGCACCAAACACGTTGAACATCATCTTGCGGGGATACTGCTCTTGAGTCTCAAGCACAAACTCCTGAATTTTCCACTCATTGCCTGCTTTTGATATACCACCACGTTCGGGGAGCACGGCTATAATCTTACCTGTCAATTCCATAATGGGTTCTTTCTATTATTTATGATTATTAATTTTTGATTTCTGTGTTAATCGGAGCGCGAAGATACATTTTTATTAGTTACGTTGCTAATTTTTTTGCCTAAATTTTTGGCTAACCACACACTTTGTGCTACTTTTGTAGAAATATAGTAAACACAAAAAGAATACTAATAGATAAATATATAACAGCTATGAAATTTGTCGTATCCAGCGCTGCTTTATACAGCCACTTGCAAGCCATTAGCCGTGTAATCAATTCGAAGAGTACACTGCCTATCTTGGATTGTTTCTTGTTTAATGTAGAGGGCAATAAGCTGTCAATCACAGCATCAGATAACGAAACTACACTCGATACTTCTATGGAGGTGATCGAGAGCGATGAGAACTTCCAGTTTGCCATCTCTTCAAAGACTTTGCTTGATGCCATCAAGGAGCTTCCCGAGCAGCCCATCACATTCGATATTAATGCACAGACAATGGAAGTTATCATTCAGTACATGAATGGTAAGTATAGCATGGTGGGACAAGCTGCAGACGAGTACCCCATGGCTGCATTTATGGGCGAGAGCGCAGTAAGCTTTACTCTTGAGAGCGATACTCTGCTCGGTGGTATCAACCGTACCGTATTTGCTACAGCAGATGACGAGCTTCGTCCTGTGATGAATGGTATCTACTTTGATATCTACAACGACTACGTTACCCTCGTAGCATCAGATGGTCATAAGCTTGTGCGCTACAAATTGCTCAATGTAAAGGGTGAAGAGAAGGCTGCTTTCATTCTCCCCAAGAAGCCCGCAGTATTGCTCAAGAACTTGTTGGCTAAGGAGGAAGGCGAAATCAAGATTACCTTTGATGATCGTAATGCAACCTTCGAGATGCCCAATCATCGTATGATTTGCCGTCTTATTGAAGGACGTTATCCTAACTATAATTCGGTAATCCCGCAGAACAATCCCTTTAAGATTACTATTGATCGCGCAGCTATCCTTAGTGCTTTGCGTCGTGTGTCAGTATTCTCATCGCAGAGCAGCAGCCTTATCAAGTTGCGCATGAATAATAATGAGTTGCTCATTTCAGCTCAGGATATTGACTTCTCTACCTCTGCAGAAGAGAAGCTTACTTGCAGCTACGAGGGCAATCCTATGAGCATTGGTTTCAAAGCTACCTTCCTCATGGATATCCTCTCTAATATCAATGGTCAAGATGTTGTTATCGAAGTCTCTGATCCTTCTCGTGCAGGTGTACTTGTTCCCGCTGAGCAGGCTGAGAATGAGGAACTTTTGATGTTGCTCATGCCAATGATGCTTAACGACTAAATATAGATTTCTATATAGAGTAGTAATATATAAGAAGCGCAGATTGCTCAAGTGTCTTTAGAGTTATAAGACATAACAGAGCAATCTGCGTTTCTTTTTATGTATGTAGGATTGTCGATAATCTTTACTCCATCTGCTTGATCTCTAACAGTCCGAGTCGTTGGATGAGTGAGTCGGCCACATGCTTGAAGGCAGCGCTGTTCTCATTGCTGATGGGCTTCTTGGGCTGCGACTTGATGGTAAGAGGATTGATAGGCTTGCCATTCTCGTAGACGCGGAAGTCGAGGTGGGGACCCGTAGAGAGGCCTGTAGAGCCTACGTAGCCGATGACCTCTTTTTGCGCTACCATATCACCTACCTTGAGTCCCTTGGCAAAGCGTGAGAGGTGCATATAGGTGGTGGTATAGGTGCTATTGTGGCGAATCTTTACGTAGTTGCCACCGCCATTAGCTTGGTATCCCTTGTCGATGACCTTTCCGCTACCGATAGCGTATACTGGAGTGCCTGTAGGGGCAGCATAGTCTACACCATGATGGGCACGATAGCGCTTGAGTACGGGATGATATCTACTGCCAGTGAAGCGCGATGAGATGCGATAATAGTCAAGTGGTGCCTTGAGGAAGGCCCCTTCGAGGCTCTGGCCATTGCTGTTATAATAGAGCTCCTCGCCCTCTTGTGTGAAGGGGATGGCATAGTACATGCTGTCTGATGCGCAGAATGAGGCGGCACGGATGCGGAAGCTGTTGGTGGGGCGCTCCTCGACATACTCTTGTTCATAGAGCAGGCGGAAGTAGTCGCCCTTCTGTATGCCGAAGAAGTCGATGGTCCATCCAAAGATGTGGGAGAGCGTCACGGCCAGTTGGGGTGACGCATTGTTGTCGACCATGGCATTCCACAGAGATGACTCTACGATACCGCTTGCTGCTTGCTCGCGCCACTCTGAGGGGTGGCTACCACGGGTCACTCGGTCGGTGGTGAGGTCAAATACCGCATAGTCCTTGATATTCATCTCATAGATGAAATAGAGCGGTGTGGCTGTGCTGTCTTTTGCGGTGAGCAGGGCGCAGGGCTGTCCGGCACGCACCTTTCGTACGTCAAATACGGTGTCGGGGCATTGGGTGAGGCTGTATACCTTCTGTGCCGAGAGGCCATATCCCATCAAGAGGTTGGCCAGTGTCTGCCCAGGCTGTATGGTGTCGTGTTTGATGGTGAACTCCTCGATGGGGAGCCCAAATCGATATATGGTATCCTTGACTACTAATGTGTCGGCTGCAGTATCTGCCGCTTTTGTGAAAGCTCTATTTCTGCTTGATAGTATGATGGTCAGTATGATGCCGATGAGCACGATGGCTACGGCAATAAGTGTAATCTTTTTAGTATGATGTGATTGGTTGATTCTGAATTCTCTTTTTTTCATTGATGAGGCTGGGCGAATGGGGATTATAGTGTAAACTCGTATGATGTATTTCCTTTATCGTAGGTGTTGACTACGAAGCGTAGAGTGTCGCCCTGCTGTAGCTGTGTGCTGAATGGAGCGAGGGGAATAGAACCGTAAAATTTCTGACGGTACGACTCTACGTCGCTAATGACCTTGTGATAAAATGTGAACTCCTTGCCGTGCATGCCTTCGGGCGTAGTGTCGACGTAGCCGACGCTATGCTTGCCATTGAGTGCCTTGATCTCGAGTACCATATTGAGGAAACCTCCCGATAGCCATATACTTTGTAGGTATACGGGATGCTGGTGTAGCTCCTCACCCTCGGGGAGAGGGGTGGGTGTGCTGGATGAGGTCTTGCTCATGGCATAGAGGTAGGCCACCGTGTCTGCCTGCTCTGTTGCTACGAGTTCGTAGACGCTGACAACGCGGCAGAGGGTGTCTGTCTTAAAGGAGGGACGGATGCCCTTATTTGCCTCGAGCAGTTCGTCGGTGAAGCTTATGGGATAACGGCTACCATTATCGAGCAGTAGCTGATCGGCTTGGCCTGTGGCATCGGAGATGATACAGGCATAGTCAGTCACTACCGAGGGGTAGCGATAGTCGTCACCAGCCTGCTCGCAACTGCAGAGCAGTGTGAGCAAGCCAGCGATGAGGCTGATGAGCGGGAAACTCTTGAACTGTATCAATTCTTGTTATTCAATTGGTTAAGCGCTGGGTTGGCATACATCTCTAAGATCTTGGTGCGGAGGAACGCTTCGTCCTTGCCTGGCATCTCTATCTTTTGCAGCTGTCCTGCGAGGTATTGCTCGAAGGTTGTGCGCTCCTCTGCGGTATAGCGGTCTGCGTAGGTGTTGCCTCCCTGCAAGAGGTCGATAGCTACGAAGTTGCCCGGGAAGAGGAGGTAGTTGGCATAGATGCGTCGGTCGATCTCTTGAGCAATAGCAGTATAGAAATCGTTCTTTGACAGGTCAGCGGGCAGAGCGGCGATGAAGTCGTTCATACACTCGGCAGTCTGGAAGTGTACGCGTCCCTTGTAACCGAAGATACCGGTCTTCATATTGGTCAGGTCATCGGCCTGTGACTTTTTGTGGTCGGGGTTGTCGCGCTTCATCTGGAACTCCATGGCCTTGAGCCAATCACAGGGGTCGTACTCGTAGGAGATGGCGAGCGGTGCCAAGTTGAGGCCGATAAGGCGTTCGGCGAGAGTGCCTTCGCCGCCCATGGCAAACATCTTGAGCAGGCTCTCCTGGGTGTGGTCGGTAGAGTCCTTAGAGCGGCCTTCACGCTGAGCAATCCACACGGGAGCCTTCTTCTCGCCAATCACGTAGTGCATATATGATGACAGGCGTATGCTTGACTGCAGCATCTCGCGGATACCTCCCTTACGGGTTACGATGAAGCTGCGGTTGAGGCGCACGAGAGTCTTGATCCAAGGATAGATGAGCAGGTTGTCGCCAATGGCAATCTCTACGGTATTGAGTCCCATTTGGGCGAAGAGCAACATGTCGAGCAGACCAGAGTCGAGCACGATATCTCGGTGGTTAGAGATATAGGTAAAATTCTCCTTCTCCTTAGAGAGACCCAGTGTGTCGAAGTTACCAGTCAGGCCAGTAGTACACTTCTTGATGACACCCTCCAAGAGCGGACGGATGAAGGTGTACTGAAACTCCAATATGGACTTGCAACCATGCATCATGGGGCCGAGGGCTTCGGCGGGAATCTGTGGCATTACCATGCCCACTACGGCGCGAAACATAGGGTCGGCCAACAAACTATCGTATGCTGCAGGCAGCTCTTCGGGTTCGAACGGACGCATGTCCTTGAATTCTTCGGGAATCATATTCTTTTAAATTAAGAGTGAAAAGTTAAGAGTTAATTAAATTGTCAATTGTCCCTTGTTAATGGTCAATTTAAAAAGCTTTCCTCAATAATCTCGGTGAGTACCTCCTTGATATCGAGTCCTGCGGCGCGTACCTGCTGGGGGATGAAGCTGGTGGCAGTCATGCCCGGTGTGGTATTGATCTCCAGGAGGTTGAGCTTGTTGCCTTCTGTGATGATGTAGTCGATACGTATGATACCGTGGCATCGCAAGATATCGTAGAGCAGTGAGGTGAGTGTACGTACTCGCTCTGCAATGCTCTCATCGATGCGGGCAGGTGTGATCTCCTCTACTTGGCCATTGTACTTGGCATCGTAGTCAAAGAACTCATTCTTGGCCACTACCTCAGTGATGGGGAATACGACACTCTTTGTACGTGTCTTATAGCATCCGCAAGTAATCTCGGTGCCTTGCATGAAGGCCTCGATCATCACCTCATCGGCCTCGCCGAAGGCGGCCTCTACGGCAGGAAGCAGCTCTTCGGGAGTCTTCACCTTGGTGGTGGCACAGCTTGAGCCTCCGCAAGTGGGCTTCACGAAGCAGGGCAGTCCTACGGCCTTTACCACATCGTCGGTGGTGATGACATCCTGACGGCGCAAGGTGAGCGACTCAGCTACGCGTACACCCAAGCTGCGCAAGTATTGGTTGAGCACGAACTTGTTGAATGTCATTGCCGAAATCAGGGGCGGACAAGTAGAGTAGGGCATACGGATGAGCTCGAAGTAGCTACCCAGCAGACCATTCTCGCCCGGTGTGCCGTGGATGGTGATATAGGCATAGTCAAACTTGATGTGCTCGCCGTTCATGCGGAAGCTGAAGTCGTTGCGGTCGATAGGTGCTGTGGTACCATCAGGTAGCTGTACGTTCCAGTCGTTGCCACGGATGATGACGGTATATACGATGTAGCGCTCCTTGTCGAGGAACGAGTCGATACCCGCTGCACTCTTCAGCGATACTTCGTATTCTCCGGAGTCGCCACCTGCTACGATGGCTATGGTGCGTTTGTTTGCGTTCATTTCTATATATTTGATTTATAGTGTCAGTTGTTTAGTGTGTTCTCTACATAGTTGCGCCAGCGGTCAAGCAGGGTCACCATGTCGGAGGGGAGCTCAGAGGTGAAGAACATCTCTTCGCCTGTGCGGGGATGTACGAAGCCGAGGGTGCGGGCATGTAGAGCCTGGCGCGGACATGCCTCAAAGCTGTTGATCACGAACTTGCGATAGGTGCCCGAAGTAGTACCCTTAAGAATCTCATTGCCTCCGTAACGCTCGTCATTGAAGAGTGGGTGGCCGAGGTGCTTCATGTGTACACGTATCTGATGGGTACGTCCCGTCTCGAGGATACACTCTACGAGGGTGACGTAGCCGATGCGCTCCAGTACCTTATAATGTGTGACGGCGTGTTTGCCGATTGTAGGGTCTGTGAAGACTGCCATCTGCAGGCGATCATGTGGGTTGCGAGCAATCTGGCTGCGTATGGTGCCGGTATCCTCCTTGAGCGAACCCCATACGAGGGCGTTATAGTGACGCTTGGTGGTCTTGTTGAAAAACTGAATACCCAAAGCTGTCTTGGCATCGGGTGTCTTGGCAATGACAAGCAGTCCCGAGGTGTCCTTGTCGATGCGGTGTACAAGTCCTACACCAGGGTCGTTGGGGTCATAGTCGGGATTGTCACGTAGGTGCCAAGCAATAGCGTTGACCAGTGTGCCGCTGTAGTTGCCGCATCCGGGGTGTACGACCATGCCTGCAGGCTTGTTGATTACCATGAGGTCGTCGTCTTCGTATACGATGTCGAGCGGTATGTCTTCGGGTTTGATGTCATTAGAGTGGCGTGGGCGATCCATCATCAGGGTGACGATGTCTCGTGGCTTCACGCGATAGTTGCTCTTTACGGGCTTGCCATTGACATGGAGGCATCCTGCCTCAGCGGCCTTCTGTATGCGGTTGCGTGAGGCATGGGGTAGGTGGTCGATAAGGAACTTGTCTACGCGTACCAGTTCCTGGCCCTTGTCTGCCACTACGCGGAAGTGCTCATAGAGCGATGTCTCCTCATCGCCAGCAAAGTCAAGGTCGGTGCCTTCGTCTAACAGCTCGTCTATTTCGTCAATCATAGTTGCTTGTGTGGGTTATTGTGTTTTTTATGAGGAGGTATGTTCTAGGAAGTCCTAGGAAGATCTATGGGTGCTTGCTTAGAACCATCCATCCTCTACGGTCGGCGCTACCAAGGTGTCTGCATTGATCTTCTCGCCGCCTCCGATGATGAGGGTGAGTGTAGCTCCCTCGGGTATCTGCTCTTCGCCTTTCAGCTCGCGTCCATTGTAGCGAACTCCGTATACCCAGTCGAGTTCTCCTTCGATAGTGTCGTGAGGGGTCAATAGGAAGCCTGCGGCACGTAGGCGTGACTCTGCCTGGCGCAGTGAGCTGTTGTCTGCTACATCGGGTACAGCCTTCGTGGGATGGTTGCCCGAGCTGATGGAGAGGTAGATCTTGCGTCCATGCTTAACCTTGGCGTTGGAGCCTGGGCGTTGGCTTAGCACTTCGCCTACGGGTACTCCCTTGCGGTATTCCATCACATCGGCGATGCCGACGAGGCGGTATTGGCTCAACACCTGTATGGCCTCCTCCTCTTGCATGCCTGTCACGTTGGGTACTGTGATGGCGATGCCATGCTCGGTATATTTGTCGATCCAGCGGAAGGTGACAAACACTGCCGCCACCACCACTGCTGCCATGGCTGCGAGATTGATAACGATGAGGCGCAGCGGTTTCTTATTTGTTGTCTGATTGTTGTTGCTCATAGGGATATTGTAATTGTACGACAAAAGTAATAAAAAACGCGGAGATATAAAGGTAGGTTCTGTAAATTCTCACAGAAAATATTTACAGGAGACTTTGCTTCCTTCTTTTTGCCACTAATTTGGCTTTATCCGGCCTCTTTTGCTGCTTGTTTCGGTCATGTAGCCCGCTACACTCTCTCTCCAGTCAGCCAAATAGTCTCGGCTAAACTTCAAATTTTTGGCAAAGTTATTTATAGAACCTACCTAAAAAAAAGAGGTAACGATTTTTATCGTCACCTCTTTATAACGTTTTCTTACGGAGAGAAATTACTTCTTCTTGCCGTTGAACTCGTCAGAAATAGTCAATTTCTTACGACCCTTAGCGCGACGAGCAGCCAATACACGACGACCATTAGCGGTAGCCATTCTCTCACGGAAACCATGCTTGTTCTTTCTCTTTCTCAGAGAAGGTTGGAATGTTCTTTTCATTGCTTTGTACTATTTTATTTTGTTCTTCTTT
>JAFZFF010000067.1 GCA_017556045.1 Bacteroidaceae bacterium | reverse complement strand
GTCAATCAGACGCTTAAAACTTATCTTCTGCGCGATCTCCTTCTTGAGCTCCACCTCGTGACGGAAGTAGATGTGGTAGCCCTTGATCTGTGCCGAGGGAGAGAAGTCCGAGGCGGCCATAGCATCCTGGGAGAAGCACTTAGAGCGCACTGAGATGACGAACGAGCCGAGGTCGTTGAGCACTACGCGGCGGCCACTGAGGAGCGCATTCTTGATGTAGGGCTTGATACTGGCGAGCACGGCGAGCGCGTCTGCCTTGGTCACGGTGGTAGCGGTGGCGATGTCGTCGGCGAGCTCCTTGAAGTCATAGTCACTGACCTTAGAGGCCTTGCATGAGAAGTAGTTCACGCCCTGTACGGCATTCTTGCCGGGATTCTTGCATCTTGATACTTTGTAGTTGATACTCATAATGGGTTAAGGGTTAAGGGTTTTTAATTAGGGGTTAAGGGGGGTAGTTAATTAGGAGTTAGGAATTAGGAATTGGCTTTGAGTTGTGAGCTTTGAGCTTTGAGTATGCCTTCCGGACGGCAAATTCTCCATTCTCAAGGTTCGTGCCAGCGAGCGCAATGTAAGCTTGCTTACAAATTGCTCAGCGAGCGCAGCCGAAGCTCAACAACACAGTTGTTAATTCTCAATTGCGAAGGCAAAGTTACTACAAAGATTTTTGACGTTTACGTTTATTGTATTTTACTGTATTTTATTGTACTTTAGCTTTCGAGAAATGCTATTCAATGCATTGAAGCTATGCGTGTTATAAAATTTATTTTTTTTTCTGTGACCCGCATGCTGTGGTGTGGGGATATAGAAGTTACTCAATACTCAGTACTCAGTAATTTGAAAGTAGGGTGCGCACTTGAAAAGAAAAGTTTATATATTATATTAATATATAACCCCTTTTTATGTCCTTTTTTACTTCGATTTTATTTTACTGAGTACTGAGTACTGAGTAACTTCTCCCTCTTCGCGTGTGTCTTTAGGTGACAAGATAAGGTGCTTACTATCCATATAATCAAGAGATTAAAGCGCTGGAATGATGAGTGCAGCGGTATCGTGTGCCGCCTGTTTGTGGGTATATTGAGTATATGTAGGGCGCGCGCCCTGTCCTCGCGCGCGGCCAATTTTCGTCGTTTCGTGCGGAAAATAGCGCAAATTTGATAAAAATTTTCCACTTTTGAGGCAATTATTTTTCGCATGTTCGCGGGCAAAATGGGGCGTTTTTCTGAAAAAAATGATGATTTTCGGGAAAAGTGAACATTTGTATTTCGCGAATGTAGTTTTTCGTTTTGAGGGGGTATTCAGTTATTCTGTATTTCAGTTATTTCAGATTTCAGTAATTTCAGATTTGACTTCGTCGAAACTGCTTCGCTCGTTGTGTGCGTAAATAAATTTCCGCCCACTCGCTTACTCGCAGTATTGACTTCGTCGAAACTGCTTCGCTCGTTGTGTGCGTAAATAAATTTCCGCCCACTCGCTTACTCGCAGATTTTAGTTATTTTATTTTTGGTTTATGGGTTAGGGGATATAAAACAGTACGGGACGCAGTGTGTGTCTGCGCCCCGTGCGGTGTATGCGAGTATACTTTATGCTATGCGTTACTTGTCATCAGAATCCAATGATTGTTTCGATTTTGCTCCAAGGTGCGGTATTCTGATAGGTGCTCACGGCCTCCTTGGGGACATAGAGGGTGTCGACATAGTCGTTACTGAAGGAGTTAGAGGCAGCGGCAGGCGGGGTCGTAGCCAACACCTTAATGCTCTTGAGGTTGCTACAACCTTCGAAAGCATTGTTTTGAATGCTCGTCATGCCCTCGGGGATGGTGATGGAGGTGAGGCTGGTGCAATAAGCGAAAGCATAGCGTCCAATGCTCGTCACGCCCTCGGAAATGGTGATGGTCGTGAGGCTACTGCAATTACAGAATGTTAAATAGACAAAGGTGCGCTTGCAAAATTGGTCATAATGCTGTACCTTTGCATACAGAAAAACAATAAATTACAAATATATGATAACTGCTATTGGCTACATTCGCGTTTCTACAGATCATCAAGATTTGGAAAGACAGAAAATGCTTATTAAGAAGTTCTGTGAAGAAAGGGGCTACATCTTAATTAGACTTATTGAAGATTTTGGTATATCTGGTGCTGATGCAGATAGAGCTGGATATTTGGAGTTACAAGCCCTTACAGAAGATAGTTGTGACATTATCGTAGTTTCTGAACTTGCACGATTATCCAGAGAAGATGATGTAATGAAAACCCTTACTACCATATATGGTCTAATGGCTAAATTTGACTTAATAATGTTGGATGATTTAGCCACCACATACAAAAAAGGTAGTAAGTTTGAATTTATGCAGTTCATAGGTTTGGCTTTCAAGGCTTATGGTGCATCAGAAGAAAGAAAGAAGATTGCCGAACGTATGAAAACTGGTAAGTATTCACTTATTGCCAGATTCCCTCTTGCTTGTTTGGATTCTACAGAGCCATTAGGTTTTAAGAAAGTACCAAATCCAGAGTATGACGAGAAGTGTAAAGGTATACCCCAGTGTTTATATGTAGTGGATGAAGAAGAGGCTACCATTGTAAGGAATATCTTTACGTGGGCTGCCGAAGGATTATCTACACATAAGATAGCGGATAAACTACATAACTTGGGTATAAAATCACAATGGGGTAAGCAAATAGGACACTCTTACGTAGTATGTGTATTGAAACAGCCCTTATATAAAGGTATAAGAGTTTATAAGGAAGTAGAGTACCCCACTGGAGTAGAGATTGTATCCCCTGAACTTTGGGAACAAGTACAATTGGTACAAAGGGAAAACCGCACCAGAGCGGATAAGTATACCACACACTACAACCCAGTAAAGGGTATTCTAAAATGTGCTTGTGGTTGTAATATGCAGATCGTTCATTCTGGAAAATCTATGCACTATGCTTGTGTGGCAAGGGCACATAAAAAGGATGTAAGAAAGGTGGAACCAGATACAAGATTCTTTGGTATCAATGTAGCCGATTTGAATGCTATTCTTTGGGAAGAGGTAAAGTACCGAATCTTGCAGAATGATTACAGAGCAAAATCAAACGATAAGATCAAAGCACTCAACATAGAAATAATACAATTTGAAGAAAGCATCAAGGATAGAGAAAAAGAGATTATCCAAAAGATAGCCCAACAAAATAAGATTATTGATAATCTGGCACTGGCTGAAAGCCCAGTAGTAATGAAAGCACTGGAAAGGAAAGTTACGGATATTGATGCCGAAATTCAAAACATCAAGGATTCTATTACTGCTACCGAGAACGAGATCGCAAAGAACAGAAAAAAGATTGTTGACGAAACAAAGTCACAAAACGTAAAAGAACTGCAAGAAATAACCTTAGAGGGAAAAGGTAAGATATTTAGCGAAATGCTTGAAAAAGTAGAATGGGTATCTGAAAAGAAAAGAAGGGGCTTTTTGGTGGTAACGTATAAGAACGATATTCAAGTAGTATGGCTTTATAAGAATGTAAAGGGTACAAAAGTTGCCATCAACCTTCCCACAAGCTTCACCTATAATCCAGAAACTTTCAAGGTAACGGTGACACACAAAAGAAGCAATCCAAATGTTAAATTTGATTTTGGTGAAATCTACACAGTAGACTACACCCCAGATGAGATCTTGGATTCTTTTTACTTTATCGGTGATGAAGAATACGATGCATCTGATAAAGTTTGGGGATAAATCTGCAAACTAATACACAAATAATAGAAATAAGTCTTATCTTTGTAGCCTAACATTCACGTTAGGCTATTTTAATTTTAATACTATGTCTACATCAGCCAAACGAGCAACAAAGAAATTCTAGGTGTTTTTATAATAAGATAAACGTGTAAAATTTGTATTATGTGGTTAGCCTTTGCACAAAGAAAAAGTTGCCATCATAGGGAAGCCCTAATGGAACTTGGATATATAAATTGGACAATGCACCGTACAAACTTTGAAGTTGGTGATATTGTATTCCTTTTTATGTCTGATGAAAGAAAAGTTGCTTTCAAGACAAAAGTTGTAGCCAAAGATTGTGATAGAACTGATATTGCTTATTGGCAAGTTAAGCCCAATATGCACTTCACATACAAGTTGGAGTTGGTCAAGGAATACACTGGAAATAAGTTGGGCGAAGATGATCTAGCCCAACACGGATTCAAGGGTGGAAGAAGCATACAACATCCTTTGAAAAACAATGTTGAATTGCTTAGTTACATTGATTCAGTTTTTGAGGAAGATTAAAAGGATAGCCTCACACCTAAGCAAGAAAGGAAGTACTCACTATAGTGGATATGTAAAAGTAATATCAAAACACAATGAATAAGATAGAGAACTTGCAACAATACGAAGAAGCAGTTAAAAGAGTAGAAGAATTGCTGCCATTGATAAGTGATGATATGCGAACAGACGATCCAAATTATATTGAGTTCGTTCGTTTGTCAAATATGGTGGCAGATTATGATGAAGTTCATTTCTCTCTTTTTAGAAGTTTTGATGAAATTCTTGATGCTGAATATGGTAAAGTTGGCACACCTAAAAGAGAACAGTTCCAAAAAGAAGTAGAAGCCTACCATCAAGCAATTAAAGAAGTTGACAGTAAACTTGGAATTGAAAAGCTAGAAACAGAGGGACAATACCAATGGGCAATAAATAGGATTGAAGAATTGCGTTCTTTTGTAAATGAGGATACTCCGTGTTATGACCATAATAGTGTAGAGAAAGAAATGCTTTCTTTTATGATTATGGACTATGAAGAAGAGTTAGGCATAAACAAGTAGTAGTTTTAATTACTTATTTGTATATTTGTAATAGATCCAGCAACTACACAAATAACACTATTCACTAACCCTTAAAACCATATTAATATGAAGCGATCACCGATTATAGCAATTCTACTACTCTCAGTAAGTTGGTTTGCAAGCTGTGAAAGAGAAATAGATTTCTTTGATGTATCCCCAACGATGGAAGCGTATTACATTGAATCAATAGATCTGCCATCTGTAACTCTGGATAGTGTAAAGTTATTTGTAAGCAAAGTGAATAACTTCACTGCAGACCATCCAGAAGCATACAAACACGAAAAATACCCCTTAATCTGTGAAAATGTAAAACGTGTAACTCCCCAAACTTACGGAGGTCTTTATGTAGATACCGCTTGGGTATATGAATATATCTACTATTAAATAGTTATTATGTAATACAAGAAATCCCCTACCGAATAAATAAGTATAACTATGGTTAGAAAAGGTTATCCATACATCAAGAAAATTGATAAGCAAATGGGGAATCTGGTAAGCGGGATGTTTACTTGGATAGTTCTTAGCCCTCTCCTTTTGTTTGGCAATAAAACAAAAGATAAGGGTCTATTTGAAGGGCTAAATGCTCTTGAGGTATTTTATATAGTTATAATCTATGTAGTATTATCCCTCGTCACTTTTGGGGTAGTATCATTATGTAATATACAATCTTACTTAGTGGAGATATTAGTATACTTACTTATCTTCTTCTTATTGTTTATTATATCCTTGTTCTCGTATATCCTTATCATTAATAGAAAGGATAAAAAGTAACATAATCATAGTAGATGTACTATACACCATACTGGGTAACTATATAGCACTTATAAAGGAGCATAAGTTGTACACATTCTACAGACAACATATAGCGGAAACAAACATTAAATACTAGCCTTATGGGATACAACGGAAATAATAGAAGGTTTAGGGCTGATATGTGGCCAAAGAGAGGTTTAACTAATACAGATTTAGGTATTATTTCTGTATTAATCTTTGGTGTTATTATTAGTCTATATTTGATAGTCCAATTAATAATTGCAATAGTATCTGTAATTATAGACCTTGTAAAAGATGAAAATTCCAAGGATGAAGACGGCAATAAGCAGATAAAAGTTCCTAATAAATTTGACAATCTAATAACAGATTTGTTAAAGGATGCCAAAGTAGTTAGGCTAAGTGATTCCGATATTATAAATCCTAATATCGAAGTAAAACAAAAGATAGAAAGACTAAATAATAATATAAAAAAAAGCAAACATAAACTAAAAAAATGGGGGTTTATTACCAAGTTGAAAAAGAAGTATATAAAGGATATAAAAACTTCATATCGTGATATAAACAACTTGAGAAACTCAAATATCCATCCAATTTCCACAAATGACCTTAGTGCAAGAATTAAGGGGTATGTATATCTTGAGATCAACAAAAAAATAAATTCTGGAAATAGAATTAACTTAGATAGTTTTGTACAACAGACAGATAAAACACATTGTTCCTATGTACTAAATAAAAATCCTAAACTTTCACTACTATTTGAGCCTATAGAGTTTTATTTTTTTGATGATGCTATGGCTCTTGCTACAGAGGAGAACTATATAGTAATTGACGGAAATACAATATTAGCCGAATACCGAACCATAACAATAGGCACTTCTCTGGAAAATAAGGACGAAAAGCAATTTAATGTACTAGATTCACTATGTCGATACTTTGGCAAGGATGGTAGCAGTATAGCTGAAAAATACGCAAGTCATTATGTTGTAGAGATTGGAGTGCTTGAATTAACAATATCTTCACAAAAGATAAGTTTATTATTCAGTAATGCTAAATCTGGATATATGATATATAAATCTTTATTAAGTGAGAATACATAGTTATAAACTACAATAATGAAAATAATAATATAAGAAATCCCACCTACCGAATAAGTAAGTGGGATTTTTCTTATAGTATTGGTGCAAGTATCATTAATATACAGAATGCTACCACTGCACCCCATATAAAAGCTTTTAAGTATAGTTTTGTGTAGTTCATTGTTATATACATATAAGTAGCTCTATTCCGATTCAAACGGAAACCAAAGGGGCTAGAATCCTTTGTGCTATCATTACACTATAGAGCAATATTTAACGAATACTTATCTGGTTTAGCTTATCCTGCCAGTTTAGGTAGTACTGGCTGGACTTATCTGGATATTGTTGCTGAAACAGATCTGCTATGTTTATTATGAGTTCTCCTATTTGCTCCATACACCATTAACTTTATTGTATACTGTAGCTATTTCTTTGTGTATTAAGTAGCAGTCCTTCCAGCAAAAGTCAGAATTAGCAGCTGTAGTCCTCGGACACCAGACCTTATCTTTATCTGAATTGGCTTTGATGTAGCCGACATTATACAGATACAAGGTATCTTCACCAAAGAAACAAGCATAGAAAGCGTGTTTAATACCGTTACTGTGAGCATCTGCTACTATTGCATCATACTTATCTACTTCCATTAAGTGAGTATCAAAACTTTCATAACGCTTTGTTCTACCTTTAATCTCTACTACAGCTTTACGATCATTTCTTGTAAAGTATCCATCTACTCTATTGTACAAGTCTAAAGTGGGCTACCAATCAGCAACACCCATAGACTATAGTACCTCTTTGAATAAGTTCCTACCTTTTATTTCGGCTTTCTCAAATTCTGTCATACCATTATAAATATTGGTTCATTAATAATTGATGTATCTTCTTGTACTGGTTTATTTGCTAGGTAATGGCACTTGTAACTACATCTACCTTTTGTAAGATAATTGCTTTCTGTGAATGCTTTGATATACTTACTGGCTGTTTGTCTGGTTATCTTTAGTAATCTGGCTATATCTTCCATCTTTGTTTCTGCTATATCGTTCATATCTGGTAATGCTATAAGCTGTAGATAGATCAGTACACCCCTATCCTTCGGCTTTAGTGGTTCGGTCAGTAGTTTTGGATTCAACATTAAAAAGCCATCCTTCATTTTACCCTCTTTGAGTAGTGGGAAGGTATACTCGTTAAACTTGTAATCTGGATTATTTGGTGACGGATACTGTTTGTAGTCTATGTATCCAGAATCTTTCAAACGCTTTACTGCATCTTCTACTTTGCTTAGTGGAATATTATACTTTTCTGCAATAGTCCTCATCCCTATTCTGGAGGTTTTATTATCTTTCTGGTTATCTATTGCTGCATATACCAATACATCTACAAACTTAGTACCTCTTTCCAGTTCCAGAAATTTTCTGGGTATCTGTATAAACTGTGTTCCCATTGGTAGCAAATGTAGAATCATTAGTAAAGATGAAATCTGTAGTGTGTTTTACCAATCTATTGAATAATCCAGAGCCGAAGTATAATCTGGCTTCCAGACGGTTCTTGAAGTACTTTTGTGTCGGTATATGATAAATCATACCATCCTTTTTTAAGTGGTTTACAAATATGCTTATCTGAAACTGTAAATAATGAATCTATAGCCCTATAAAGTACGATGTTAATTTTTGGGTACATATCCATACTATAAAAAATTCTATTGTATGGATTAGTACCCATTTTTTAACATTGCTATCTAAAATGAATGTAATGGGCTTATCGGTGTATCCAGTACTGCTCGGCACTACAACCAATACAAAAAAGATGATGTTTCAGCTTTTTATTCTGGTATCAGGTCGGCTAGAAGTAGGATTTCAAGCGGTGGGGATACTATTTGTAGTGATTCTGCAGCATCCCGATGTTTCTGTATCTCTATACGCAATCTTACTCATATCCGAGGAGGAATCCAAACAAACTGAGCAGAAACTTGAGCTATGCCCGAAAAGTAGCCATTTTTACCATTTCTGGCTAGTCGGGGCGATGGTAGGTAGTAACGCTGGCAGATGGTATTACAACCGCTGCCAGTAGTAATAGCTCTGGGTTATTTGGATGTGTTGTGTAATCTTTGGTGGCACTACTTACACACTGATAACAGATTACTATAGTTGTAGGCTACTGCCAGTTTCTTAACACCAGAATACTTTGTAAAGCTATCTATGTGGTGTATATCTATGGCTGGTGTTACTACCCCTTTGGATAGGCATACCTCACAAAGTGGATTCTACTACAGTTTGGCTTCCCTTAGTTTCTTCCATTCGGTACTCTGGTAGATTTTCTATCGGGATTCCCTATTAATCTTTCTTACCTACTGTTTCTGGGGCTTGTTTAAGTATGGCATATTTCAAACGGTTTACTATGCTTATATCATTATCTACCTTCGCTGGGATATAATCTGGAATGGCTAAACATTCTTCATTCAACTGGTAGAAACGGTTACACCTATCATCCCGATAGTATGCCCCTTTTAACTACTGGAATAGCCATTTGAACTACTCTACAAAATCCTTATCTGGATTATACTTGTAGGTTATCTTTAAGTAGGTATCATTAAAAATATCTTCATCCTCTGGGGTGCATACTAATGTATCATATAGCTACTGGTAGTGCTACCCCATAAGGGTAATGGTATCTTTATTGTATGTAGCTTTATTTATGTTACACTACATTCTTCTGTACTTATCCCAGTTATTCATACCCCTTACTTTTTTCGTACTTATCTATGAAATCTTCCAGTATAAATCTGATTAGTACAGATTTCTTAATCTACAAATCCCTACAGATGTTTTCCAGTTCAAATAGCTATCTGGGTGTAGGTCTAAAACCGATAATTTTACTTTTGTTATTCTTCATATTATTAATAGTTTATATATACAATATTACTACTTTGTTCCGAGTATTCCAAATAAAAAAAGGAGTTCACTCTGTAATTTGTTAAACACATTTTTGTATATGGATAAAAGATAGATTAGTAAAAACAAAACCGTAAACAGTATGGAAAAATTTGAGATTTCAGAGAACTTAGCCGATGAAGCAAAAGCATATATAAAGGATGTGCTTTTTATGCTTGAATAGAACGGAATAATGGAAGATGTTGATGAGGCTGCTATACAGATGTTAGCTTATAACTATAGTACCTTTATCAAAGCCAGTAAGATTATAGAGGAATAGGGATTAACTGTTATCAGTGATAGAGGTAACATAGCAGAACACCCAGCTGTAAAGATTGCTCGGGATGCACAAACATCTGCATTAAGGGTAATGTCGGAATTTGGCTTGACAGCAAAAAGTAGAAGTAAGTTACCTAAACTTACTAATCTGGGAGTAGAAGATTCACCATTGGAAGCATTCATTAAAAAGAACAAGAAATGACTATTACACACTTAGGAAAGACATTTAATACTGGAGTATACCAAGAATTGACAGATCACCAGTACTAGGATTTGAAAGAACAGATACTAGCATTACCAGATTTTACAGATGTGGAAAAGCAATTAAAAGCACTGCATAACGGAAAAGTAAAGATAAACCACATAGTAGGCTACTACTTCAAGCACCTTATGTATGAGGGTAGAAATGCACATAGTAAGTGGTCTGTAATGGAAGCACTGGAAAGTAAGGAAATAATGGAACACTACTATGGTTACTTATGTAGGAATACAAAGGTATTTCCAGAGGATAAACCACTAGCCACAAACATAGAAACCGCTTTCAGAATCAGTAGCCGAGGATGTGCAAACAAACTACCAAACTTTCCCATTAAGACTATAGATATGCTTTTGGAAAAGTACACCAAAGAAGGGGACAAGTACTATGATTACAGCTGTGGCTGGGGAGTACGAATGTTAAGCACTTTGAGAAGTAAACGTAACTACTATGGTACTGATCCAAACAGTAGATTAGTTGCAAAGCTGGAAGAATGTAAGGCAGATTATGACAAAGTAAATGCTACTACCACCTTTGCCGACATAAGACCGCAAGGCTCGGAAATCTTTGTACCTGAATGGGAAAACCAGATGGATTTTATCTTTAGTAGCCCTCCCTACTTTGCACTGGAAATATACCATAGTGAGAACCAATCCTACTAGGAGGGTATGGAATACTAGTACTGGCTAGATAGTTGGTTTAAGCCCACTGTAGATAACTGTAAACGCTACTTAAAGGATACTGGTACATTTGCTCTCAATATCAAAGATGCAAAGATAAACAGTAAAGTATACCCATTAGAAAAAGATATGGTAGCAATGGTATTAGATAATGGCTTTGAGTTGGTGGATACCCTTACACTTAAAAACATAAAGCGAAACTTCGGTAGTAAAGCGTGGGATAAGCATACTATGGGAACTGTAGATAATACTGATGAAAACATCTACATCTTTAGAAAGAAATGAAACCTTACTACCAGTATGTAGATGATGTAGTATCTGGTAAGGTAATTGTGGGTGGTAACATCAAACTGGCAGTACAGAGATTCCAGAACGATTTACAAAGGGATGATTTAGAGTTTAGAGAAGGTGTAGTAGATGGTGCTATAGAGTTTATCAGTACGCTTAAACACTTTACTGGTAAATCCTCTGGATAGAACTTTATTCTGGAAGATTGGTAGGCTTTCATCGTGGCTAATATCGTAGGTTGGTACTGGAAAGGTACGGATAACAGAAGGTATAGCAGTAGTTACATTGAAATCAGTAGAAAGCAAGGTAAAACAGCATTAGCAGCTGCATTATGCTTGTACTTTCTTATTGCCGATGGCGAGGATGGAGCAGAAGTAGATCTGGCTGCTAACAGTAAAGAATAGGCTAAGATAGCATTTAGTTTCTGTAGCACCTTTACCAAGCAACTAGACCCAAAAGCAAAGTACCTCAAAGCCTATAGGGATTCTATTCTACTTGATGCCAATAATAGTAAACTTAGAGTATTTGCCGCTGATGATAGTAAACTGGATGGCTTTAATGCTTCCTTTGGTTTGATTGACGAGTACCACAGTGCAAAGAACAGTAAGGTAAGGGATGTGATTAAATCCAGTATGGGTATGAGATAGAATCCGCATCTATGCACCATTACTACAGCTGGCTTTGACAAAACGCTCCCTTGCTACAAACTGAGAAGTACCGCTATTGATATACTTAATGGGTTAAAGGCTGATGATAGTATGTTTATTGCTATATACTGTTTGGATGAAGATGATAACTGGATAGATGAAAAGAACTGGGTGAAATGTTCACCGAACTTGGATGTAACAGTTACCAGCAAGTACATAAGGGAATAGGTACAAAGTGCCATTAATAACCCTTCTGAGGAGGTAGGTGTAAAGACCAAAACACTTAATCTGTGGTGCGATAGTGCAAAGGTATGGCTTCCAGAAACCTACATTATCAAAGCCAGTAAAAATGTAGATTGGAACACCTTGAAAGATTAGCCCTGTTATGTCGGTGTAGACTTGGCTTCGACATCCGATCTAACCGCTGTATCTTACTTAGTGGTAAAGGATGGCTTATACTATTTCAAAACTGATTACTACTTACCAGAATCCGCACTAAAAGAAAAGGCAGATAGGGAGCTATACAAGTACTGGAAGCAAATGGGATTACTGAATATTACCGAAGGGAATGTAACGGATTACGATTATATCACAAATGATTTGATGAAGTATAGCACTATAGTAAACATCCAAAAAGTAGGCTATGACAAATACAATAGTACACAGTGGGCTATTACTGCTACAGATTTGGGATTACCACTGGAGGAGTACCCACAGACATTAGGCAACTTTAATAAGCCTACAAGAGAAATGGAAAGATTACTACTATCTGGTAAAGCTATTGTAGATAACAACGAAATTACTAGATGGTGCTTCAAGAATGTAACACTGAAATCCGACTATAACGGTAATGTAAAGCCGAATAAATCAATTAATGCAAAAAAGATAGATGGTGCTATATCAATGATACAAGCATTAGGAATGTATCTGGATACACCACATTACACAAACGAAATTATAACTATATGAGTTGGTTAAATAGAAATAAACAACCAGAAACAGTAGAAGAAAGAAGTAGCACCTTTGATTACCTGATGTATAATACTGGTGCTAACTATGGTACTAGTAAGGCTATGCTACTTAGTACTGTTTACAGATGTGTAGAGGTAATATCTGATTCTGTGGCTTAGTTACCTTTAGAGCCGTATAAGATAGATGGGAATGGGTATAGATTAAAGTTTACTACCCATCCGTCTTATCGGATTCTGAATAAAGAGCCAAACAATAGAATGACCAGATTTACATTTATAAAGACACTAGTAGTAAGCACCCTACTTAAAGGTAATGGATTTGCTTACATAGAACGAGATAACAAAGGTAATGCTACTGCACTACATTACATACCATCCGAATTAGTAACTATAGTGCCACCTACTACCATTGGTGAAAATGTGATATATAATATTACTGGCTTTAGTAATAGTGTTGAAGCTTGTAATATGATACATATACTTAACTTTAGTTATGATGGTATTACTGGTATTAGTACCTTATCACACGCTAAAAATACTTTGGGATTGGCTTTGGATAGTGAATCACACGCTAGCGGATTCTTCAAAGGTGGGGCTAATCTGGCTGGTATATTGACGGTACAAAGTACATTAACAAGCAAACAGAAACAAGATCTTAAAGCCAGTTGGCAAACTGCATTTAGCCCTTCTACTGGTTAGCCCAATGGAGTAGCAGTATTGGAGGGTAATATGGAATTTAAGCCCATTACAGTAAATCCTTCGGATGCTCAATTACTGGAAACAAGGGAATTTAATGTAATAGATATTTGTAGATTCTTTGGGGTATCACCAGTAAAAGCTTTTGATTTAAGTAAGAGTAGCTACAGTACTGTAGAAGCCACTAACTTATCATTCCTTACTGATACCTTATCCCCATTACTTGAGAAGATAGAACTGGAATTTGAGCGTAAGATATACAAACCATCTGAAAAGGATAGTATAGATGTACGCTTTGATACATCCCGATTACTGAGAGCCGACAAACAAAGTTTAGCCAGCTACTACAGTACACTGTTTAATATCGGTGTAGTTAGCCCCAACGAGATCAGAAGGGAAATAGACTTACCCTCTATAGAAGGTGGTGATAATCATTTTGTGTAGGTG
Organism: Bacteroidaceae bacterium; assembly: GCA_017556045.1. GTDB lineage: Bacteria > Bacteroidota > Bacteroidia > Bacteroidales > Bacteroidaceae > UBA1189. The sequence goes on along the minus strand of JAFZFF010000067.1, from coordinate 83,105 downwards.
AACTTAATGGAAGTAAACAAAGCTGCACTAAATGTACCGACAAACAAGAATCTGGAAAATGTTAAACAATAATTTGTATTAGTATGAAAGAAAGAAGAATGTATGATTAGGATATTACTGTACAGCCAGAATCAAGAAAAGTAGAAGGCTATGCAGTAGTATTTAACAGTGAATCTAATGATTTGGGTGGATTCAAAGAGATAATAGAGCCTACCGCTTTGGATGGTGTAATTGAGAAATCAGATATACTCTGTTTGTTGAATCATAACGAGGATAAAGGAGTATTAGCCAGAAGCAAAAACGGTACTGGTAGTTTGACCTTAGAAATAGATGATAAAGGTTTAAGATATAGCTTTGATGCCCCAAACACTAATCTGGGGGATGAACTACTAGAGGGGTTAAAGAGGGGTGATATTACTACTTCAAGCTTTGCTTTCAGAGTTGGTAAAGATAGATGGGATAAGAATAGTGACGGTACATACTTACGAACTATCTGCAACATTTCAGAACTATTTGATGTATCTCCAGTGTATAGAGCCGCTTATGATGCTACATCGGTAAACGTAGATACAAGGGGATTGGATGAAGTAAAAGCAAAGGAGAAAAGAGATCTGGAAGAATATTACACACAATTAAGAAAGAGCATAGAATGAATAGTGTAGAATTATTGGATAAACGTAATCAGTTGAAGATTCAAGCGGAAAACATCTTATCTAGTGCTGAAAAGGAAGTAAGAGTACTGAACGATCTGGAAATAGAAAAGTTTGAAGCTTTGAAAAAGGAGATGGAAGATACAGATAGACAGATTAAAGAACTTAACAACAAACTTAAAACAAGTACAAGAAGTATGGAAAACTTTTCACTTTTGAAGGCTATTAATGATGTAGCCAACAACAGACAATTAGACGAAAGAAGCCAATCTGTAGTAAATACTGGTATTGAGGAAATGCGTAAGGCTGGACTTTCTTACAGTGGGTAGATTTTGCTTCCCATTGAAAACAGAAATATTCAAGCTACAGTAGCTACCAATGGTAAGGAAGCTGTAGCAGAAGATAAACTTAACATCTTAGAACCCCTCCGTGCAAACTTGGTAATGGTACAAGCTGGCGCAAACTATATGACTGGTTTGGTTGGTAATGTATCTATTCCAGTGTATAGCGGTAGTAATGTTGGCTGGGCTGGTGAGATTGATGCAGCTACAAACGGTGCTGGTAACTTTACCGAGGTAGTATTAGAGCCTAAACGTATTACTGCATACATTGATATTTCAAAACAGTTCCTTTTACAAGATAGTACCAGTGCTGAGGCTTTGCTTAGAGCTGACATCGTAAGAGCTATTTCAAACAAACTTGAAGCTACTATTTTGGGTGATGCAGCTGGCAATTCAAAACAACCAGCTGGCTTGTTCAATGATGCCGATATTATTGAGGATGTTACTTATCCTTCTATGGTTGAAATGATACAAACATTAGAGGAAGCAAATGTATCTGGTGATATTAAGTATATCGTTTCACCTGCAGTAAAAGCTGCTCTTAAAACTACCTCAAAGGATGCTGGTAGTGGTCGCTTTGTAATGGAAGCTAATGAGGTTGATGGTGTAGAAGTACTTTCTACATCCGCTTGTAAAGGTATCGTAGTAGGCAACTTTGCGGATTATGTAATCGGTCAATGGGGAAGCATTGATTTAACTGTAGACCCTTACTCACAAGCTACAAACGGTAAAGTACGTTTGGTAGTAAATGCCTACTTTGATGCAAAACCTCGCAGAGCCGAAGCTTTTGTAAAAAAAGTATTAGCTTAATTCAGTCCATTAATAAGTAGTAAGCTATGTATTTGAATTTAGAACAAGTAAAGAAGCACTTGCTAGTCGATGATAGTTTTGTAGCAGATGATTCATACATTACGGACTTGATTACAGTAGCAGAGGATTCAGTATCTAAACATTTAGACATAGCTTTGTAGGAATTAGAAGAAGGTGGTACTTTGCCACCTTCGATAATTCACGCTATGTTACTGATGATTGGTAACTTGTATTCCAATAGAGAGCCAGTAACTTTCAGTACTGTAGTCAAGCTACCCTTTACTTATGAATATTTGATAGGACTTTATAAACGATATACCATAAAATGAGAGCTGGCAATTTAAGAGAGATCATAACTATACAGTAGCCTATTACAGTCCAAAACGAATACGGTGCAAACGGTATAGTATGGAAAGATTTCATAAGTACAAGGGCAAAGGCAGATTATAATTCGGGGAACAGATAGAATGAGAACAATGAGATAGTACATAACTATACCATTACATTTACCATAAGATACTACCATAAGGTAAGTGATGATATGCGTATAATCTGGAATGGTAAGAAGTATAGGATACTGACTATTAACAAAGAATTGTACAAGTAGTCCACAACTATCATAACTGAGCTAATCAATGATTGAAGTAGATGTAAAAGAGGTATTAGGGCTATTCGCTGAATTAAACGGTAAACAGCAAAAACTGGTATATAGGAATGCTTTAAGACAAGCTGCAAACACCTTGGTAAAGGAAACAAGAAACCAGCTGAAACTTAAACTGGGTAGAAAGGCTAACAGTAGAAACTGGTGGAATGGAAAAGCTTTATCCAGTGGTATCAAAACCAACGCTGATAAAGAAGGGAAGCAAGCTAAAGTACATATTATGGGTGACTTTAGATTAAAGTTCTTTGAAATGGGTACTGATGCCAGATACACTACTGGTAGGAATAGAGCTACTGTAAGGGGAAAGACACCCATAAGACGGTAGACAAAGGCTGCAGATAGAGGTAAAATTACATCTATGCAGTTCTTCAAAACTGCCCAAAAGAATAAGGAAAAAGAAATCTTTGATAGCCTGGATAAACTTATATCTGGATCAATTCAGCGAGTATATAACAGACATAAGAAATGAGTTTACAAATAGGAAAAGCTATCTACCACATACTAAGTAATGATACGAATGTAGTAGATAGGGTACAGAATAAAATATATCCTTTGATAGCGGATGTAGATACTACTTTTCCCTTTATCGTATACAAAAGAACTGGTATATCCCCAGCTGACAGCAAGGATAGATTTATATTTGATGAGGATGTATTTGTAGATATTGTAGTAGCATCTGACAAGTATAATGAAAGTATAGAAATTGCTGAATTGGTAAGAACCAGTTTGGAAAAAGGTAGTTATATGGGGATTAAGGATATATAGTTAGTAGATGCAGATGAAGATTATTTTGAAGATACATTTATATAGAAATTAACGATAAAATTATAGAAAGAATGGCACAAGTAATTAATGGTGGTGATTTGATGTTATTTATTGGCGGTAAATCTATTGCTTTTGCAACCAGCCACAAACTTAGTATTAATGTAGAAACAGTAGAAACCACTTCAAAAGATTGCGGTGGTAAGTGGGTTGCTAAATCTGCCAGAAAGATTAGCTGGAACTGTAACACTGAGAACTTGTATTCAAATGATGGCGAAGGGGTAACTTTTGACTAGTTGTTTGATATGTTGGTAGAGAGAAAAGAGGTTGATGCTGTTTTCTGTTTGGAAAAAGATTATGCAAACAAAGCTGATTCAGTACCTACAAATGGCTGGCTTCCTTCTACTACTGGTACTTATTCTGGTAAGGTAATTATTACTGCATTAGAGTCTAATGCTCCCAATGGTGATAACGCTACATTTACAGCTTCATTTGAGGGTGTAGGAGCATTGAAGAAAACATCTGGTAGCAGCTCTAATAGTGGTGGATCAAGCAACACTGGCGGTTCAAATAATACTGGTGGATCAAGTAACACTGGTGGTAGCTCAAACAACCAGAACCAAGGTGGTTCAAACGATGGAGATGGTGAAGCCGAACAGATCTTTATTGGTACTTCTGTAAATGATTCACGTATGGGTAGTGTATCGGGTATGGGAACATACGATAAAGGTACTACTGTTACATTAAAAGCTACAGCTAATGCTGGTTATCGTTTTGTATCGTGGGGTGACGATGTAACAGATAATCCTCGTGTAATCAAAGCTGAGGTAAATGGTGCTACTTATTCAGCAATATTTGAAGCAGTAGCTTAAACAATACTCGGAACTTTTGAATAATAACCAAGTATAGCCTTTATACTTCACTGATAGAGGTATAAGGGCTATTTTATTTAATATCGACTATGACAATTAAGGACAAAGAATATAAGCTAAAATATACATTAAGAGCCTTGTTTATCTATGAGTAGATAACTGGTAAGGTTTTTAATCTATAGACTATTACAGATGAATACCTTTTCTTCTATTGTATTCTATTGGCAAATAATCCAGATATGGATTTAACTTTCGATGATTTAATCAGTGCAATAGATGAAGATTCAAATATTATAATCCAGTTCCAGAGCTTTATGAAATCGGAACTTGAAAAACAAAGCATATTCATTACTAATACTACTGATGATAAAAAAAAATCTTGACCGCAAATGAGATTTACATAACATTGGTATATGAAGGTGGTTTAAGCCCTGACTATGTATTGGATAGGATGTAGATGTATGAGATACAACCACTGATAAACAACATATACAAGAGTAATAAAGAGAGCTGGGAAAGAACAAGGCTACTGGCATATATAACAGCATAGATCAACAGTAGTAAAAAGCTAAATCCTAGTGATATTATTTCTTTTAATTGGGATGTTGAAGATACTATAGGTGATACAACTATTAGTAATGAGAATGTACAGAGATTGAAAGAGAAAGCAAAACAATATATAAATTAATAATATGGCTGATTTAGTAACTAGGCTACTACTTAACAGTAGTAATTTTGACAACAATATAAGAAAATCCTCTTAGCAGATACAACAGTTTCAGAAAACCGCTTAGAATGTCACAGCCTCTATAGGTAAGTTTGCTGGTGCTTTAGGTATAGCTATGGGAGCTAATGAAGCATTTGAAAGAGTAATCAGAGGTTCACAAACTACCAGTGATGCTTATGACGTGGTAATGCGATCTGTAAATAATACAGTGGATTCATTCTTCACCGCATTAAGCACTGGTGACTTTTCCAGTTTCAATATGGGGCTATCCAAGATGATAGAGAAAGCAAAGGAAGCACAAATAGCTATTGATAAGTTGGGTAATGCCACTATGAGCTATAGCTACTTTGATACTAAGTATAGTGCCGAGCTGGAAGATGCTATCAATAAAGCAAAGGATTTAAGGTTATCACAAACAGAAAGAGATTAGGCAAAGAAAACAGCCGAAGCCATTATAGGCAAACAAAAAGAAATTACAGACGAACTATCCAAGTCTATAAGTAGTGCTTTAAGCTCAGTACTTACAGAGGGTAATGCACTTACATCTGCAACTAAGATAGATCTGGAAGATATACTACTTTTGGATATATCCTCTACTGGAGAAATCAACAAACAGAAACTACAGAAAGAGTATGAAGAATATCTTAAAGTATACAGTGATGTAAGAAAGAAACATACTACTACAGTATACAGTGCTAGTACCATTGGTAGTGTTAGCACCTCTGTAACGGATAACAAAGCTGTAAATGAAGAAATGTAGCAGTATAACACAGAATACAGATAGGCAATACTGTATAATGAAATACTGGTAAAGAAGGGTGATGAGTGGTTAAAGAATACTATCCAGATGGCTCAGTAGTTGGATAAAGCAAACAGAAAGCTTACCGAAATGAAGAACAAAACACTGGAAATATCTAATCGTGATGTAAATAAGGGGATAGCTCCAGTAGGTTCTTTGGCTGATTTGGATAAGTAGATCGCTACAAAGAAAACGGAATTAAGCGTAGCAATAAAAAATGAGGATAGAGTAAGGATAAACAAGGAACTGGAAGAACTTACTGAATAGAAAAGAATCATAGAGTTCCAGTATAAGTATCCCAATGCCCCAACTGGCTTAAAGCTTGAAATGGCACAGCTACCGACATTACCTACCACATTACCAGAAATACCACCTATACAGATTCAAGGGCTGGAAGATGTAAAGTTTACCAATCCAATCAAAAGAACGGATGTAAAGATAAATAATGACTATGCCGATAGTTTGAACGCTATAGCTTCTATAATGGGGTCAGTATCCAGTATGACAGAAGAAGGTGCTGCAGCTTGGATTACTTACGGTGCTAATGTTATATAGGCTGTAGCTACTGCTATCCCAGCTATTTCTACTTTGTTCGCAGCAAAGACAGCGGAAGCTGGAGCAAGTGCAGCTGCCAGTGCAGCACAAGTACCCGTAGTGGGTTGGTTAATGGCTGGTGCAGCTGTAGCATCGGTATTATCTGCTATAGCTACTTTACCTTCGTTTAGTGCTGGTGGTATCTTTGAGGGAAATAATACCATTGGAGACCTGAATCTGGCTAGGGTAAATGCTGGTGAAATGATTCTTAACAACAGACAGCAAAAGAACTTGTTTAACCTACTTAATGGTAACGGTACTTTTACCAATGATAGAAATGGTGGTAATGTTACTTTCAAGATTCAAGGAAAAGAACTGGTCGGAGTGCTTAATAATTATAACAATCAAAAAAGTAAAGTAAGATGAAATATCAAGGCTCGTTTTATGATGTAAATGAACAACTCTATACAATCAGTATAGTTACTAATGGTGATAGTTCCAGTACTACAAATGTAGTACTCGGTACTTCCCCATTTATTACAGAGATAGAAACTTCTGGAGAACACATCTACAAACCTTGTAAGTATAGCAGTGCAACCATTAAGATAATCAGTAATGATTATTATTTCGACTTGTATTCCAGTACAGCACAACAGAACAAAGTAGTATTAAAGGATAGTGCTGGTAGTGTTCGGTGGGTTGGATATACAACACCAAACATTTATTCATAGGGCTATGAAAATGAATTTGAAGAGGTAGAACTTGAAGCTATAGACGCTTTAAGCACGTTACAGTATTACAAATATACTACATTAGGCACTACTAAAAGCATCGTAAGTATCATTAGGATTATTGATAGTATTATTACTAAGTGCAATGCCTATACTACTTACTACATTAGTAATAATCTACAGCTAAATAGTACCACTAATACCACATTCATTAATAATCTGTACATTAGTGAGCAGAATTTCTTCGATGAAGATAACGAAGCTATGACCTGTAAAGAGGTGCTGGAAGAAATATGCTAGTATCTGGGATTAACTTGTATTGCAGATGGGGATTCCGTGTATTTCTTAGATTATGATGCTATCAAAAATGGTATTAACACCTACCATAGATACACCGTAGGGAATGTTTCACCAGTAGCAGTTTCGTTATCACAAAGTAAGAGTATAACAGCTACAGATTATTCCGAAAATGGCGGTTAGATAAGCTTAGATAACGTGTTTAATAAGGTAAAAGTAAAATCAAGCTTGTATAGCTTTGATTCCATTATACCCTCTATCTGGGATGATGATTATTTGACTATGTACGGTGATTCAGTACAAGAGATAAATGAGGATAGTGATGTGGGTGGTAAACATAAGTGCTTTTTCAAGTACTACAAGCATAAGAACTACAAAAGCTACTACTATGATAAATCCACTATGAATAGAGTAGCTGATCCTACAAAGGTGGATTACAACTATACCCAGAATTATGTCGGTGCTACTATCTGTAGGCACTTTTCGGAAAAGGTTACATCGTATGATAACGACTACAATAATATTAACTATACTGATTATGTTCTGTTACATTGCCATCAAGAAGCAGAATATACTACCAGTACCCTCAGACCATTCTTTGAGCTGGAAGTAAATGATAGTGCTGCAAGCTTTCTGGGTGGAAATAGTTATATCATTATCAAGGGTGACTTTAGGTTTTTGGATAGGGCTGGTGAAATGTACATCCTACAAGGTTACGGAAACAAAAAGGATGATTTCAGTTCCAGCAAACTATATATCAAATGTAAATTGAAGTATGGAAACAAGTACTGGAATGGTTCAGAATGGACTGCAACGGATAGCACCTTTAATCTGTATTTCAGTGATAACGGATAGAACGACCACTGCATTAACCAAGTATTCCCAGTAAAGAATAATATAACGTGGGATATGGGATTAGATGAAGTAGGTTATGCTATTCCGATGCCTACAGAGTATGTAAGTACTGGAAAACCGCTGTTCACCTTATACCAACCACACAACTTAGATAGTGAGTATAGGTGTGATGCAGTCTGGCTAAGTAACTTTGATATATTGGCAAAGGTACAGAACTTCCAGATAGACGGCGAAAAGGATTCTGATACCGAGTATTCCAATGTAATAAACGAGGACTTTGTAAATGAGTTCAAGGATATAGAGTTTAAGATCTGTACTTGGGATAACAAGGAAGCTAACTTTAGTGCTGTTTGCCATTACTCTAACGGTAAATATGAGTATGTGGATGAGATTTGGAATAGGGCTTTACAGCAATACCAAAGACCAGAGGAACATTTGATATACAAACTGGTTAATCAGTATTCTACACCATCTGTAATACTTAATCTGAATCTTAAAAATGATATAAAGCTGTATGCAACTGTAACAGACAACCATTTGTCGGGAAAAACCTTTATCGTAGATTCTATGCTGATTAATTACCAGATTGATAAGACGGAAATAAAACTAATTGAAAAGAAATAAGCGGTATGGAATTTATAAGAAAGAATGTGCAAAAAAGCAATAGAAACGGAACTATAGCCAGTACTGTAGGTAACTATGGTAAAGGGGTTGCCAGTGCTGGTTCCTCATCCACTTTAGTAGCGAACTATCTACCAGCTATTCCCAATGGGGATAGTACATATACTGTAGATTTAAGTAAGGTAGTATTTACTGGTAGTATAGTTTCTTAGGGTGAAGTGGTAGCTTATGCCAGCGGTACTAATACTGGCGGTACATCCAGTTCAGTTACTATCTATGATGGCTTGGATAGTGAAGCTACAGATATGGCTTTATCTGCCAAATAGGGTAAAGTGCTTAAAGGGCTAATAGATAATATGGAGGTAGATACAGATCATACCCATCCAGAATACCTGACGGAACACCAAGCAAACGGAGGCTACATATTTGCAGAAGCGTATTCCAAGACTGATTTATATGTAGCATTATCTACTGCATTGGATTCACTGTAGGACGGTGAAAGTGCTATTATTGACTGTACCTATTTCAAGGGCATACACACTATTACAAATGGCTTTATAGTAGATAAGCCAGTAACAATATTATTCGGGGATATTGATGTTACTTTGGATAATCCAAACGGAAGCAATTTCTTTACTTTCAACTGTAATAACATAAGTATCGAGGGTATAAACAGAAACACGGATAAAAACAGTATAGAAGCTGGTGCTACTATCTTTAGGATGATAAATGCAGATACGACACTGGAAGGATACCACATCAAAAGTAAGGGAAACAAGAATCTTAGTTTGAAGAATCTTACTTTGGTAGGGGTACAAACTACATTAGGTAGGTAGTACAATAATGAGAGCTACCCTTTGAATGGTTCTGGTGGTGTTTATATGGAGAAGGCTGACCCATCTTCTACTTTCGGTGGTAATACTTGTAATAATGTGAGAATGGAAAACTTACTGATAAGTGGTACTAAAGCACACGGTATATACATAGATACACCCATTCTTTCTACCATCAAGAATGTACGTCTGAGCGACATTGGCGGACACGGTGTATTTATCAATGCTGGTACCTCACTGGCATTTGAAAACGTGTATATGGCTAGTGCTAATATGGCTGGCTTTTGTATCTATGGTGCTACTTATGTTTCACTGAATAACTGTGTAGCTGAAAACTGCAGTATAGGATTCTGGCTAAGAAGCTCTTTCAATGTTACGATGATGAGCCCTGGTGTTGAAGAAACCTTTACAGCTGGTACTAATCCGTGGAGAAATTCACAGCCAATTACAAAAGCATACGGATTTAATCTTTCTACTACTGCTCCAAACGGTGAGGTAGTACATATAACGGATGTAAATAGTGATGCCAGTGGTTACTTTATTGGCTATGGGATCTTAATTACTGGTGGTAGAAACATTAACGTATTTTCACCGTACATTAAAGATATAGCGAAATCAAAGGTATATGAAGCTTACACTGGTGGTACAAGCATTAGTAAGAATGCCAGATATATTCTGGTTACTGGTAACTGCAGACAAATGTATGTAGCTAATGCTGGTTTTAAGGATAGTAAAAATGCAGCCAACACGATAAGAAACGAAATACAAATAGATAGTGAAGTGGATAGTATGGAACTTATCTACAATGTTAGTACTACCACTATGAGTAGTTATACATCCAGTACCCCAATTACCTCGGATAAGAGTGTAACAGCACCAATCTTCTGTACCAGTACATCTACTGTAATCAGAAATGGTAATACATTCTACACGGATATTAATGTAGGTGGTAATGTTATTGCTAATGGTGAGGTTACAGCTTATTCAGATCGCAGATTAAAAAGCAATATAAAGCCATTGGAAGATAGAGGTGAACTGATGCCAGTAATGTTTACTATGAATGGGAAAGATGGTATCGGCTTTATTGCACAAGATGTACAGAGATTATACCCAGAGCTGGTAAATAGCAATGGTGAGTATTTATCTTTGAATTACCAGCAATTAACCGCAGTACTGGCTGTATAGATAAACGATTTGAGAAACGAAATAAAGGAGCTTAGAAGGTTATGGGAGAAAACGGAATAACTATAGGTATGGTAAAGTAGACACTGGGTGTATCGGAAACGAACTTAGGTGGGCTTTGTACCAGTATGAAAGTAAATCCGTGGTCTGTATGGAAACCGATTTCATCAAAAGAACCAACATTAACAAGGGCTATAATAAAATCCGCTGATTACGGAGTATCTATGTTGAATGCAACTACAGCCGAACTACTACTAAAGAGGGTGTAGGAAAACAATAATCTGGGATATGTATACAATAAGCCTACTGGAAACAATTACAGCCCATATAGGTTAGGTGATTTTCGGAACTACAACCATAAAGCACCCATACCAATACACTCATATTACAAAGATGGTAATGAAGAACTGATTGGTAATGTAAGTGAGAACTGGAGCAGATCTATAATCGGATTGGTAATAGAAGTGCCATAGGATCTAGATAGTACTGATTACTTAACTATAGGACATATTTACCCTAAGACGGATAAGGACTTTAACGAATATACTTGGACTAAAGGAGCATTGGTAACAGATGGTACTGATACATTCTGGTCAGTGGGTTCTATTCCGTGGGGTAATACCTACTGGTAGAGATTCAAAGGTAAGAACTGTATAGTGTTGGAGTTCTTAACCAATCTGGAAAGCGGTAAAAACAGTATGAATCATACAAGTACATCTGATGATAGATTCTATTCTATCCCAGAGCCATTACATACCATTTATGTAAGTAGTACTACACCAGCTGGAAGTAAGGATGTGTTTGTAGAGGGTAATTTCTACAAAACAGCACTTAACGAGGTTGTATGTGATTTCAATTTCTCATCTATAGGTGAAGTTTATACTGGTGGTACATTAAAAAATGTGTATGTTGGTATATACGAGGATGTGGAATGTAGGAAGGCTATTATCAATCGGAAAATTTCCGATAGTATTGTGGTTGGAGATGAAGAAGAATCGCAAAGATACACTTATACCTTTTCCAATAATTCGGGATTGAGGACGGTATATGTTGGTATACACTGGAATAATCAGTTAAAGTATTCTACTGTACCGTTATCCATTATGGAAGATAATAAAGAGGTTGAAATAAATACTTAATGTTATGACATAGAATACTAAAGACTGGATACAATATAGTACCGCTACTGCTATGGTGATTAGTGCTATTGTTATTGCTTTTGTAGCACTGGTATTAACAAGTACTATAGCGTCTGGGGTACTTATATACATTGCATAGGCTTTGTGCTATGCTGGTGGTATATTCGGTGTAAGTTTATACTTTAGAACTAAGCTTGGTGAGTTTGAAACCAATGCAAAGAAGTAGATAATGGATGCTATAGATGAAATAAAGAAAGATGCTTAAACATTTGTATTGGTATTTTATGTACCTTTGCAGTGTTGTAACTTTGAAGTTTTGGATTTGGCTCACTACTTAGTAATAGGTAGTGGGCTATTTTGGTATACTAAGGTAGTTTGTTGTACAGAAACGAAGATATTTATATATCCTTGTAAAGCATAAGGGATATGGGGTCAGATTTGAGGGGCGAGGCTACTAAAACCACAGCCCTTCTATATGCACACAAACGGTAATTTTCAGAAAGCAAAAACCATCAAAGAGTAGCTTAATGGGTCCTGAAATGAGAGAAAAAAGCTATACCCTTTGCTGGTTACTAGCTTTTTTTGTTTCTTTGTAGTACTAAATTGTATTTGTATGATTGCAAAATTACCTTTTTTAGATACAACAGATTCCGATAATGGATACTGGGGAACAGCATATAGTGATGAGGTATTACTGGATTATATGATAGAGGTTGCTAATCACTTTTGTCCTTCCGTTGACCCAGATTGCTTTGAAAAAGTTATTGGTGAAGATGGAAAAGAAAGGGATGGTAAACGAACACCCCAATTCCTACCTTCGGCACATCCTAATGTCTTTGGTAATAGACTTGGTGAAGGGAAGATTGATGGTTTTAGGGAAGAAGAATATCTTAATGATCAAACTTTGCAAAAGATGCTAAGTAACTTTGGTCTTGATAAGGATAAGTTCTGGTATCTATGTTTGTATGTAAAGGATTATACTTTGGATAAAACCAATGGTATTGAAGCCGAAAATACACCTAGAGAGGATATAGAAAATGTTTTAGAAACGATGTTGGATAACATTACTTTTACATTTCCCTTTAGACCATCAAAAGAAGTGGAAGATATTCTCAACGATGAGAAGTACCATCCATATTATGTAGATGATGATGAAGAAAAAGGATGGAAGAAGCAAGTAGTACCAGAAGAATTTGCTGCAGCAAGAACACAGTATTACGAAGAGAAGAAGAACTGGAAGCCAGAATACCACAAACTAATGAGTTTGCCGAAGGAGGATTTAACACAAGATACCATTTCAACTATCCTTAAATATCTATTGGAATCTAACAATCATTTGAACGAAACTTGGTATTTTGAAAAGAAACCTAATATGTCATTAAGATTCGGAACTGGGCATAGTCTTGAAGTAACAAATCCTACAGCAGTTCTAGCTTTGGCTTATGCGTTGAATCTTGCAAAAGAGGATTTAAGTAAGATTAATTCATTAGATACTGGAGCTATAGATTTTAACAATAAGGTTAGTTTAGGTGATTCTTATAAACTATTCCAATTTCATAAGATGCTAATCTGGTTTTTGAAAGATAAAAAATCACTTGGAATACCTAATGTCTCTACCAATAAATCTTTCTTAATATCAAAGATGGTATACTATACTGGATTATCAGACAAGATGGAATATAAGGAAGATTACATACTGAACTCAAAAGGAAAATATGTATCCAATACCTTATTAAAGGATGCCATTAAGAAAGTAAATGTAAAGAGACTTAATAAGATGAGCAATAATATATATTGGCAATAAAAATGGGAAATAAACCCCATACTTTTAATACCCCTTGGTTTTAAGGGGTATTTTTTTTGTCCTTTTTATTCCCCTTTTCTAAGGGTATAAACAAACAGAAAATTTCTTTCCACCTTGTACAAGGAGGTACACAAAAAGCTCTTTTCTTTCACCTTGTAAAACATTGTATATCAGCAAGATAAATCACACCATTTCTTGGAGTGTATTGATTTTCTATCTACCTTTGCACCGTCAAAAGTGGTTGAGTTGACACATAACTAAAGCCCGCAGTAAGGAAGCGGATAACCAAAAAGCAATAAAGGTATGAGTAACGGTATTACATCAAACGGATCTATTAATGAACAAGTAAAGAACGAGCTTATGCAACAAGAAGAAAGACTGGCGAGTCAAAACGCACAAGTGAATGGTAACGTAGCTGATCAAGCTACAAGTGGTAACGAACAAAACGATTTTGTAAAAATGGAAAAGGTATTAGAAGTTTTATCCTTGGCTGTATTGCAGTCTAAGGGTGTGAAGATTGCCAGACTTGAAGGCAACAGAGATTTGAACGAAAAGGCTGTTAAGGCCAAGATGAAGTCTATGAAGCAGTATGGACAACTTGTCCCAGCTATTATAGTAGATGCTGCCACTGCCAGAAAGCAAGGCTTGAAGGTGGTAGATTTCTCTACTGGTGAGGAGGTGACTGATCAGAACGAAGCCTTCTATGTAGTATTGCTTGATGCTAACCATCGTTACGAAGCCCACCTTAGATTGATGGCTGCTAACGATAAGGTAAAGGAGGAAGCAGACAAGTATACTGGTGAGTTCTACTTGGTGTATTCCCTTTGCCCAGCTGTAGCTATTGATAAGGCTTTGGCAGAGATTAACATTGCTACTACCCCTTGGAAGGGTGCTGATTTCGTAAAGGGAGCAAAGATGATGGTAGAAGCCGAGCTTCCAGTGTTGGATGCCATTGCAGAAGAGACATCGCAAGGTATGTCACTGGATACAGCATCTAAGGTATTCTTGTTAAATGGTAAGGTAAACAAGACTATCTTGGTTAAAGCCATCAATGGCAGTATTGATGAATGCTTGTTGAACACCGCTGGTCTGGAGAGAGGCCGTAGAATCTTGGAAGCAGCCAAGAGTAGCTTTAGTAGTGACTTTATAAAGACCCGTAACTGGATTGATTGGGTCATTGCTATCTACGAGAAGACCAGTGATGCTGAGAAAGGACAATTTACTGAGGAGATGGTTAAGTTCTTATCAAGTATCAAGCGTGAGGATGCAGAACCCTTGGAGAAGGCAAAGGGTAAGAGAGGTGGCCAATCAAAGGATACCATCATTAATGAGGGCTTAAATGCTCTTTGGGCTAAGAGAAGAAAAGCTGTACTTGCTGCATAAGCAAGTACAGTAGTTAAATCATTTATTAACTAATTAAACTTTATTTATTATGAGTACACGTGGATGTATTGTTAAGTTAGAGAAGGATGTATGCAAAGCTGCTTACATTCATTATGGCGCAGATTTCGTAAGTCGCTTTGTTTTCCAAGAGTTTATTGGTGAAGAGTTGTGGAACACAGTGTTTGATGCTGCTAAAGAGTGGGATGAGAACGCTGAACTTGAAAACTGCTACTACCAAGAGATCACCGATGCCGAACGCATTGAAAGATTGCATAGGTATGATGCAGAGTTCATAGATATGGATGCAGAGTTCTATATCTTTGTTGAGTATAACTCAGACTATGAGCTATACGATATTACCATCAAACGTACTACCAGTGATGAGGGTGAGTGGTGGAACGAAGAATGGCTTGCAGATGCTGAGGAGAGGGAGATGGTGAGAAGGTTCGTTGGGGTTGAATAAGTAAAAGGGTAGAGCCGTTAAGGGGTAAACGGTAAATGATGGTGGTTTGAAAATTAGGGTATTCCGCGAGGGATGCCCTATTTTTTTGTATCTTTGCTGGGGAATTTGTGGATTCTTTAATTTTTGGGTACAAAAAAAGTAGGAATGAATCATCATCCTACAACGTCATATCTTGCTAATATATAGCCTTTTATATTTTGCTCAACTTAATAAGCGCACCTTTGTACAGTTAATGAAAGCCCACTCTCCAATGCTCGTCACGCTCTCGGGGATGGTGATGTTGGTGAGGCTCCTGCAGTCAGAGAAAGCACCGCCTCCAATGCTCGTCACGCTCTTGGGGATGGTGATACATCTTAACGATTTACATTCACTAAATGTGGATGAACCTAATGAAGTCACATTGGAAGGTATATTAATATATACCAGCTGGGTACATCCATAAAAAGTTTCATCCAATGAAGTCAATTTGGTGAAGTACTTTAGTTCCTTAAATAGACCAATCGTTGTGCTATGGAATTTATCTCCTAGAGATTCTACCTGAGCGGCCTCCTCATACGAGAGCTCGCCATCGAAATTGGTGTCCCAATTTAGGCAGATAGACTTTACGTTGATGTCTTCGAACTGGATGAATGCAGATTTTTTAGGAAGCTCGATAACTGTTCCATCCGAAAGGGTGAGGTAAACGTTATTCTCATCTTGAGTTACGCTTTCGAAAAAACTGTCACCGTCTTCGCCCACAGCCTTGTCCAATATGCTCCAGGTGGCTCCATTGTCGTATGAGATATACCAGTAGTCTTCTTCAATCTTTAGCTTCGGGGTAGTGCCATCCTCTCCCGATACCTTGACCTTATTGCCTTCGGCATCGAGTAGCCATTCGCCATCAATTGTCCAATAATAGATGTTGTCTGTATGCTTTTTAATGCCGATTACGGGAGTATTGCCATCTTGTCCGTGATAGATAGTGATAGGATTGCTTTGAGTAAAACTGATAGTATACCCAATCTCAACACCGTCTTTGGTGATAGGGGCTACTGCTGTGACATAGTCTTTTTGTTGCAGAGCTGCTACAATAGCCTGTAGCGAAGAGATGTTGGTGTTCATCGCCTTGCACTCTTCTTCGAGTTTTGAGACTCTGTTTTCTATTTCTTTGATTTTCTCCATCAGGCCTGAATCATCGTAGCACGATACGAAGCCTAAGCATAGTGCAAGGAATGACAATATCATTACCTTTGCCTGTCTTGTGTTTGTTTTCATTTGATTATATTTAAAGTTAAACACATATAAGCCTTTTTCTATGTTTTTCATCCATACTAACCTAAAGGAAAGCGCAGACTTGCTGTCTTATGTATCTTCGTGATACATAGCAAAGGTAGAGAATATTGTGGAATAAAGAAAATGTAATCATGGAAATGTTAATGGCACTCTCGAAATTTGTGGATTTGGCCATCTGATCTAATGTGTAACATGTGGAGTTGAGGATGTCGCGAAACGCGACACCCTCTATCACAAATGGAAAAGATGCCTCCCTAAATCAGGGTATCATAGAGGATGACGCGGTAAAACACCGCCTCATAGAGGATGACGTTCTAAAATGGAACCCCCTCGATATATGGGCTGAGGATGGTGACGCGGAACGAATCGTTCCCCGTTATGCTCAGCTCTGTCCTAAACAAAACCAAAGGCAATGAGCGGGGTGCTCTCCCGCGGCCAAGTAAAGGTGATTGTTCAGTACCTTGGTGCGCCGTAAGGGTGAGTAACTGGCGAGAGGGGCGGCCTTCGCAGGTAGCCTCTCTCGCCTATATTGACCAAAAAGCATTGACAATGGGAGAGTATTTGTAAAATGTGGGGAAATAGCTGAGAATTTGGAAAATTATTCCTATTTTTGCATTTAGAAGTATATAAATCACACATATAATAGATTGTATGAAGAAGTTTATCATGTCATGTGCCGCACTGCTGCTGGCTGTAGTATGTATGGCAAGTTCGATCTCCTGCTCTGCAGGTGGGAAGGACGCACACGAAAGTTACACCGTGGAAAGACAAGAGTTTACCTATCTGCCGATAGTGCCGACATCAAAGGATGGCAAGGCGGAGTGGAAGTATGTATTTACTGATCCGGGTAGCGGGTGGTACAACAAGAGCTTCAACGATGCCGCATGGAAGGTGGGTGAGAGCTCATTCGGTACCAGAACTAAAGATAACACGGCGTGGACGACTACGGACATCTGGTTGCGTAAGGAGTTTACACTGAGTGGCTATGCGGCGGGTGTGGTGGATAGCCTTGCTCTCTACGTGTCGCACGACGAGGATTGCCAGATCTACATTAATGGTGTGGTGGCTGCCGAGCTGGGGGGCTATGCGGACTACAAGTATGTGTCTATCGCCGACAAGGCTAAATCGAGCATCAAGGTGGGCGAGAAGAACGTGATTGCCGTACATTGCTACAATGGCGGTGCACCGGGAAATATCGACGTGGGTATCTACAAGCATACCTTCGTGACCTCTATCTCATTCTTCAAGGCGGCCGACGTGGAGCCTGCCATGTGGAAGTATGTCACCGAGGCACCCGCATCTGAGGAGTGGATGAGCCCCGCATATGACGATGCTGCATGGAGCGAGGGTGAGGCTGGCTTCGGTAAGTCGCGCCCTAACGTGAACACTACATGGAGCACCAGCGATATATGGCTGAGAAAGAAGGTGGAGATTAGTGGATTGTCACTGGAGGACCTGAAGGCGCTGAGGTTTAATCTGGAGTGTGATGGCGACTTTGAGGTGTACTTCAACGGTGTGGAGGCTTCGTCGTACGAGCTTACTGGCTCGCTGATAAAGGAGGGCTATGCCGTGATACCTGCTGAGGTGCTGCAGGCGGTGGCGGAGTCTAATGAGCTGACAATAGCGGTGCACGCTAATCGCGCAAGGGCACAAAAGTTCTTTGACGCCTCGCTGACGGCTGACCTCAACAAGGTACTCTCGCCCAAGGCATGGGAGATGAAGAAGGGCTCGCTCACCAGCGTATTTGCCGAAGATATAGGTGTAAATAATGTGTGGGGCGAATATCCCCGTCCGCAGATGGTGCGCAAGGAGTGGCAGAGCCTCAATGGTATATGGGAGATGCAGCCTCTCTTCAGAAAGACTGCTGGTGTGCCCGCGAGCGATGCGTATAGCATGGAGATCCTCGTGCCCTTCCCTGTAGAGTCGCCCATCTCGGGTGTGATGCAGCATTACGATCGTTTTGCTTACAGACGCACCTTCACCGTACCTGCCGACTGGAAGGGACGCAACCTGATGCTCAACTTCGAGGCGGTGGACTGGGAGTGTGAGGTATATGTCAACGGCCAGCGTGCAGGTATGCACCAGGGTGGCTACGACAACTTTGCCATCGACGTGACAAAGTACTTGGTAGACGGCGATGAGCAGGAGCTGGTGGTAAAGGTGTATGACCCCACAGACATGGGCGGTCAGCCTCGCGGTAAGCAGACTCTGAGCCCGGGCGGTATCATGTATACCAGCACATCGGGTATATGGCAGAGCGTATGGATGGAGCCTGTGAAGAGCCTACACATCGAGAAGTATACCGTAGTGCCCAATATCGATAACTCTACCGTAAACGTGAAGGTCATGACTGCTGGTGGACGATCTGCCAAGGCGGTAATCACGGTGAAGGATGGCAAGAAGGTGGTGTCGACGATCGAGGCCGACGCTAACAGAGAGGTGACAATAGCTGTACCCAATGCTAAGTGGTGGTCGCCCGAGTCGCCCTTCCTCTATGACCTCGACATCAAGCTCGTGTCTGGCAATGAGACGGTAGATGCCGTTAGTGGCTACTTCGGTATGAGAAAGATCTCGCTGGCCAAGGATGGCACTCACACACGCATGTTCCTCAACAATGAGCCCATCTTCCACATCGGTCCCCTCGACCAAGGCTTCTGGCCCGATGGTATCTACACGGCGCCCACAGATGAGGCTTTGCTCTACGATATACAGGTGACGAAGCAGATGGGATTCAATATGATACGTAAGCACATCAAGGTGGAGCCTCGCCGCTGGTATTACCATTGCGACAGACTGGGTATGCTCGTATGGCAGGATATGCCCTCGGGTGCCTCATACGGTGGTGTGGGTATCGACAAGTCGCAGTTCAAGAAGGAGCTGACGGCGATGGTGGAGAACCTGTATAACGCTCCCAGTATCATCATGTGGATCATCTTCAACGAGAGCCAGGGCCGTCACGATGTGGATGCGCTGGTGAGCCATGTGAGAGGTCTCGACGACTCGCGCCTCATCAACCTCGATAGCCAGTATGGCACACACTCTACATATATCGGTGACGTGTGGGATGTGCACCACTATCCTAACCCCGCATTTATCTCTTGTCCGAACAAGGATATCGCCAATGTGTGTGGTGAGTATGGTGGCCTTAAGTATAAGGAGAATGGTCACATCTGGGGCTCAGGCGACTGGGGCTATGCTACCATGAATAGCCGCGAGGAGCTGCTCGATACGTACGGCGCGTATGTAGACGAGCTGGTGAGATTCCGTGACTTCTTTGGCATGGGCGGTGCGGTATATACACAGATTACCGACGTGGAGATCGAGATCAATGGTCTCGTGACCTACGATAGAGCCGTGGTGAAGGTAGACGTAGAGAAGATGGCTGAGTATAATAGCCGCCTGGTAGATGCCTACAATAGATATACGACAAACGTGATCATAGCAAACGCTATGGAGGGTGGCGAGATGTGGAAGATGACCACCACAAAGCCTGCCGACGACTGGTATAAAGCTGGCTTTGACGACTCTTCATGGCAGGAGAGCAAGTCGGGATTCGGTACCTCTAACACGCCCAACGCCGTAGTAGGCACTGTATGGGATAGCGAGGATATCTGGATCCGTAAGAAGTTCCGCCTGGATGGTATGAATCGTCAGATGGCCGATAGCCTCATCATGCTGATGACTCATGACGAGGATTGTGAGATATACATCAACGATAAGCTGCTCGCTTCGTATACGGGGTATGACAATAACTATTCGGTAGTAGAGTTTACCAAGGCGGTGAAGGATGTGCTCCTCTACGATGCTGACAACACGATTGCCGTACATTGTCATCAGACCTATGGCGGACAGTTCATCGACCTGGGTATCTACTTGGTGAAGAAGAATGCGCCCGTAGCATCTATCGATGATGTAGTAGCCGATGGCACTCCTCGCGTGACCGTAGACAGAGCCAATAAGCTGGTGACGATTGTCGGTGGCGGATTTGGTCAGGACACTCATGTCGATGTCGTCAATGCGGCTGGTGCGCGCGTGAAGAGCACCAAGACAGGCCACAATAGCGTGGCGCTCACCGCGCTCCCTGCAGGTGTATATGTGCTTCGCTTTGCCGATGGCGACAAGATACATACCTGCGAGGTGGTGTTGTAATTGATGGGTGTAGAGCAAAAAAAGATGAGGGCACGTCGTTTGACGCGCCCTCATTTCGTATACATAATCTTATACAATCTTCTTTACCAGGCCAAACATGCGGTAGGGCATGTAGCGGAAGGGAAGGTCTATCCAGGTGCCTGTGAGCACTACGGAGCGGCGATGTGAGAACACGCGGAAGCTCTCTTCGCCATGGTAGCCACCCATGCCCGAGTTGCCCACGCCGCCGAAGGGGATATGCTCATTGGCGATGTGCATGATGGTGTCGTTGATGCAGGCACCACCCGATGAGGTGCGGCGGATGAGGTCGAGGCCATCTGTCTCGCGACCGAAGTAGTAGAAGGCCAGTGGCTTCTCGCGGCGGGTGATGTAGCCCTGCACCTCGTCGAGATGTTGGAAGGTGAGCATGGGGAATACGGGGCCGAAGATCTCCTCGGTGAGCACGCCCTTGGCATTGGCAAGCTCGTCGGCCTTGGGGTCGGCGAGGCTGATGCGGGTGTCGAGGAGGGTGGGCTCGATGAAGCGCTCCTCAGCATGTGCGCGGCCACCATAACGGATGTCGCCCTCAGCAAGATAGCCCTTGACACGCTCGAAGGCGCGATCGTTGACCATACGTACATAGTGCTTGCTCTTGGCGATGTCACCCCCATGGAGTTGCTTCACTGCCTTGGCAAAGGCTTCGATAAACTGCTCCTTCACCTCCTCGTGGATGAGCAGGTAGTCGGGAGCGATACAGGTCTGACCCGAGTTGAGCGTCTTACCCCACGCGATGCGCTTGGCCGCCGTCTTGATGTCGGCATGGCGATCTACGATGCAGGGGCTCTTGCCTCCCAGCTCGAGGATGACGGGAGTGAGATGCTTCGATGCGGCCTCCATCACCAGCTTACCGAGCGAGGGGCTACCGGTGAAGAAGATGAGGTCATAGCGCTGGGCGAGCAGTGCCTGGTTGACATCGCGGTTGCCCTGCACGATAGCTACGTATTGCGGCTCGAAGGTGTCGGTGATCATCTTCTCCAACACGGCCGATACGGTAGGCACGTAGGGCGAGGGCTTGAGCACGGCGGTGCATCCAGCCGAGATAGCTCCTACGAGCGGGTTGAGCAGTAGCTGCACGGGGTAGTTCCACGGTGCCATGATGAGCGTGTTGCCCAGAGGCTCGCTCACGATGCGGCTACGCGAGGGAAACATCTTGATAGGGGTGGGGCGGCGCTTAGGCTTGGCCCAGCTACGCAGGTGGCGCAGGTGACCAGTGATCTCGGCCTTCACGATGCTGAGCTCTGTGAGGTAAGCCTCCTGGTATGACTTGTGCAGGTCGGCCCAGAGTGCGTTGGTCAGTGCCTTTTCCCACTTACAGAGTGCCTTTTGCAGCTTCTTGAGCATGGCGAGGCGGAAGTTGATATCGAGTGTTGCACCACTATGGAAGTAGGCGCGCTGAGATTCTATGAGTTGAGTGAACATGACTAAAGACCCCCTCTCCCTTCGGGTATCTCCCCCTCTATGGGGAGAGCCTCCGGAATGCCTTTTGTGGGGGCATGGCATACTAATAAATACTATGTAGACTCCTTGCTCCCCATAGAGGGGGAGCTGTCCATAGGACTGAGGGGGTCTCTCTTACTTTCTACCTACAAAGTTATCCATTGTGTGGTAAATACCAAAGACTTTTCCGAAGAAAAAGTCAAAAACAGGTATCGGGAGCACAAACTGCCAGAAGCGGATGAAGTGAAGGCCGAAGGGGATGCCGCGGAAGATGAGGTCCTTCTCGATGGCGCGCAACACTCGCTTTGCCACATACTCGGGCTTGAGCACGGGGATGATGGGCGACTTCACACCGTCAAACATGCCGGTATTGATGTAGTACGGAGTGATGGTGGTGACGCGAACCTTGCTCTTCTGCTCCTGTAGCTCGATGCGCACCGAGTCAGACCATCCGATAGCAGCCCACTTGCTGGCACCATATACCGCCATGCGCGGATTGCCCAGCATACCGCCTGCCGAGGTGATGTTACAGATGTGTCCCTGCTGGCGGCTCAGCATGTCGGGCAATATCTCGCGAGCTACATACATCGGGGCGAGGGCGTTGATGAGCATCGTGCGGTCGATCTCCGAGATGTCCACCTTGTCGAAGGTCTTGTTGCTGGTGATGATACCTGCATTGTTGATGAGGATGTCTACATCGCCACACTCCTCCTTTACGGTGGCATAAGCCTCGCGTATGGCCTCTACGCTACCTACGTCTACGCGGTAGCCCTTCACCTTGCCCTTTGCTGATAGCTCCTCTATGGTAGCTGCTATATTCTGCTCGTTGATGTCCCAAATGATGAGGCACTTTGCGCCCTTCTCCAAGGCCATGCGGCCCATGATCTTGCCTATGCCCGAAGCACCTCCGGTGATAAGCACATTGCTGTCTTTAATCTTCATTTCTTCTAATTCTTTCTTTTCTAAATTGCCTCCTCTTCTGAAGGCGCTGCAAAGGTATAACAATTCCGTGCGCAAAGGTTTTACGTCTGTCCCAAAGAATTTTCGCTCGCCCCAAATACGATATCATTCGTCCCAAAATGCTTTTCTGATGCCTTCTGAGGCTGTTTGGGGGAAAACAAAAGAGGCCGACACCGTGATGGGTCGACCTCTTTAGATTTGTGTATGGGGGGCGTTATGAGTTCATGCTCAGGAGGAACTCCTCGTTGTTCTTGGTGTTTTCCAAGCGGCCCTTGGTGAAGTCCATGGCCTCGATGGGGTTCATATCTGAGAGGAACTTGCGGAGTATCCACATGCGATCGAGTGTCTGCTTGTCGTGGAGCAGGTCGTCGCGACGGGTGCTCGATGCTACGATGTTCACCGCGGGGAAGATACGCTTGTTTGAGAGGTTACGATCGAGCTGGAGCTCCATGTTACCTGTTCCCTTGAACTCCTCGAAGATCACCTCGTCCATCTTAGAGCCAGTGTCGGTGAGGGCAGTGGCGATGATGGTGAGCGAACCTCCGTTCTCGATGTTACGTGCGGCACCGAAGAAGCGCTTGGGCTTGTGCAGAGCATTGGCATCTACACCACCAGAGAGGATCTTGCCTGATGCGGGCGATACGGTGTTGTATGCGCGAGCAAGGCGGGTGATAGAGTCGAGGAAGATGACTACGTCGTGGCCACACTCGACCATACGCTTAGCCTTCTCGAGTACGATACCTGCGATCTTCACGTGGCGCTCAGCTGGCTCGTCAAAGGTAGAGGCGATCACCTCGGCATTGACGCTACGAGCCATATCTGTCACCTCCTCAGGACGCTCATCGATGAGCAACATGATCATGTATACCTCGGGGTGGTTAGCCGCGATGGCATTGGCGATATCCTTGAGCAAGAGGGTCTTACCGGTCTTGGGCTGCGCTACGATGAGGCCACGCTGACCCTTACCGATGGGTGAGAAGAGGTCTACCACACGTGCCGAGAGGCTATCGTTGTAGCCCTTGCAGAGGGTGAACTTCTCATCGGGGAAGAGCGGTGTGAGGTGCTCGAAGGGTACGCGGTCACGTACGATATTGGGGTTGAGGCCATTGATGCGGTGTATCTTGACCAAGGGGAAGTACTTCTCGCCTTCGCGTGCGGGACGGATGGTACCCTCTACCACGTCACCTGTCTTGAGGCCGTGGAGCTTGATCTGATTCTGTGATACGTAGATATCGTCGGGCGAAGCGAGGTAGTTATAGTCTGCCGAGCGGAGGAAGCCATAGTTGTCGGGCATGATCTCGAGCACGCCGCTCACCTCGATGATGTCTTCGAAGTCGTAGTACTTCTCGGGCTCGGGCTTGCGCTGGGGCTCCTGTTGCTGGGGCTCGCGCTCATACTGCTCCTGCTCTCTGTTCTTCTTGTTCTTAAACTTGCGCTGCTCTTGTTCCTGTCCCTGAGGGGTCTCTTGGGTCTCCTCCTTCTTGGGGGCGAACTTATCTACCAATTCGGTAGGGAGCTTGCTGGGGTCATTGGGCAGGTCTTCGATGGCAATGAAGTCCTCGGTACCAGGCTCTATGGGTGACTCGCTATCGGTGAGCTCGGGCAATACGGGTACCTCCTTGTGCTCAGCCTCTTGGCCCTTCTGTGCCTTACCCTTGCGGTTGCGCTTCTTAGCGTTAGGCTGCTGAGATGCCTCCTCTGTCTGGGGCTGTTGCTCTTGGGCGGGTGCCTCTGCAGGTGCCTCAGCAGGTGTCTCTGCCTTAGCGGTATTGTCCTGATCTTGTGCCTTGTGGTTCTTGGGCTTGCGACCACGCTTCTTGGGACCTTCTGCGGGTGCAGTAGCCTCGCTCTTAGGAGCTTCTGCGGATGCAGGCTCAGCGGTAGGGGCTTGCTTCTCCTCCTTAGCGGGAGCAGGTGCGGGTGCGGGCTTCTCCTCGATGGGGGTAGCTACGATCTTTGGTGTGTCATTGATCTTTTCCGCCTTGTCCTTATCTGCAGAGTATACCTTATTGGCAACCTCCTTCTTATTGATGCGTGTGCGCTGGCGACGATCGCCTTTAGCCTCCTCGGCAGCAGCCTTCTTCTGCGAACCTGCAATGGCCTGTTCGTCGAGGATGCTATAGATGAGGTCTTGTCGTTCGAGCGATTTGTGGCCTTTGATGCCCATCTCTGCTGCTATCTCTTGCAGCTCGCTCAGTTCTTTGTTGTTGAGTTGGATGATGTTGTACATAGAAAAATGTATATGATTTTACCCTTTCCCCACACGTCGATACACATTTTGCCCAAAAGGGAGCTGTGATAAGTAGTTAATAAATAGGGGAAATTTGGTGTAATGTCGATTTTGACGCTACAAAAGTAGATATTTTACTTCATAATGGCAATATGTTGCCCATTTTTTTTTAATTTTGTGCCAATAAAACGTTTGTTGATATGAAAAAGTTTATATCTCCTGGTTCGTGGTTTGCATTTTCATACCCCGATGCATGGTTTGAGTTCAGTGAGGAACCCGATTGCTTCCTCTTCTATAATCCCGAAAAGTGGGACGGTAACTTCCGTATTTCGGCCTATCGCGATGCTTCGTCTTCGTTTGGCGACACCATGATGCGCCAAGCCATGAAGGCCCCTTCTGCACACCTCAGCAAGGTGGCTCGTTGGGAGACCATCTATAGTGCCGAGTCCTTTACCGAGCAGTTGGTGGAGTATACTACTCATCGCTGGACGATAGGATGCGGACAGACCTGCGTGGAGTGCTCCTTTACGGCTCCCGTCGATGAGCACCTGGGTACGGTCAATGCCATCATCGCTTCGCTCGAGATATTGCAGCCTCGCGATACTTTCCATAATCAGTATATCCCTGTACGTGTGTCAGAGGTAGATCTCATCGAGTCGTGCTATGCCACCATCGAGGAACTCGGCATGAAGCTCTTCAAGGAGCGCTTCCGTGACTTTGACTACAATGTACGTCTGCTACAGAAGCTCGCTCAGCGTGACGAGCTCGGCAAGCAGCTCGGCTCTGATGCGGGTGCTGTGATGGGTGTGGTATTGTGTGCATTGCTCACCGAGAGTATCGAGGGACTGGAGTGGAATACCTATATCAATGGTAAGGTGGAGGCTCCCGTGCTCATGTATGGAGATACCTGTGTGGCGCGCCCCATGCTGCTCTTTGGCAAGCACGGCGAACTGCTCAATGAAGCCAACATCCCCGACGTAGTAGAAGATATACGTGCGCGCATAGAGGAGGCTGCCTCATGCTGATACCCTATCTGCAAGTCGATGGGCTTACCAAGTCGTTTGGCGACCTGGTGCTCTTCTCTGGCATATCATTTGGTGTGGCTCAGGGACAACGTGTGGGACTCATCGCTCGCAACGGCGCCGGTAAGAGTACCTTGCTCGATGTGCTCGCTGGTATCGAGGGACACGACGAGGGCAGCATCGTATATAAGAATGACCTGCGCGTGGGCTACCTGCGCCAGCGCCCCGTATATCCTGAGGGGCTCACGGTGCTCGAGGCCTGCTTCCATGAGACCAACGATACCCTGCAACTCATCCGCGAATATGAGCAATGCCTGGAGACACCCGGCACGCCGGGGCTCGATGTCCTGCTCGACCGTATGGAACATGCTGATGCGTGGAACTATGAGCAGCGTGCCAAGCAGATCCTCTCGTCGCTACATATCACCGACTATAATCAGAAGGTAGAGACTCTCTCGGGTGGTCAGCTCAAGCGTGTGGCCCTGGCCAACGTGCTCATCGGCAATCCCGACATGCTCATCCTCGACGAGCCTACCAACCACCTCGACCTGCCGCTCATCGAGTGGCTCGAGGACTACCTCACCCGTAGCACCGCCACGCTACTCATGGTGACCCACGACCGCTACTTCTTGGACAACGTGTGTAACGAGATCATCGAGATCGACGACCACACGGTATACTCCTACAAGGGCAACTATAGCTACTACCTCGAGAAGCGCGAAGAACGCATCGAGGCACGCAACACCGAGATTGTCCGTGCCAACAACCTCTATCGCACCGAGCTGGAGTGGATGCGTCGCATGCCCCAGGCTCGTGGCCACAAGGCACGTTACCGCGAAGAGGCCTTCTACGAACTCGAGAAGGTGGCCAAGCAGCGCGTGGCGAACGATCGCGTGCAACTCAATGTGAAGTCCTCATACATAGGCAGTAAGATCTTCGAGGCCGACGAGCTCTCGCTCCGCTTTGGCGATCGCTGTATCCTCGATAAGTTTTCGTACATCTTCTCGCGCTATGAGAAGCTCGGCATCGTGGGCGACAATGGTACGGGAAAGAGCTCGTTCCTCAAGCTACTCATGGGGCAGATAGCGCCCGATAGTGGCCGTCTCGATATCGGTGAGACCGTACGCTTTGGCTACTACTCACAAGAGGGCTTGAAGTTTGACGAGCAGATGAAGGTCATCGACGTGGCTCGCGAGATTGCCGAGGTCATCCCCATGGCTGGAGGCAAGCAGCTCACGGCATCTCAGTTTCTCCAGCACTTCCTCTTCCCACCCGAGAAGCAACACAGCTATGTATATAAACTCAGTGGAGGCGAGTGTCGCCGACTATACCTGTGCACGGTGCTCATGCGCAACCCCAACTTCCTCATCCTCGACGAGCCCACCAACGACCTTGATATCCTCACCCTGCAGGTGCTCGAGGAGTATCTGCGCGACTTTGCCGGATGTGTCATCGTGGTGAGCCACGACCGCTACTTCATGGACAAGATTGTAGATCATCTGCTTGTCTTCAATGGACAGGGCGACATACGCGACTTCCCGGGCAACTATACCCAGTATCGTACATGGAAGGAGCTGGATGATGAGCGCAAGGCGGAGGAGAAGAATGCTAAGCCACAGAAGCCTACCGAGCAGACCAAGTCATATAAGTCTGTGGATAATAAACCCAAGAAGAAAACCTTCAAGGAGCGTCAGGAGTTTGCCGCCGTAGAGCAAGCCATAGCTGATCTCGAGGCCGAGAAGGTCGCCATCGAGGAGGCTCTCTGCACGGGTACCCTTGCGGCCGATGAGCTCACTGCAAAGTCTATCCGCCTCTCGGCACTCAATGAAGAGCTCGATGAGAAGACCATGCGTTGGCTCGAGCTGAGCGAGATACCAGACTGAAATTAATTAGAAGTTAGGAATTAGGAGTTCGATGTATACATATTGCAAACATAATTCCTAACTCCTAATTTCTCATTCCTAATTAAATAGCTTATACGTCGTGCGCAATACGCGGAACTCCGTGCGGCGGTTTTCGGCATTGCAAACCTCTTGTTGCTCCTCGGGCAGAGAGAGTATATACTCTTCGGTGAGCTGTGTGCCCTCCTTCATGAAGGTGTAACGCTGTGCCATGCGGCGTGTGACGGTCTTGGGAGTCTTCTCGCCATAGCCTTTGGGTACGAGTCGCTCAGCGTCGATGCCCTTAGATATGAGGTAGTTGACCACCGTCTCGGCACGTCGTTGTGAGAGTCGTTCGTTATATTCGTCACGTCCCTTATAGTCACAGTGTGCTCCCAGCTCGATCACCGTACCCGGATTATCGGCGAGGAGGTTAGCCAGCTCGTCGAGCGCCACGGTAGAGGAGTCGGTCAGCTCGGCCGAGTCAAACTTGTAGAAGATGTTTTCGATGAGCACCGGCTTGGTGATCGACGATAGGGGAAACTGCACCGTATAGTCGCGATTGTCGGCAGTGCTATCGGCCGTGAGCTCCCGCTTGTAGTTGAGATAGCCCTTACAGGTGCCCAGCATCACGTAGCTCACTCCGGGTGTGACGCGCTTGCTGAATGAGCCGTCGGTCTTCACGCTCAGCTTCTCGTTGGTGCCATCGTTGCCGATGAGGTATACGGCGCCCTCGGTGAGCTCATAGCCATCTTTCTCATACACCCATCCCTTCAGCGTGTGTACCGTCTCGGGTAGGTAAAACGAGTATATGTGGTCCCATCCGCGGGCATCGCCACGATTACTGCTGAAGTATCCGCGTGTGTAGTGCCCCTCGAAGGTCATGCCAAAGTCATCGTTGGGGGAGTTTACCGGGGCTTGCAGATTGGTCACCGTCCACCTATTATCAGTGTCCAGTGTGGCGCAGTAGATGTCGAGTCCGCCCATGCCCTGGTGACCGTCTGAAGAAAAGTAGAGGTCTCCGTTAGAGCGGAACGTGGGAAACATCTCATCGCCCTGCGTATTGATCGTAGCGCCCAGGTTCTCTACACCGCCAAATCCGCTCGAGGTGATGGCGATGCGCCATATATCGAGGCCACCCATGCCACCGCTCATGTCTGACACGAAGTAGAGCCATCGCCCATCGGGCGACACGGCAGGGTGAGCAAATGATGAGAGCGTATCCTTGACCAGCTCACACAGGGTGGGGGCGCTCCATGCGGCATCCGTGCGGGTCGACATATATATCTGTGCCATGCGTGGTGCCTCGCTATCGATGAGGCAGCGTGTGAGGTACATCGTCTTATAGTCGGGGGTGAAGCAGCAGGCTCCCTCCTCATACTCGCTATTGAGCTCTCCCTCGATGGGCTCGGGCTTCTGCCACTTGCCATTCTCGTCCTTCACCGCCACGAAGATGTCCGGAGCCTTCACTCCCGTGATGCGGCTCTTCTCCTCGCCCAAGGCCTTGTCGCGTGTCGAGGTGAAGAAGAGCTGCGTGCCATCTTCACTGCCAAACATGGGCGAGTACTCACTACGGCGCGAGTTGAATAGCGTCTCCTTCTTTACCACATAGCGCGTAGGGTTCTTCTTCCACCCGGGTGCCGTGGAACACGCCTTGCGTCCGTTGATAGCCGTCGTGTCCGTAGGGTTATAGGTGAGATATATGTCATAGTTGGCTATCGCCCCCTTATATTCGCCGCTCTCGAGCTGCAGGTCAGCCATGTGCTTATACATCATGCTATCGGGGTAGTGGTAGCGTATGGCGTTGCGGTACGATGCCATCGCCTTGGCATTCATATTGATACGTCGGTAACACTCGGCCGTCTTGAAGGCACGCTCCGCACGCTTGTCTTTCTCCTTAGCCTCCGTCTTGCCGTACGCCTTCTTATATAGTGCAGCCGCCTCGTTGTACTCGCCCAGCGCAAAGCTCTGGTCGGCCTTACGCAATATGCCCTCTACGCCACATCCTGTGAGCAGTAGCAGCAGTGTCAATGTCAGCGACAATCTCTGTAACGACGATACTTTCATATACTATCCCTTAACGGCAAAATGCGCTTTTTATTGTAGCCCGCCAAATAATTCGCTCCCCTATTGTCTTATCAGCAAAAAGCAGTACTTTTGTGGCATAAACGAAACAATCCCCTATACACCTATGCGCCACACCCTACGCCTCTTGGCCCTCACCTATATGCTCCTAATGCTCGGCACATCGCCCCTCCTGTCGCGTCCCATCACCGAAGAGAAAGCCTGTGCCATCGCCACGAAGTTTTACTACATGAAGACCATGGGCGCCGACATCGCCAAGGTTACCTCACTCAAGGGGTTAGACCTCGTCTATAGCCCCCTCCACGGCAAGGTCGAGCGCCTCACCGCCCCCGAGTACTACATCTTTGCCCCCTCCAGCGGCAAGGGCTTTGTCATCATGGCGGGCGACGACCGCGTAGGCCAACTCATCGTAGGCTACTCCCTGGATGGCACCCTCACGCTGCCCCTCTCCACCAGCCTGCAAGGCTATCTCAACTGCTATGTAGGCTACATCGAGTCACTCCGCAGGGGCACTGCAGAGCCCAAGCCCCGCCATAGCTCACAACCCGTGGCACCACTGCTCACCACCACCTGGGGGCAGGGGAAGCCCTACAACCACTATTGCCCCACGCTCAATGACAAGAAGCTCATCACTGGGTGTGTGACCACCGCCGTAGCGCAGATCATGAAGTACCACGCATGGCCCCCACATGGAGTGGGCGAGTGCACCGCCGAGATACACAACCTCGACACCCTCTACACCACCATCACCCTCGGCGACGAGTACCGCTGGGATAGGATGAAAGCCCACTACAGCCGCTCCTCACGCCTGCGCACCGGTGAGGTAGCCCGCCTCATGCGCGACGTAGGCCACGCCCTACATATGATGTATAGCCCCGTGCTCAGCAGCGCTTACTCCAAGGATGTGCCCAAGGTGCTCAGTGAACACTTTCGCTACTCCCCCGCGATGCGCCAGGTACACCGCTCTCGCTACACCGATGAGGCCTGGCACCACCTCCTCGACGCCGAGCTCTCTGCCCGCCGCCCCATCTACTACAGCACCCGCTCCACCCGCTTCGATGGCCACGCCTTCGTCATCTGCGGTGTCGACGACCAAGGCCTCTACTATGTCAACTGGGGCTGGGGAGGCAACTGCGACGGCTACTTCGACTTCGACGCCGTCACCGCCCGAGGCACCTCATACAACTACGTACAGAGCGCCATCATTGGCATCGTCCCCGAGTGATAAGCTTGTGCCACGACAGTATGATAGCGTTGCTTGCGCTGAAAGGAACTTCAGTTCCTCCGAAGAGCGAGCTTTAGGTTTAGTTCTCCCGAGGAGTGCCGAGATGGCAAGCGATAGTGCCAACAATAGATAGCGATAGCTCAAAATGATATTGCTCTTATTTAAGTATAATAAGAATGAGAACAAAAAGAAAGAAGCCGAAGCTTTTGTACTGCGTCGGCTTCTATGCTTGAAGTAAAAATCTAAACACCTTCTTGCTATTTGGGTAGATGGCCGAAGATTACGACTTCGCTACCAGCTCGGCTATCTTTACGATGGTCATCATAGCCTTCTGCATTGACTGTATGGATACAAACTCATAGCGGCTATGGAAGTTGACGCCACCAGCGAAGATGTTGGGGCAGGGGAGGCCTTTGAATGAGAGCTGTGCTCCGTCGGTGCCGCCACGTATGGGTTTGATCTTGGGTGTCACGCCAGCTTCGCGCATGGCTTCGCAAGCGATGTCGATGACGTACATCATGGGCTCTATCACCTCGCGCATATTGGCATATTGGTCTGTGATGTCCACGGTGGCGGTGTTGGCGCCATACTTGGAGTTGAGGGTCATGATGCAGTTTTGCAATAGCTCCTTGCGCTTGTTGAAGATGTCTCTGCTGTGGTCGCGTATGATGAGGCTCACGGTGGTTTGCTCTACCTCGCCCTTGAGTCCTACGATGTGGTAGAAGCCTTCGTATCCATCGGTGCTCTCGGGATTCTCTCTTTGGGGAAGCATCTGGATAAACTCTGAGGCGATGCGCATGGAGTTGATCATCTTTCCCTTGGCATATCCCGGGTGTACGTTGCGGCCCTTGATGGTGATGCGCGCTGCTGCTGCATTGAAGTTCTCATACTCGAGCTCTCCTACTTCGCCACCATCCATGGTGTAGGCCCAATTGCATCCGAAGAGCTTCACGTCAAACTTATGTGCGCCCAAGCCAATTTCTTCGTCGGGATTGAATCCGATGCGTATCTTGCCATGCTCAATCTCAGGATGTGCCTGCAGGTAGGCAATGGCTGATATGATTTCTGCTATGCCAGCCTTATCGTCGGCACCGAGCAGGGTGTGTCCGTCGGTGACGATGAGGTCGTCTCCTACGTATTTCAATAGCTCTGGTGAGTCGGCGGTGGAGAGTATGATATGATCTTCGGCAGAGAGGGTGATGTCTGTACCGTTATAGTTCTCTACGATGCGTGGATTGACATCCTTGCCTGTGATGTCGGGGCTGGTGTCTACGTGTGCGATAAAGCCTATGGTGGGCACGGTGCGTGTGGTGTTGGCGGGCAGGGTGGCAAAGAGGTATCCATGATCGTCGAGGGTGATTTCCTCGAGGCCCATGGCTTCTAACTCAGTGCGTAATGCCTTTACAAACTCCATCTGTCCCGGTGTGCTGGGAGTCACGCCAGCCTCTTCGGCCGACTGTGTGTCGATGCGCACGTAGCGCAAAAAACGGTTGACTAAATCCATCTTGTAAAACTTTTGTGTCGCTAAATTACAATATCTTTAGCAGATGTAAAAGTCTTGGAAGACTTTTTTATGTGGGAGTATGGATTTTTAATATTTTGTATAAACTTTTAAGACGATGTGTGTGCTATATCTCGAGTTTTTTCTCTAATTTCGCTCCGTAAACAAAAGTTGAACCTCTATATAAATAATGGAATGAAGAAAGTGACTTTTTGGATGGCTGCACTTCTGATGTTGGCCTCTTGTGGTAATGTAGGAAAGAAGGATGTAGCGTTGGCTGAGGCCGAACAGGTAGCAGTGAAGGATACCGTAGTGTACGAACATGAGTACTTGGTAAAGGTGGGCGATATGGCTCCTGACTTTACGCTAAAGTATACCGATGGCTCGGAGTTTATCCTCTCGAAGCATCGTGGCAAGGTGGTGATGTTGCAGTTTACGGCCAGCTGGTGTGGTATATGCCGTGGTGAGATGCCTCACATCGAGAGTCGTATATGGCAGCCTCATAAGGATGATGCAGACTTTGTACTCGTGGGTGTAGATCGTGAAGAGCCGCGCGAGGTAGTGGAGGAGTATACGGCTAAGCTGGGTACTACCTATCCGATGTTGCTCGATGATAAGGGTGATGTGTTTGCTAGCTATGCGTTGCGTAAGTCGGGCATCACTCGTAATGTGCTCATCGATCGTGATGGCCGTATCGTGAAGCTTACACGCCGCTTCGTAGAGCCCGAGTTTAATGACTTGGTGGCTACTATCGATAGTCTCTTGGCAAAGTAATGATTGGAGATATGTAAAAAGAAAAAGGTTTGCGATGAGCAAACCTTTTCTTCTTTTGAGCCTCTTGTCGGATTCGAACCAACGACCCCGAGATTACAAATCACGTGCTCTGGCCAACTGAGCTAAAGAGGCAGGCGGGTAAGCAATCTATATCGCACCGCTACGACCTAATACCTTTGCTGCGATCAAGCCCTGGAGGGTTCAAAGGGAGCTGGTCGTATAGGACTTACCCATTTTGTGAGTGCAAAATTAGCATGCGTTCGGCGAAAATGCAAATATTTGTCACTTTTTTTCGTATTTGGCGCGATTTCTTCTCTCAAAAAGCGGAGTAGGGTGGCGAAATCGGGCGAAAATGTAATGTTGGCTTTTACTTTTGCTCGAATGTGCGTAGCCCCTCTAAAGTGCTTCGGAAAGATATCTTCCCTCCTGATGCCTTGTGGGCCTTTTGCATAGAGATGCTGATGTTGCGTATGTGCTCTGCAAAGCGCTCGGTGTCGGCAATCACTATCTCGGGGTGCTCATACTGCATCATGGCAAGGTAGGCGCAAGCGGTCTCGTAGGTGTTGAGCTCATTCTCGGCACCGAAGTTATATACTCCGCCAGGTAGCTCTAATGTGTAAGGCATGTTGCGCACTACCTCGTCGACCCATGTGATGCCACGATATTCGCGGGTAGCAAAGCGGAGCGTGCCGTGGCTTGCCATAGCCTCATGCATATTGATGACGAAGTTCTTATGTGTGGGTGCTCCCTCTATCTCTGCGTCGTACATCCATGTAGCGCGCAGGGCTACGCTATCGGGGCAGAGCTGAAGGGCGCGTTGCTCGGCCAGTAGCTTATGGCGTCCATAGTGGTTTTCGGGCGATACGGCTACGTCCTCAGTCAATAGTCCTAGCTCCAGATTGCCGTTATATACTTGGTCAGAGGAGAAGAATACAAACTTGCATCCATACTTGGCTGAGGCGGATGCCAGGTTCTCCACACCTACGACATTTACCAAGTAGCTCTCTTCGGGGTGCTCTTCGCAATATCCTGTGTTGGAGATAGCTGCCAGGTGTATGATGGCTTCGGGACGATGCTCCTCTATGTAGCTTTCGATGGCTTCGGGCGAGGTGATGTCAAATGCGGCGTGCGTAGGGGTTAGCAACTCATACTCGTTCTGCATGGCTCTAACCAGTCGGCTACCTACAAATCCGCTTGCTCCGGTAATCAGTACTCTTTTCATAGTCTATCCGAGGAGTTGTTCGGCGTGAGTCTTTGTCTTTATCTCTTTGGGGAGGTAGATCTTCTCTATCACACCATTCTCATCGATGATGAAGGTGGTGCGGAAGGTGCCCATATACGAGCGGCCATACATGCTCTTCTCGCCCCATACGCCCATGGCTTGCACGAGTTCTTTATCTGTGTCGGCAATAAGGGTGAAGGGTAGCTCGTACTTGTCGATAAACTTCTGATGTGATGCGGCACTGTCGACGCTCACGCCTATCACTTCATAACCTCTCTGGCGAAATTCGCTATAGTTGTCGCGCAGGCTACATGCTTCGGCGGTGCAGCCCGAGGTGTTGTCTTTGGGGTAAAAGTAGAGTACGATCTTCTTGCCACGATAGTTGCTGAGCAGTATCTCTTCGCCCTTTTCGTTGAGTCCCAATCGTTCGGGAGCCTTATCACCTATATTCATCTCTTTATAATGTATCTTTGTGGTTAATAATATTGTTTTCCGTGCGAAGATACTCTATTTCCTGCATTTGCGAAAATTTAACTCTGCGTTTTTGATTATTTTACATCTAAATAATGTGGCGTAAACTTGTTGCTTCGTCTGACATGTATTACCTTTGTCGCTATGGTAAAGTCATTGCTTATTGTAGGTGCAGGAAGCTTCTTCGGAGGTGCATTGAGGTATTGGCTCTCTACGATTGTGAAGAGCTACTGTGGTCAAGGTTTTCCGTGGGGAACTTTGGCGGTAAACTTATTGGGGTGCTTGACGTTTGGGGTGTTATTCGCTTTGTTTCAACGATGGGGTGCGACTAATAGCTCGTGGTGCTTGTTGCTTACCACGGGTTTGTGTGGAGGCTTTACCACCTTCTCGACCTTTGCAGGTGAGAGTGTACAGATGTTGCAGGGTGGCAATGTGATGGGCTTTATGTGCTATATCGCAGCCAGTGTGATTCTTGGTCTTGCTCTCATGGCTCTGGGCTTTTGGCTTTGCAGTCCGTCATAAAGGAATAGGCAGAGGCTGTAGAGCATATGTTGTAGCTCGGCCTCTGTACGCATGCTCATCTCGCTTTCGCTCATGGGGCGAAGTCCGTAGTTGGGTGCCAGCTTATAGAGTAGGGGATATTTCGAAGTTATATAGCGATTACACGCCAGGGCAGCCTCTTTGTCATGTAGCTTATAAGCTGCTACGACATGGGCGATGTCTCGGGAGAGTTGGCGTGTGCGTGGTGAGCTCGCTCGGCAGGTGCGGGCGGCGTAGTATATGGCACGAAGTGACAGGTGCTCGTCGAAAGGGTGTGTGCGCATAATCGATAAGATTTAAGTGATACGTAAATGGTGTATTAGGGCTCTGTCTTATCAACAATGGCGCAGTAGGTTTGTTCGTGCGAATATATAGAAAAAAAGCGAGCAACACTATGTGTTACTCGCTTCGCGCTTCTGAGTGACTCCAATAGGATTCAAACCTATAACCTTTTGATCCGTAGTCAAATGCTCTATTCAGTTGAGCTATGGAGCCGTTGTTTTTCTCAATTGCGATGCAAAGGTATAGCTTTTTTTGGGAACTGCAAAATGTTTGCAAACTTTTTTTGTATTTTTTCTTCATTTTTTTCGTTTTTCTTCATTTTTACCCTAAAAAGGCCCATTTTTCGCCATTTTATAGGTGTTTTTCCTCATTTTTATGTTACTGCTCGATAAAGCGATTATTGAACATATACCAGCCGAGTGAGATGCCCGCACCTACTTTTCTGGGATATGAACTCTCGTGATTGAGGTAAGCGCTGATGACAAACGTAGAGAATCGGCCTACAATAGATAGTTCTTCGAGGTGTGACATCGTAGAGAATTGCTTGCCATAGTAGGCTTCGCCCATATTATTCTGCAGTATGGGGCGTATGGGTACGAAGGCATAGGCCTCGAGGCGCAGTTGCAGGTAGGGCTTGAGCATATATATTGGCTTTACTCCTGCAGCCACGTACTGATTGGCACGAAACGTGGGGTTGTAGCTAAAGAGGGTACTCGGGGTAGGTGTAAAGGTGCCTGCTTGCATCATGGTGGCGGTGTAGGTCTGTGCAAAGTTGCGAGAAGAGTAGTATCCCTCGACGTAGGTGCCAAGGATGAAGTTGTCTTTGATGGGGATATAGTGTTGGTCTTTGAAACTGAATTGTAGCCACGACACAGGTTCTTCCGTCGGCTCATGGTTTGCCGTGCCGTAGGGCACGTAGGTGTTAGAGCCGTTGAATACTTGTGCTAAGATGTGCTGATATATACCCTTAGTGGCATATTGGACACTATTGAGCGAATTGCGCTTGAATACCACTGAGCCACCCAGCAGGTCGTAGCGGTTGGTGTTGTAATGGATATTGTTGAAGTCAATGGTGGTGCCCTGCACGTAGTTGTCGGTGACAGTTCCGTAGCCGACGCCAAACTCGGCCTTGTGCTGATTCATGAAGGGGAGGGCCAACTTGAACTTAGCGAAGGTCTCGGTTTGCATATTGAATGCAGGGGTGACATTGTCCGCAAAGAGGAAGCTCGACTCAAAGTGATTGAGCTTAGAGTGTGAGCCAAGTATGCGTAGTGACATAGGGATGTCTGTGGGGATATTGAGGCGTCCCATCAGCTGTACATTATTATACATTCGTCCGAATTGTCCGTCGAGCTGTACCTCCGTAGAGTATCTGCGCAGGTGGTTGTAGTTGAGCCCGTAGTATATCTGATTGATATTGCTAGTCGACAGTCCGCCACCGAAGGAGAGTGTCAGCTTGTCCTTCATCGAGACGTCAAGGTGGAGGTCGAATGTCTTGTCCTTGGGGTTGTAGGTTGCTGTAGGCAGTATCTCATTGATGGTATTCTCTGACAAGAGGCGGAAGTAGGCATCGCGAAAATCTCCCAATCGGATGTAACGATGTCCCTCAGGACGTATCTCACTGAGGATGAGTTTGCGCTGAGAGCTATTGGCTCCACTGATGCTGATGTTCTTGAAGATGATGCTGGGCAGAGTCTGCTTATAAGCCTTACGCCTCAGGTTGAGGCTATCGAGCGGCTCTGTGCGGGGTACCTTGGCTTTGATAGAGTCGATAAACTGCATTGTGGTGGCATAACCCAGGTCGAAGAGGTATTGTGCCTTGTCAAAGTCGAGTAGACCGATCTCTCCTTCCAGGTCGAAATTCATCAATATACCATTCGTGTCGGGCAGCTCATAGTTGCTCACATGCATGATCATGTTTTCTATCTGCACTGCCAGGTTATCGCTATCGGCGCGATTCTTGTTGCTCGATACTACGCTACCGATGATAAAGTCGGGGTCAAAGTCGTGCTTCATCACGTCGGCAGGGAAGTTATTGTAGATGCCCCCATCGTAGGCCAATATACCATCGATCTTGATGGGGCGGAATACGAAGGGGAAGGTCATTGAGGCGCGTACGGCATTGCCTAAGTCACCGTGTGAGAAGATTATCTCGCGCTTGTTGTATACATCTGATGCCACGCAACGGAAGGGCACAAACAGACTATCAAAGTCTTCTCTGCAGGCCGCCGTAGCTTGCATACACAGCTCCATTATCTTGAAGTTCATGTGTATGGGGTCGATGAGGCTGAGTGGCAGAGCTTGCACTACCGTGGCAGAGTCGCCTAAGTTGGCCTTGATGGAGTAGAGGACTGGCGTAGGCTCATTTCGCTTGATGTAGTAGAGGTTGCTATCGTCAATCTTACCCGAGTAGCATTGCTGGAATTCTTTGGAGCCAATGAGGTCTAACATCTCCTGTGGTGTATAACCCATGGCATACAGCGCACCTATGATGGCTCCGATGGATGTTCCTGTCACGTAGTCGATGGGGATATCGTTCTCCTCGAGTGCTTGTATGATGCCGATGTGAGTGATGCCTTTGGCTCCTCCTCCGCTGAGCACGAGACCCACTGACTGGGCGTTGACAACACTCGTCAGTAAGAATAGTGTGAGTAGCATCGACACAAACTTCTTCATGTTTCTCCGGATACTAAATATTCAATACTCCTTATACAACAAATGGAGTTGTATATATAATCGCAAATTTAACGATTGTTTTTCATCTATGATAATTATTTTGGTTAAAAAAGAGAGGACGGAGCCAAAAAGGCCTCGTCCCCTCACGTTTTGTATGCTTTTTTGTCGATATCAAAAAGGTCTGTCCTACCTTTTAGTCCTTCTTCTTGCTATCTTTATCCTTCTTCTCCTGCTCTACGGTAGGTGCCGACTCTTTGTATTTGAAGCGGCGAATCTTCTGAGTAGCAGTCTTCTCGAAGGGCTCCTTCATCACCTCTACCGAGCTTACCTGTGATGACTTATTTACATTCTTGTTCACCACCTTGAGCATCTTCTCCTTCCATGACTCGATGAAGTCGTATATCTTGTCGAGGTTCTCGCCATCCCACTCGATGTAGTTCTCCATGGGTTGTACGAGTGCTACGAGGCGACCATTACGCTCTACGACGATTGACTCGCTCACGCCCTCAACGTTGTTGATTACGTTCTCGATCTCTTCGGGGTAGATGTTCTCACCCGAGGGACCCAAGATCATGTTACTATTACGTCCCTTGATGAAGTAGCGTCCCTTCTCGTCTACGGTAGCGATATCGCTGGTGCGGAACCATCCGTCTTCGGTAAACACGCTCTTCGTGCGCGCGGGATCCTTGTAATATCCGAGCATCACGTTGGGGCCCTTAGCCACTACTTCACCCTCGCCTGTCTTGGGGTCTACATTGTGGAGCTTGAGCTGTACGTTATATACGGGATATCCGAATGAGCCTACAGCACGCCAGTTGTGCATAGCATAGCCCAAGAGGGGAGAGGTCTCTGTGAGTCCGTATCCGATGGCATAGGGGAATCCTGCCTTGAGGAGGAAGCGCTCTACCTCGGGGTCGAGCTTGGCGCCACCGATGCCGTAGAATGTCATGTGTCCGCCGAAGGTCTTCTTCAGCTTCATGCCGATGATCTTACACATCAGCCAGTTCATATGCTCGTTCATCCAGCTGAGCGCACGGCTCTTCTGTATGGTGGGGAGCACACTTCCCTTATACACCTTCTCGATGATCATCGGTACGGTGAGCATAGTGGTGGGCTTCACCATCTTGATAGCCTTGAGCAAGAGCGATGCCACAGGGGGCTTGGGCAAGTAGTATACCGTAGCGCCGCAATACATCGGGTACAGCATACCGAGTGTCATCTCCAGTGTGTGAGCCATAGGCAGTACGCTGAGCCAGCGGTCCTTCTCAGTGCGCTTACATGAGTGGTAGCAGGTGATGACGTTAGATGTCAGGTTGCGGTGGCTCAGCACCACACCCTTGGCGCTACCCGTAGTACCCGAGGTATAGATGATAGTAGCGATATCGTCGGGAGTAGGTACGCTGGTGCGTCCGTCACAGGTGAACTTCTCCTCGTCGGCCTTGATGATCTCCAGTGTGTCGAGGTCAAAGATGAGCGTCATCTTATCCTTCACCTCCCGGCTGAGCTTGCCAGCCAAGCGTTGTGATACGAACATCACCTTGCTCTCAGAGTGGTTGATGATGTTTGTCACCTCATTCTCCGAGCTATCGGGGAGGATAGGTATGGCGATGCGGCCAAAGGGAGCCGTAGCGTAGAATGCTACCGACCAGTTGGGCATGCTCTGTGCGAGGATAGCCACCTTGTCGCCCACACCGATACCGTACTGGGTCAATACCTTAGAGAGGCTATCACACTTTTGCTTAAACTCGTGGTAGGTGTATCCACCCTCTTTTGTGTTGTACCACTGGGTGTATTGGTTCTTGGCGTATGCCGTTGTTGCGTATTCGTAAAGTTTTGCGAGGGTATCCACATAGTTTTCCCTCATGCGCTGCATACGCTTGTAGAGTTGAATCATATTATCTATTTACTATTTAGTTACGTAGTTATCCTTGTGCTTACCTACGAGATGCATCTCCTCGTACATCTCCTGTATGCGCTTCATGTCGGCGCGGGCGTCATCGGTCAGTTCCACCTTCTTGCCCCATCCCACATGCTTGGTGCCCCAGTCAAAGTAACCCATGTATACAGAGCAGCCCACTTCGCGAGCGATGGTGTGGAAACCAGTCTTCCAGCGCTTGACAGGCTTGCGTGTACCTTCGGGAGCCAGAGCGAGGTGACACACTTTAGCCTCCTTCATCTCCTTGATGGTGCTCAGCACGAGACGTGTAGCATTCTTACGATCTACGGGCAGTCCGCCGATCTTGCGCAATAGTCCACCTATGGGCCAGAAGAAGAACTCCTTCTTCACCATCACCTTTGCATGTCCACCGATAGAGGTGTAGAAGAGGTATGAGATGATGAAGTCCCATGCCGAGGTGTGAGGCACACCGAGTATGATACACTTGTCTTCGGGTACTACAGTAGCGTCATCTACTGTCCATCCCATGACCTTCAAAAGCCAACCACAAAATTTTCTCCACATAATCGTGTCGTTTTTTTATATTTAAACAAATGTTGCGAACATAATGATGGTTTACCAATCAGTGCTTTTTCGCATTGTTGCAAAGATATGAATAAAGCGCGAATTTACAAATTGTTAGATGGCTAAAGCAGGCTTTCTCGGCAATAAAAAGTGATTATTTGCACTCAAAACGGCGAATGTGTGCAAGAAAAATGTCGGCATTACCCATTTGAACTTTTCATTGACACTTGATTCGCTTCTATGTTGATGTGGGGCTTTACAGTATCCTAATTTCTTATTCTTTACGTAGTAGTCTT
Source organism: Bacteroidaceae bacterium (assembly GCA_017556045.1). GTDB lineage: Bacteria > Bacteroidota > Bacteroidia > Bacteroidales > Bacteroidaceae > UBA1189. The sequence continues at coordinate 41,119 of JAFZFF010000067.1, read as the reverse complement.
AGGTAGTATAACCCAGGGGCGGGGGTATGTCCTGAGGCGTGGAAGCGTACGGTGATGCTATCGGGTAGGGTGCCTTCGGTGTGTAGAAGGTCTTTGCTGATGGGGTATTCCCAATTGTATTGTCCAGTGAAGGGCTTTCTTTCCATGGTCATGTGTGTCAGCTCTTTGTCGTTGATGTAGATGGTGACTACGCGTCCTACGTCTGCGGCATGGAAGCGGCACATCAATGACAGGTTGTCCTCGATGCCTTGTGTGGAGAGCTCGTAGCTGAATGATTGGCCACTTTGGGTATCTACATAAAACTCGCCATCGTATGAGCCTTTGCCGAAGGTGCCTTGTAGGGCGTGTCCTGCATCGCTCTGTTGCTCACCTGTAGCGACGAAGTCGAGTGTGCGGGCTTCGAGCTTCATCTTTGCCTCCTCTTCGGCCATCAATTGTTGGCATGCTTTGGCCCATTCTTCGGGAGTGAGTTTCTGCCAGTAGATCATGTAACGCGCTTCGTGGATGGTGTAGAAGGGTTGCAGGATGAGGTCGTACCAACGTGGGTCGTTGTATATGCCTGGATGTATCTTGAAATGTAGCTTCTCGGCATCGACCATATAGATGGCGTCGAGTATTTGTTGGCGATGGCCAATGAGCATAGGTGCCGAGGTGAGACTTAGCTGCTTGCCAAGGCCTGGGGCATGGTCCATACGTCCCTCACCAGCATGTTGGCCTGTGAGGTCATCAGTGCTGGTGATAGCTCCCAGGAGTATGGGTCCATAGCGCAGTGCGATATAGGTATCGTACCCAGGGCAGGGGAGGTAGTTGATACGCATAGGGAGCGATACGCTGATCTTGTCGCCTGCCTTCCAGCGTCCTTTGATATGGAGGTATCCATTGTGCTCTGTAACGCTCTTTGATGAGCTACTGATGTCTAGACCCATATCGCCACACCATGAGGGCTTGCGTATGGCAATGGTGTAGGTGCCTGTCTTGTCGATGGTGATCGTCGTACCCTGCTCGTAGGGGAAGCGGGTCTCTTGTGTGAGGGCGTAGGTCTTATTGGTGAGTTTCGAGGGTACAAAGAGATTTACATAGAGGGTGTTGGTCTCAGCATTGCGGCTATAGACGAACTCGCCATACTTGCTATGGTTTTCCATACCCGTACCTACGCAACACCACATGCCCTTGTTTACCTGCGAATACATGCGATAGTGTTGTGGGCGTAGTGAGGTGAAGTATACGTATCCGCCTGTCTCGGGGTGTTGGGTAGAGAGGATATGATTAAACATTGCCATCTCATAATAGTCGCCATACTTGCCATGTGCCTCGTCGGCAAAGAGGGTCTCTGTGAGCTTGAGCATGTTGTTGGTGTTGCAGCTCTCGGGGCCATCGGTCATGGTGATGTGGTGGGGGCTATTACTATGCTGTACGAAGTGCTCATTGACGCTGTTGCCGCCCAATGCTACGGTACGATTTTCCACTACATCCGTCCAAAAGTTCTCTGCCGAGCGTCGTAACTTAGGGGCGTCAGAGAGTTCGGCCAATCGGGCGAATCCGATAAATTTTGGCACCTGCGTGTTGGCATGTTTATTGCTGAGGAAGGTGGTATTGACCGTCTGCATGTGGTCCACCATCGTCTGATGTGTATAGCGGTGTGCAGCTTTGAGATAGCGTGTGTCGCCTGTCATCTGATAGGCGTCGGCAAACATCTCATTGATGCCTCCATGCTCGGTGTTGAGGATGTCTTGCATCTGGCTATCGCTAAGGTTGCTAATGAGGTTTACACCCCAGTCACATAGCTTGAGAAAGCACTCGCGTGCCTGCTCATTGTCAGCATAGAGCCACGCGTCGCGGAAGCCTGCGAAGACCTTGTGTATAGTGTATAGAGGTACGTTGCCTCGGTTTTGGTTGAACTTCGTGAGGTCACCTCGGTAGAGGCCTGTCCATACGCTATTGTCGGGCAGTCCGCCCACATAGCCGTAGAGACCCTCGGTGTTGGTGTCAAATACGGATTGACACTGTGCCATCTTCTCCACTACATACTCCATGCGCTCCTTCATGCGCGTGCGCATATCCTCTTCTTTAGTAGCTGCATAGGCCAGCGCGAGTGCCGAGAGATAGTGTCCGCCTACGTGTCCGTCGAGGCGGAAGCTTCCCGAGCCCCAGTTGGGGAAGTTGGGGTGCTGTGTCTCCCATTGGCTGAACCCCGCTTGGCGGAAGTATGGTGTGAGCAGACGATCTACGTCGTACTGTAGCAGCGTCTCATTGTTGAGGTCGAGTGCGTTCTTAAACATGCCCTTGGTGAGTGTCACCTCCTCGAGGTCGAAGAGGTGAGGGTATAGCTTGCTCTGTGCCATACATCCCGATGCTGTAGCCCACGCCAAGCATCCGGCGAGGAGTATGTGTAGTGTTTTCATAGTGGAGAGGTGGGTGATTACTTCTTCTTTACACCCTTGTAGATGATGTATCCGAGGCCGAGTACTACGAGTGCTACGATAGCGTATCCGATGATGTCGCTATACTCAGTAACGGTGCTGATGAGTTCCTCTTCGGGTACTACTGACTCGAGATACCAGCCGAGGGCTGCGAGCACAGCATTCCAGATACCTGCGCCGAGAGCAGTGTAGATGATGAACTTCACGATGTTCATCTTAGCCAAGCCGGCAGGGATAGAGATGAGCTGGCGTACTACTGTTACGAGGCGTCCGATGAAGGTCGCTATCACACCATGCTTGTTGAAGAACTTCTCTGCGGTCTCTACCTTTTCTTGGTTGATAAGGCACATGTGACCGAAGCGGCTATTGGCAAACTTATACACGATGGGCTTGCCGAGCCATAGGGCGAGGTAGTAATTGATGAGCGCACCAAATACAGCTCCCAGGGTAGAGAAGAAGATGACGAGCCAGATGTTGAGTTCACCGGTAGAGGCTGCTCGGTAAGCAGCAGGGGGCACTACAATCTCTGAAGGAAAGGGGATGAATGAACTTTCGATGGTCATCAATAGGGTGACTGTCCAGTAGTTGAGGTGATCTAAGCACCATTGGATGAATTGTACAGATTCCATGTCTTATTTTAGTTTTGTGTTATCTTCGTTTCTTTTCTTTACCAAGCCGATTGTTACTTGTCAATTAGCTTAAGCCTCTCTATCATCTCTGCTGCGGTTTCGCCCTGTGCTGCAGGGATGTTAAATATCTCGTAGGTCTTGCGGGGGCTTATGGTGAGTGACTTGGCGAGGGTCTCCTCGAGGTTGCCTATGTGTAATACCCACTCACACAGACATAGGTAGGGATACAATAGGTCGGCTTCGATGGCGGGGTTGTCTCTGAGCAGACGCAGTATGTTGTAGCTCATCTCGTAACGGTTGTTCTCCATCATTGATACGGCGATGAGGAAGAGTGTGCGTTCTCCCTGCTCGGGCTTGAGGGTGAGGGCTTCGAGGAAGAACTCGTTGCTCTTGTCGAAGAATCCCTGACACAATAGCTCGTGGCCCTTCATGATGATGAGTTCTGTGTTTTCGGGGCATATGAGCAGAGCCTGGTCGACGTATGCGAGTGCCCGCTCATGCTCTCCCTTGCGGCTGAAGATGAGCGATAGCTGGCTGTATATTTGTGCTTGCTCCTCGCTACCCTCGGGCACGGTGATGAGGGCTTGGGTGAAGTAGTCGAGCGCCTTCTCGTCGTCGCCGCTATTGACACGGCACATGCCCATGTGGAAGAGTGGGTCTACCGTGTTGGGGTAACACTCGTGTACCTGCTGGTAATACTCCTCGGCACGCTCATAGTTGCCTATGTTATAGTAGCTGTTGGCCGCGGCATACGTGGCATAGCGCTTGTCGTCATTGTTGATGGCGATGGCAAACTCGAAGGCATCGATAGCCTTGTCATACTCCTCGCGCAGGAAGTGTATCTTGCCCAGTTCCTCCCAGTAGAGGTTAGAGTAGGGGTCGATGTCGAGCAACTTGTTGTACGCCGCTATGGCCTCGTCAAATCGCTCTTGCTGTCCGTAACTGAAGGCCGCAGACTCTATCAGTATCTGTTTGTCGGGGTGGCGTGTGAGTGCCTCTTCGAGCCAGTCGTTGGCCATGTCTATCTGCTTATTGTCGACGAGCAGGTCTACGATGTCGGCATAGGTGCCGGCTGCGTATCCCTCGGTCTCCACCAAAGTGCGCAGTATCTCGGTGGCTTGCTCATGCTTCATGTCGGCGAGTGCCAGCTCGGCTTTGAGGAACATCACTTCGCGATCGCTCTGGTCAGTGATACAAGCGGCGATGTTGATAGCTTCGCTCAGCTGTCCATTGATGAGGCGTGCGCGTGCCTTGAAGATGAGTGCATCGATATTGTCGGGGTGCAGTCGCAGAGCATAGTCGAGTGCCTCCTCGGCACGCTTTGAGTCACCGTACATAGCGTAGTATTCGGCGATTTCGGTGAGTTCTGTAGCTTCGAAGTAGCGTGTGTAGCCACTCTGCAACATCTCCTCATAGCGTGCAAAGGTTTCCTTAAATTCGGGTTTCTCGAAATATGATGCGAACTGATCCTTCATTGTATAAAAAGTGTTTATATCCGTATTCTCTTGTTAAAGGAGTAACAGATATAAACACCATTTTGTTTTTGTTTCTTATGTTATTTGTTCATCTTACTCCATGTATCCTTGAGCGATACGGTGCGGTTGAATACGAGGTGGTCGGGAGTAGACTCCTTGTCCACGTTGAAGTAACCGATGCGGCGGAACTGGAGGTAGTCGAGAGGCTTTGCCTCAGCCAAGTAACGCTCTACATAACATTCGGTGAGCACCTGCAATGAGTCGGGGTTGATCATCTCCTTCATTGCCTCCAGTGCATCGCAGCCCTTCTCCTCGCGGATGGCAGCCATCTCGTCGCGAGGGTTCTCCACCTTCCACAGGCGGTCGTAGAGGCGTACCTCAGCCTTGATGCAATGTGCGCAGCTCACCCAGTGGAGTGTGCCCTTCACCTTGCGGTTGCTACCGGGCATGCCAGTCTTGGTGTCGGGGTCATACTCAGCGTATACCTCTACCACGTTGCCCTCGTCGTCCTTCTTACAGCCAGTACACTTCACGATGTAGGCATTCATCAGGCGCACCTCCTGACCAGGGGTCATGCGGAAGTACTTCTTCGGAGCATCCTCCATGAAGTCTTCGCGCTCCATCCATAGCTCGCGGCTAAACTCGATGGTGTGTGTGCCAGCTTCGGGGTCCTCGGGATTGTTGATGGTCTCCATCACCTCCACCTGTCCCTCGGGATAGTTGGTGATGACGAGCTTCACGGGGTTCACTACTGCCGATACGCGGGTAGCGCGAGCGTTGAGGTCTTCGCGTACAGCGCTCTCGAGCAGAGCGAAGTCGTTGAGTGCGTCGTATGTGGTGTAGCCAATCTTGTCTACGAAGTTGCGTATTGACTCGGGTGAGTAGCCACGGCGACGGAATCCGCAGAGTGTCGGCATACGGGGGTCATCCCATCCGTTTACGAGGCCCTCCTTCACGAGGATGAGCAGGTTGCGCTTGCTCATGAGGGTATAGTTGAGGTTGAGCTTGTTGAACTCATACTGACGGGGACGGTTGTCGTCGAGGTCTTCGCCCTTCTTTACCCAGTCTACAAAGAGGTCATACAGGGGGCGGTGAGGCACGAACTCCAGTGTGCAGAGTGAGTGGGTCACACCCTCGAAGTAGTCGCTCTGTCCGTGAGCAAAGTCATACATGGGGTATGCCTTCCATGTGGTACCGGTGCGGTGGTGTGGGTGGTTCACTACACGGTAGATGATGGGGTCGCGGAAGTGCATGTTGGGTGCAGCCATGTCGATCTTGGCGCGCAGTACCATACGTCCCTCCTCGATCTCGCCGCGGTTCATCTTCTCGAAGAGCTCCAAGCTCTCCTCTATGGGACGATTGCGGTAGGGGCTCTCTGTGCCGGGCTGTGTGGTGGTACCCTTCTGAGCAGCGATCTCCTCGGCCGACTGCTCATCGATGTATGCCTTGCCCTCCTTGATGAGGTCTACGGCAAAGTCCCACAACTGCTGGAAGTAGTCTGAAGCGTAGTACTCGTTGCCCCACTCGAAGCCGAGCCACTTGATGTCCTCCTTGATAGCCTCTACATACTCCACATCCTCCTTGGTGGGGTTGGTGTCGTCGAAGCGGAGGTTACATACGCCGCCATATTTCTGTGCCATGCCAAAGTCAAGGCAGATAGCCTTGGCGTGTCCGATATGCAGGTATCCATTGGGTTCGGGCGGGAATCGGGTCTGTACCTTACTTCCATTCTTACCCTCAGCGAGGTCGTTCACTACGATCTGTTCTATGAAGTTGAGACTCTTCTTCTCAGTACTTTCGTTAATTGTCTGTTCGCTCATTTTATAATGATTTAATTATGGTGCAAAGATACGAATAAATGAGCGAAATACAAAACTTGTTTTGATATTTCACTGCGAATGCAAGTATCTAAGAGTTTTATCTCAAAGATTGGTACAAATGAGCGAGAAACATCAAACTTGCTTGAATGTTTTTCAAAGCGAGTGCAGTATATCTTCGCGGTTTACTGCAAAGATACGAAAAAGCGAGCGAAAACATATCAAGATTACTTGAATATTTTTCTAAGCGAATGAAAAGTATCTTCGAGGCTTATCTCAAGGGAAACGAGTAGACGGCGAAAATATACAAACCTGCTACGATTTGCAAGGATGCGAGCACAAAACTTCACTCCACATAGGCTTGTATGTCAAGAATAGTAAGAAAATAGTGCTTTGAGGCAATTCTCTCCCCAACTTACAATCTGTAACATAGTCGTGTACGATATGAGAACTCCTCCTTCGTGTGTGACTTTTTGTATGGCACAATAGGCTCGAAATGTGTATTTGTCCTCTTCTTTGCTTACAATTTTTAAAAATAAATATCAAAAAGTGCAAAAAGTATGTTGTACGACATAAAAAAATGTTTTGTAAGTCCAAAAAAATGTTAGACCTTTGCGGCCGTTATCCTAAGACAATCTTTTTACCTTAAAAGCTAATACCTATTAGATTCCGATAAGGGCCTCTGTGAAGAGCCCCTTATTGGTTTTAAATAAGTACGTCCGTCTTAGGCTCTGTCGGGTCATGCAGCTCACCATACCTATAATGCTTAATGGTGAATCGAAGGTCGACGCCCATAGGGGCTGAAGTCAATGTTGAATGATGAATGACCATTCGGGGAGGCAATACTCATTCGACGTTGAGCATTAATCATTAAGCAATAAATGGCAATAGTAGCCGAGCTTGTAGAGGTAGAAGAGGGTGAGGCAGGGGTGCGGGCCACAGAGGTGGGTGGCAAGGGCGTTCTCATGACGGGTGTAGCAGCGTGCGATGAGGTGGCTCATGCCGAGGCGGCTAAGGAGGCGGTAGGCGCTGATGAGCGAGGAGTGGTCCTCGAGGGTGGTCTGCATGGCGGCAAGGTTGCGTAGGGCGGCACGGGTCTTGCTGAGAAACACCTCGTTGGGCTCGAGGCCGAGGTGGAGTAGGGGATTGTCGATATGTGCGATGGGTACGTGACGCTCGGCCAGGGCGATGCCGAAGAGGGTGTCTTCGTGGCCATAGTCGGTGATGGCTTCGCAGAAGAGGATGTCGAGGAACGTGGTGCGGCGTACCATGAAGTTGAAGGGAGTGAAGCGCTCGTAGGGGTGTTCGCGGCGGTAGTGGGCAGCACGGCGCTTGTCGGCACGGTGCTCATAGGCGTAGCGCAAGCTCACCTCGGGTGAGGGCAGGGTAGGTGCATGGCACAGGCCGCCACAGATGACGTCGGCTCTCTTGTCGGCATGGCTGATGTAGTCGGCAAGGTAGGTGGGGCTGATGACCTGAGCATCGGCATCCATGAAGAGGAGCCAATCATAGCTGGCCTCGTGGGCGAGGAGGTTGCGTATGCGGGCACGACCCACATTGTCACTGAGCTGGATGAGGCGGCAGTGGGGGAGATGCGCAAAGGTGGAGTGGCTCTCGCGGTAGGTAGCGTCGGGCGAGGCATCGTCGGCCACGATGATCTCATAGGGCACACCGAGCTGCTGGGCCTGCAGGTGGAGGTCGCTCACCAGGGGCGAACAGTCGTATTGGTATGTAGGGATGAGTATCGAGAGCATAAAATGTTTGCCTTAGGCAGTCGTTTGCTTTGCAAAACTACGGAAAAAATAATAACTTTGCAATGTAAATATCATTTTTCAAGTCTTAATTTTCAATTTGAAAGTTATGGAACCATTAGCCGAACGCCTGCGTCCATCGACGCTCGACAATTATATAGGACAGAAGCATCTCGTAGGCCCCGATGCCGTACTTCGCCGCATGATAGAGTCGGGGCGCATATCATCATTCATCCTGTGGGGACCTCCGGGGACGGGCAAGACCACGCTGGCGCATATCATCGCCAAGAAGCTCGAGGTACCCTTCTACACGCTCAATGCTGTATCCTCGGGAGTGAAGGATGTGCGCGAGGTCATAGAGAATGCGCAGAAGAATCGACTCTTCATGAAGGGTAACCCGATACTCTTCATCGATGAGATACACCGATTCAACAAGTCGCAACAGGACTCGCTGCTCAGTGCCGTGGAGCGCGGTATAGTGACGCTCATAGGTGCCACGACGGAGAATCCCTCGTTTGAAATTATACGTCCGCTGCTCTCGCGATGTCAGCTCTATATCCTCAAGTCGCTCGACAAGGAGGACCTCTTGGAGTTGCTCGACCGTGCCATCAAGGAGGATATATACCTCAAGGATAAGCCCATCACCATACGCGAGACTGACGCGCTACTACGCTTCTCGGGGGGAGACGCCCGCAAGCTGCTCAATACGCTGGAGCTGGTGGTGGAGGCGGAGAGCGGTGCCGAGGAGATCATCATCACCAATGAGGTGGTGACGGAGCGCTTGCAACAGAACCCCTTGGCCTATGACAAGGATGGAGAGATGCACTACGACATCGTGTCGGCCTACATCAAGTCGATCCGTGGTAGCGACCCTGACGGCGCGCTTTACTGGCTGGCTCGCATGATACAGGGGGGCGAGGACCCTTCGTTTATCGCACGCCGACTGGTGATATCGGCCTCTGAGGATATCGGCTTGGCCAATCCCAATGCGCTGCTCATTGCCAACGCAGCCTTCGATGCGGTGATGAAGATAGGCTGGCCCGAGGGACGTATACCTCTGGCCGAGGCTACGGTATATCTGGCTACGAGTCCCAAGAGCAACTCGGCATATATGGGTATCAATACGGCGCTGGCTCTCGTGGAGCAGACGGGTAACCTACCCGTGCCTCTGCACCTGCGCAACGCGCCCACCAAGCTGATGAAGGAGCTGGGGTATAGCGAGGGGTACAAGTATGCTCACGACTACGAAAACCACTTTGTGAAGCAGCAGTTCCTCCCCGATGAACTCATGGGTACGCAGCTCTGGACACCTCAGCCCAACGCTGCCGAAGAGAAGCTCAAGGAGCGCATGAGATACCTGTGGAAGGATAGATATCAATAAACGTAAAACACACTCAGTATGACTATAGTAATCCTTGACGGATACGCCCTCAACCCTGGCGATCTCAGCTACGACAGACTACAGCAGTTTGGCACACTCAAGGTATATGACCGCACCACTCCTGAGCAGGTAATAGAGCGTGCTAAAGATGCTTACGCACTACTGATAAATAAAGTTTTGTTAGGCGAAAAAGAATTTTCGCAGTTGCCTCATTTGAGATATGTAGGTGTGCAGGCCACGGGCTACAATGTGGTAGATGTGGAGGCGGCACGCCGATATGGCATCACGGTGACCAACATACCTGCCTATAGCACCGACTCGGTGGCACAGATGGTGATGGCACATCTGCTGGGTATCACGCAGAATGTAGGGTATTATGCTCAGCAGAACCGTGCGGGACGCTGGGGTGCGAACCCAGACTTTTGCTACTGGGACACGCCGCTCATAGAGCTGGCTAGCAAGCAGATGGGCATCATCGGCTTGGGACGTACGGGTAGTGCTGTGGCACGCTTGGCGCAGGCCTTCGGCATGAGGGTGGCTGCATACACCTCAAAGCCTCAGAGCGAGTTGCCCGAGGGTGTAGACAAGGTATCGCTCGACGAGCTCTTCTCCACCTCAGATGTGGTGAGCCTACACTGTCCCTTGGTGCCTGCTACGCAGGGGCTCGTCAATGCTGAGCGTCTGGCGATGATGAAGCCCACGGCAATACTCATCAATACCGCTCGCGGCCCCGTAGTAGACGAGCAGGCCTTGGCCGATGCGCTCAATAGGGGCGTCATATATGCAGCAGGCATCGACGTGTTGTGTGAGGAGCCTCCACGCGGCGACTCTCCTCTACTGAAGGCTCGCAACTGCTTCGTCACACCCCATATTGCATGGGCTACCATAGAGGCACGCACACGCCTGCTCGATATCTGTGAGGCCAATCTACGTGCCTTTTGTGAGGGACATCCTCAGAATGTGGTGAGTTGATAGTTATATATAAAGAAGAAGGAGGCTCCGCGAAGCCTCCTTTCTCTTTTTACTTATTACTTTGTGCCGAAGATACGGTCGCCAGCATCTCCCAAGCCAGGGAGGATGTAGTTCTTATCATTGAGGTCTTCGTCGAGCGAAGCGAGGAAGATGTCTACGTCGGGGTGGTGGGTCTGTACGGCCTCGACACCCTGAGGAGAAGCCACGAGACACATCATCTTGATGTTGGTGTAGCCATCCTTCTTCAGGCGCATGATAGCGTCACATGCGCTACCACCAGTAGCCAGCATGGGGTCGGTGAGAATCACTGTGCGCTCCTTTCCTGATGGCATCTTGTAATAGTAGAACTGGGGCAGACAGGTCTCTTCGTCGCGATACAAACCGATATGGCCGATGCGTGCCGAGGGCATGAGCTTCATCAAGCCGTCTACCATACCCAAGCCCGCACGTAAGATGGGCACGATGACTACCTTCTTGCCCGCAATCTTGGGAGCCTTCATCGGCATCAGGGGAGTCTCGATATCTTCGTATGTCAAGGGGAAGTCTCGAGTGATCTCGTATCCCATCAGCATAGAAATCTCTTGTAATAGGTCGCGAAACTTCATGGTAGAAGTCTCCTTGTCGCGCATGATACTCAACTTGTGCTGTACCAGCGGATGATCAATGATGTGTAAAGCCATAATGATGTATGTTTTGTGTTTTTGTTCACGTTATCTTCTGCAAATGTAGTATTATTTTGGGATTAATGGTAATATTTAGCCCCATTAATTGTCCGAATTTGTACAAATATCGCTATTTTTGCAGAAACGTATGCGATAAAATATATCCCAAATATTCATCTTATGGAAAACAACAAACCATTAGGTCCCGTACAGAAGACCATCGTAGGAGTTCAATTCCTATTCGTTGCTTTCGGAGCAACCGTATTGGTGCCATTGCTCGTGGGGTTAGACCCCTCGGTAGCGCTGTTTACCGCAGGTATAGGCACACTCATCTTCCATCTCGTCACCAAGGGCAAGGTACCCATCTTCTTGGGTAGTAGCTTCGCCTTCATCGCCCCCATCATCAAGGCTTCTGAGCTATATGGCCTTCCCGGTACGCTCTGCGGCCTCGCAGCTGTAGGTGCCGTGTATGGCATCATGAGTGCTCTTGTGCGCTTCCGTGGCGTGAGCTTCATCGCTCGCCTCTTTCCTCCCGTAGTGGTAGGCCCTGTTATCATGCTTATCGGTCTGTCGCTCGCAGGTACGGGTGTCAATATGGCAAAGGAGAATTGGGCGCTTGCCATCGTGGCACTGCTCACTACGATCATCGTGTCGCTCTTCGGTAAGGGCCTCTTGCGACTGATTCCCATCTTTGCAGGTATCGTTGTAGGTTATATTACGGCAGCTCTCTTTGGCTTGATAGACTTCCAGCCCGTGGTGGAGGCCGCATGGTTTGCATTGCCTCCCTTCGTGCGTCCCGAGTTTTCTTGGGAAGCCATCATCTTCATGATTCCCGTAGCCATCGCTCCCGTGATTGAGCATATCGGTGACGTATATGCTATCAATGAGGTGGCAGGTAAGGACTTCGTCAAAGACCCCGGATTGCACCGCACCATGCTTGGCGACGGCTTGGCATGTGTAGCTGCATCGCTCATCGGAGGTCCTCCCGTGACTACCTACTCTGAGGTTACAGGCGCCGTGTCATTGACTAAGATTGCCGACCCTGCGGTCATCCGTATTGCTGCCGTTGTAGGTATCTTGTTCTCCGTATTGGGCAAGGTGAGCGCCATCCTCAAGACCATCCCTGGAGCTGTGCTCGGTGGCATCATGCTACTCCTCTTCGGTACCATCGCTTCGGTGGGTGTCAATAGCCTCGTGAAGAATAAGGTAGACCTGGGCAACACACGCAACCTCGTCATCGCCTCACTTATCCTCACCCTTGGTATAGGAGGCGCCGAACTCACCTTTGGCAACTTCACTATCGGTGGTATTGGTCTCGCTGCCCTTGTAGGCGTATTGCTCAATCTCGTCATCCCCAAAGACAAGGCACTGAAGAGTGCCGAGTAAGTAGGGTGTTCACTCATCGACGTCATACGCTCCCCGATTCCTTAGTAGAGTCGGGGAGTGCTTCGTTTATGGGCATGAACATTCGTGCGGTGTGGGGTGTTGTCGTAGGAGATATATTAAGTATTGAAATGTATGAATACAATGGCTAAAAGTTTTCTTATAGGTTGTGCCGCCTTGTGTGGAGGTGCGGCCTCGGCAGTGGCCTGTACGGGCATATCTCTTACGGCTAAAGATGGCAGTTATGTGCAGGCACGCACCATCGAGGGAGCAGCACTGAAGCTTATCAGTGAGTATGTAATCATCCCTCGCGGACATGAGATGCAGTCGTATACGCCCAATGCGCTGAACGGACTGAAGTTTACCGCCAAGTATGGTGTGGTGGGCTTATGTGTAGTGCAGAAGGAGTTTATTGCCGAGGGTGTCAATGAGGCAGGTCTCTCTACCGGTCTCTTCTTCTTCCCCAACTATGGTAGCTACCTTCCCTACAATCCTAATGAGGCAGATCGTAGCGTGGGTGACCTGCAGCTCAATGCGTGGATGCTATCGCAGTTTGCTACCGTGGATGAGGTGAAGGAGGCTATCACCTCGGGCAAGGTGCGTGTGGTGGGCCTCGATGCTGATGCTGTGGTACATTACCGTATCGGCGACAAGAGCGGACGTCAGGTGGTGCTCGAGTTTGTCGATGGTGTGCCCCACTTCTATGACAATACCGTGGGTGTACTCACCAACTCGCCAGGCTTCCCATGGCATTTGGCAAACTTGAATAACTATGTGAACCTCGTCCCGGGCAGTGCCCCCAACCAACTACTTGGAGAGCAAGCGTTGAGTCCCTTTGGGGGCAACTCGGGTTTCCTTGGCTTGCCCGGCGATGCTACACCTCCCTCACGATTTGTGCGTGCGGCCTTCTATCGCAATACGGCACCTCAGCGCCCCGATGGCTTCAGTACGGTGACTCAGTGTTTCCATATCCTGAACAACTTTGACATCCCCATCGGTACGGAGCACAAGCGTGGTGAAGGTCCCGACATACCCAGCGCCACCCAGTGGACGTCGGCCATAGACCTTACCAATGGCAAGGTCTACTACAAGACCTCGTATAACAATCATATACGCTGCATCGATGTCAAGGAGATTGACTTTGCTCGCGTCAAGTATCAGTGGCACCCGATGGATAAGAGCGAGACTCAGCCCGTAGAGATGGTGAGCATTAAGTGAAGATACTCTACGAAAATAAGTAAAGCCGCCCAGAATGGACGGCTTTCACTTTGTAGATATGTATCGTTACAGATTATTTCTCCTTCAGGTCAACGAGGATGTTGAGCTCGTCGAGCTGAGCCTGCTCGAGAGGTGCAGGAGCATCGATCATGACGTCGCGGCCAGAGTTGTTCTTGGGGAATGCGATACAGTCACGGATGCTATCGAGACCTGCGAAGAGGCTCACGAAGCGGTCGAGACCATAAGCCAAACCACCATGAGGGGGAGCACCATACTTGAACGCACTGAGCAGGTAGCCAAACTGTGACTGTGCACGCTCCTCAGAGAAGCCAAGGATCTCGAAGGCCTTCTTCTGCAGCTCATTGTCGTGGATACGGATAGAGCCACCGCCTACCTCTACACCATTGATGACCATGTCGTAAGCGTTAGCACGCACGGCAGCTGGGTTGGTATAGAGAAGCTCGATATCTTCGGGCTTGGGTGAGGTGAAGGGGTGGTGCATAGCCATGAGGCGCTGCTCCTCTTCGCTCCACTCAAACATGGGGAAGTCTACTACCCAGAGGCAAGCAAACTTGTTCTTATCGCGCAATCCGAGCTGCTCAGCTACCTCGAGACGGAGCTCGCAGAGCTGCTTGCGGGTCTTCATAGTGTCGTCACCAGAGAGGATGAGGATGAGGTCGCCGGGCTCGGCATTCATCGCTGCCTTCATCAGCTGGAGTACCTCCTGAGTGTAGAACTTGTCTACGCTTGACTTCACAGTACCATCGGCCTCTACGCGAGCATATACCATACCCTTAGCACCGATCTGCGGACGCTTAACGTACTCGGTGAGGGCGTCGAGCTGCTTACGGGTGTATGTAGCTGCACCCTTAGCGCAGATACCACCGATATACTCAGCGCTATCAAATACGCTGAAGCCGTGCCCCTTGAGTACATCCATGAGCTCTACGAAGCGCATGTCGAAGCGCAAGTCGGGTTTGTCGCTTCCGTAGTACTTCATAGCATCGTGCCATGTCATGCGGGGGAACTGCTCTGTCATCTCGATGCCGAGGATTGACTTGAACAGGTGCTTTGACATATCCTCGAAGAGTGAGATTACATCTTCCTGCTCTACGAATGACATCTCACAGTCGATCTGTGTAAACTCGGGCTGACGGTCTGCACGGAGGTCCTCGTCGCGGAAGCACTTCACGATCTGGAAGTAACGGTCAAAGCCTGATACCATCAAGATTTGCTTGAAGAGCTGAGGGCTCTGAGGCAATGCGTAGAACTGTCCGGGGTTCATGCGTGAAGGCACTACGAAGTCGCGTGCACCCTCGGGAGTAGAACCGATGAGGATAGGGGTCTCCACCTCAAGGAAGCCACGCTCGTCGAGATAACGGCGTACCTCGAAGGCCATCTTGTGGCGAAGCTCAAGGTTGCGGCGCACAGCATTGCGGCGCAGGTCGAGGTAGCGGTACTTCATGCGGATGTCGTCACCGCCATCAGTGTTGTCCTCGATAGTGAAGGGAGGGGTCTGTGATGCATTGAGCACGGTCATAGAGTCTACGATTATCTCAATGTCGCCAGTCTCAATCTTATTATTCTTGCTTGAGCGCTCGCTCACGGTACCAGTAATCTGGATCACGTACTCGCGGCCCAACTTGTTAGCTTGCTCAGTGAGCGCAGCGTCGTGGTTTTCGTCAAATACCAACTGGGTGAGTCCGTAGCGGTCACGAAGGTCTACGAATGTCATACCACCCATCTTACGGGTACGTTGCACCCATCCGGCCAACGTTACCTTCTGTCCAACATTGGAGATACGCAGTTCTCCACAAGTATTCGTTCTGTACATAGTATATTGTTTATATGTTTATTGATGTCTTTATTAACAATCTGCAAAGATAGTGCAAGGCGAGCGAAAAACCAAACTTGTTTGAGTTTTTCCGAGCCGTAGCCTATCTTCAAGCACCAAAGTGGATTAAAGATAGTGCAAGGCGAGCGAAAAACCAAACTTGTTTGAGTTTTTCCGAGCCGTAGCCTATCTTCAAGCACCAAAGTGGATTAAAGATAGTGCAAGGCGAGCGAAAAATCAAATCTCAACGAGCGCCGACGCGGTATGAAAGCGTCGGTTGCGACGGCAATGCGGAATGAGCATTGGTCTGCGACGAAGAAAACTTTAGTTTTCCCGAGGAGTGCTGCTTGCAGCTTTTAGGTTTATCTCCCCAGAGGAGTCTAAGTTTACTTTTCCTTTACTGAGCGAGGCAGAGATTCAATGAAATTAAAACTTGTTTTGGGTTTTTTGGCCAATGCTTTCATGCCGCGTTTTCGCTCGTAGTAAAAAATATTCAAGCAAGCTCGATGTTTTTCGCTCGCTTATTTGTATATTTGCCGATGAATACGGATAATAACAATTAAAGAAAGTAAGAAATGAGCGAAATCACAAAATGCCCCAAGTGCAGTGGTGAATATGTATATTTTGACGGTTCACTGTATGTGTGTCCCGATTGCGGACATGAGTTTAACGAGGAAGATGCATCTGCCGTAGAGGTTGCAGAAGTGCCCAGAGATAGCAATGGCGCAGAGCTGTTTGATGGTGACTCTGTGACAGTCATCAAGGATCTCAAGGTCAAAGGCTCATCGATGGTCATCAAGCGAGGCACTAAGGTAAAGAGCATTCGCCTGACCGAAAATCCCGAAGAGGTGGACTGTAAGATTGATGGCAGTGGTATAGTGCTCAAGACTTGCTTCTTGAAGAAGTAATCCTCCCTTTCTGCCGATTCGTAACAATTACGCCAATAACCAACTAAATATAATACAAACATGAAAAAGAAAATCAAGATGGGCATGTTGGGCGGAGGCCCTGGCTCTTTTATCGGTCCCGTACACCGCATGGCTGCTAACTTAGACGGTTTGATAGAGCTCGTATGTGGCTGCTTTAGCTCAGATCCCGAGAAGTCAGCCAAGACAGGCGAGGAACTCTGTCTGCCCGAAAATCGCGTATACACCTCATATCAAGAAATGATAGAAAAGGAGTCTCAGCTTCCCGTAGGGGAACGCATGGATTTTCTCTCTATCGTGACCCCCAACCATCTGCACTATGCACCCGCAGCGATGGCCATGGAGGCAGGTTTTCACGTAGCGTTAGATAAGCCTATCACCTATTCATTGGAAGAGGCTAAAAGCCTCGCTGAGATTGCTGAGCGCACGGGAAAGCGCCTCTTGCTGACTCATACCTATAGCGGATATCCATTGGTGAAGGAGGCTCGCTACCGCGTGCAACGAGGCGACCTGGGTAAGATACGTCGTATATATGTAGAGTATCCCCAGGGATGGCTCTCTACAGACTGTGCAGATGTCAACAAACAAGCATCTTGGCGAGTAGATCCCGCACGTTCGGGCAAGGCTGGCTGTATGGGTGATATCGGTACGCATGCCTTCCATTTGGCCAACTACATCACAGGACTTCAGGTAGTAGAACTCTGTGCAGAGCTTAACTCATTCGTTCCCAATCGTCAGCTCGACGATGATGGTACCGTGATGATACGCTACGAAGGTGGTGCTCGTTGTTTGCTCAGCGCATCACAAGTGTGTGCGGGTGTCGAGAATGGACTTAATATAAGGATATATGGTGAGAAGGGCGGCCTCGAATGGCGTCAGGATAGCCCCAATACCATGGTGTTCCGTCCAGTGGATGGAGTGGCTGAGAATATTCGTACCGCTACCGCAAGTATCGTGTCTCCTGCAGCTCAGCACAATTCACGTGTTCCTGGCGGTCACCCCGAAGGATTTATCCCTGCCTTTGCCAACCTCTACCGTAACTTCGCTCTCACCTTGATGGCCGATGCCGAGCAGCGCGAGCCCTCAGAATGCTGCCTCGACTTCCCCTCTACGAAGGATGGAATCGAAGGAATGCAGTTTGTAGAAGCCGTAGTAGAGTCTTCGGCAAAGAATGCTGCGTGGGTGAAATGGGAAAAGTAGTATTTGTGATAACTATGTAATAAGTTTGGAGGCTACTTATGAATGAAGTGGCCTCCTTCTATTATTAAAGCTATTGCATGGTAATTGAGAGAGAACCTTATATATAATATGTGTTCTCTCCGCTGGGATGATAGATTTGTGTGGTTTACTCTGTCTCGTTTTTAGTCGCTCTGAGTATCTCGCGCTTGCCTCCTATAGGACCTGCAAGTCGCTCTACGGTGAATCCGGTGGACTGTAGCAGACGACGGATGACACCCTTGGCACAGTAGGTGGTGAGGATGGCGCCGGGGCGCATGGCTTGGTAGAGGCGGGCGAAGATGGGTGCGCTCCACATCTCGGGTTGTTTCTCCGGGGCAAAGGCGTCGAAATAGACAATGTCGATATCGGTGGGGAGCGGAGCGGTGAGGAGGTCGCAACAGCGCTTTTCGATTACGAAATGAGGGGTGATGGGGCTAGGTTGCTCCCAAGGAGCGGCATGTATGGCGGAGAAGAGCGATTCGTCGACGAAGGCGTTGTATCCGAGCTGTCCGACGAGGGCGGGCGACACGGGGTACTTCTCGAGGGTGATATAGTGGAGGGGATGTTCCGGTGTAGCTGCCATAGCGGTGACGGCAGCGTTGAGGCCAGTGCCAAAGCCTATCTCGAGCAGGCGCAGGGGCGATGATGGGGAGCGTTCGGCTGCATACTGGTAGGCGCAGTCTCGGTAGATATGGAGAGCCTCGGTATAGGCTCCCTTTACGGAGTGGTAGTGCTCGTCGAGTTCGGGCACGAAGAGGGTAGCGGAGCCATCATCGGTGGTCTGCACCTCAAGGGGGCGGTGGATGGGTGTCTGATGCATATGTGATATTTAACGTGGTGCTGGGAGGGATATTGTGTGATGTGTTACCTTTGAAGTGAATAGCTTGCTTAAGTGGGCTTTATCTGGCCTTGCTTCGCAATAGAAAAGTGTGCTTTCCCGTTACAATCGTTCGCTAAAATTTGATATTTCGCTTGGCTTTCACTAACTTTGTAGCTTGTATAATAAACAATAATGATGAAGAAAACAATTTATATGGCATTGTCTGCACTGGTGTTGCTGTGCGGATGTTCGAAGAAGATTTTTAATCATGCAGGCGATAGACCTTTAGCTTCTGCTGACACGGCGGTGGTGGCACTCGTAGAGGATACGGCGGCGCTGATAGTAGAGGTGCAAGAGGTGGCTCACCAGCGCATACAGATACCAGAAGAGTGGACGGCAATCAAGGATGACTCGCTGGTAGTGATTGAGAGTATGTCGGGCGAAATGGATAGTTTGCTTAATAGCTGGTATGCCAATACATTCTTGATGGTGGATACTACCTGTACGGCTACGAGTGTGAATCCGCTCTTTAGTGATACGGTATACACGGAGCGACTCGCTAACTTGCCTTGTATAGTGCCGATGGTATATAATCAGCCGGTGCGTACACATATCGATCGTTATGCTACGAAGTTGCGTCACCAGGTATCGTATATGCTGGGTATGATGAACTATTATGAACCGCTGATAGAGCAGGCGCTGGATGTCAATGACGTGCCTATTGAGTTGAAGTATCTGCCAGTGATAGAGTCGGCGCTCAACCCCGTGGCTGTATCACGTGTGGGTGCAACAGGATTGTGGCAGTTTATGTATAGTACAGGCAAGTTGTATGGCCTCAAGCAGAACAGTCTCGTGGATGATCGCCGCGACCCAGTGAAGGCAACATGGGCGGCAGCTAAGTATCTGCGTGTTCTATATGATAAGTTCGGCGACTGGACTTTGGCGATTGCGGCCTATAACTGCGGTCCAGGTAATGTGAGCAAGGCGATATATCGCTCGGGAGGTAAGTCTAACTTTTGGGATATTTACTACTATCTGCCGCGTGAGACACGTGGCTATGTGCCGGCATTCATTGCTGCAACCTATATTATGACCTATCATGCAGAGCATGGTATATGTCCTATGGAGAGCAAGTTGCCGCTGCAAACCGATACGGTGATGGTGAACAGATTGCTTCACTTCGATCAGATAGCTGCGGTGTGTGATATTGACTTGGAGACATTGCGCGGACTAAATCCTCAGTATAAGGAGAATGTCATTCCTGGTAAGTTTCAGCCCAACTCGCTGCGTCTTCCCGAGGACATGATTCGTGACTTTATCGTTGCTGGAGACTCTATATACAACTATGAGCGTGACAAATATTTCTCTGAAGAGAAGGTAAAAGAAATCAAGAATCAGGCGACAAATAGTGGATACGTGACACATAAGATACGTAGCGGAGAGACATTGTCGACTATCGCACGACGCTACCGAGTGACAGTGACTGACCTGAAGCGCTGGAACAATCTCAAGAGTACCAATATTGTAGCAGGTAAGACGCTGAAAGTATACCCGAGATAAGAGAATAAGCAGATTATCCATCGATCAATCAATATTCATTAATGCTATGGACATAGAAAAGGAGCAAGCCGAAGAACGGATTATCAATGAAGCATTCCAAGGAATGTTGGCTACCTATCTCGCATCGAAGCATCGCAAGAAGGTGGATATCATCACCCGTGCATTTAACTTTGCCAAGCATGCTCACAAGGGTGTGCGACGCAACTCGGGCGAGCCCTATATACTGCACCCCATCGCTGTGGCGCGCGTGGTGAGCGAGGAGATAGGATTGGGCTCTACCTCGATATGTGCAGCGCTGCTACATGATGTAGTGGAGGATACGGAATACACCGTGGAGGATATCTCCAATCTCTTTGGTCCCAAAATTGCGCAGATCGTGGATGGACTCACCAAGATTTCGGGAGGTATTTTCGGTGACAAGGCTTCGGCGCAGACGGAGAACTTCAAGAAACTGCTGCTGACAATGTCAGAGGATATACGCGTGATACTCATCAAGATTGCTGATCGCTTGCATAATATGCGTACCCTCGAGCATATGGCGCCCAATAAACAGTATAAGATTGCGGGTGAGACACTGTATATCTATGCTCCCATAGCGCATCGTCTCGGACTGAATAAAATAAAGATGGAGCTCGAGAACCTCAGCTTCAAGTATGAACATCCCGAGGAGTATGCGGTCATAGAGGATAAACTAGCTATCACGCAGGCAGAGCGCGAGAAACTCTTTGCAGACTTCACCGCTCCCATCAAGGATAAACTCAAGGAAATGGGTGTGGAGTATACGCTCACGGGACGCATCAAGTCTCCCTATTCGATATGGAAGAAGATGCAAAACAAGCATTTGACTTTCGATGAAATATTCGATATTCTTGCAGTCCGCATCATCTTCGAGCCTAAGAATCCCAAGGAGGAGGCCAATGAGTGCTTCAATATATATATAGCTCTTTCACAGATATACCGTACGCATCCCGACCGTTTCCGCGATTGGGTGAATCAGCCCAAGACCAATGGATATCAGGCGCTACATATGACTCTCATGAGTAATCATGGTGAGTGGGTAGAGGTGCAGATACGAAGCCGACGCATGGATGACATCGCCGAGCAGGGTGTGGCTGCGCACTGGAAGTATAAA
Source organism: Bacteroidaceae bacterium (assembly GCA_017556045.1). Lineage (GTDB taxonomy): Bacteria > Bacteroidota > Bacteroidia > Bacteroidales > Bacteroidaceae > UBA1189. The sequence continues at coordinate 19,921 of JAFZFF010000067.1, read as the reverse complement.
GAGGGTGGCTACGCAGAGGAAGATGAGGTGGACTTGAATAAATGGTTATATACCATCAAGGAGATTCTCGATGATCCGCAGCCCGATGCGATGGACTTCCTCGATGCTATCAAACTTAACCTCTACGCTTCGGAGATCTTTGTTTTCACTCCTAAGGGCGAGATTAAGACCATGCCGCAAGGCTGTACGGCACTCGACTTTGCCTTCTCGATACACTCTGTGTTGGGCACCCATTGTATCGGTGCCAAGGTAAATCATAAGCTTGTGCCTATGAGTCATGTGCTGAAGAGTGGTGACCAGGTGGAGATACTCACCTCGAAGTCGCAAAACGTCAAGCATGAATGGCTTACGATGGTCACTACCGCCAAGGCTAAGAGCAAGATCAATGGCATACTTCGTCGCGAAGACCGAGCAGCACGTAAGGAGGGAGAGGCACTAATTACCGCCTTTGCAGAAAAGGAGGATTTGCAACTCGAGGTACACAACATTGCACGTTTGTGTCGTTTGCACAACTTCTCGGATTATGACCAATTGCTCATGGCGATAGGACGTGGCATGGTGGCGTTGGGCGATGCTGAACGCAGTGCGCTGAAGGGAGTGAGCAACTCAACAAACATTCTTGAGCGTCTTTTCCGCAGCAACAAGTCTAAGCCTGAAGATGTTACGTTGCCTACACCGTCTGCTGTTGCTGATCAAAAGATTGATAAGAAACGTCCCCTCATACTTACTGATGAGGCGCTACAGAACTATCATATGGCTGACTGTTGTCACCCTATACCTGGTGATGATGTGTTGGGATTCATTAATGATGACGGGCAGATTGTTATCCACCAGCGCAAGTGCCCTATGGCAGCCAAACTCAAGGCTGCTTATGGCAATCGTATCGTGGCTGCGCAGTGGAGTACACACAAACTGATGTACTTCTCCGTGTCGCTCAATATTAAGGGCATTGACGGTGTGGGTGTGGTGAATCAGATTACAAATATCATATCGCAGGAACTCAATGTAAATATGGAGCGCATTCTTATCGAGGCTTATGATGGTATCTTTGATGGTACCATACGTCTCCGTGTGCATGATGTTGATGATATTAAGGTTATTTGTGATAATCTTAAGAAACTCAACAATATCCGTTCCGTGGTACGCGTTGATGAATAATGAAAATGATATAATATCGGAATAAAGGGCATCCTGCGGGATGCCTTTTGTGTAATATAAAATAAATGTGTATCTTCGCACTAAAATGTTCTATGCTATGAAGAAGTTGTTCGCTTTATTGCTCAGTTTGATGAGCGTATGTGCGTTTGCGCAAGTGTCGTTTGGTAATGCCGTGAAGTTTAATGAGGACTGGCGCTTTGTGCTTGCTGATGATGGCATGGCGCAGAGAATAGATTATGACGATAGTCGCTGGCGACCGCTCATGCTTCCTCATGACTGGAGTATTGAGGAAGCTCCTTCGCAAGCTTTGGCAAGCTGCACGGGATACTTGCCAGGTGGTATAGGATGGTATCGCAAACACTTCACTGTGGCTGATGAGTCAGCACGTCACTATATTTACTTCGAAGGCATATATAATCGTAGCGATGTTTATATCAATGGCCACCATTTGGGACATCGCCCTAATGGATATGTGTCATTCATGTATGACCTCACGCCTTATCTGAATGGGGGCGATAATGTGATAGCAGTGCGAGTCGATCATAGTCGATACGCTGACTCGCGCTGGTACACAGGATCGGGTATTTATCGTGATGTATATCTGGTATCTGCTCCCGAGATGCACCTCTCTCAGTGGGGTGTGGCTTACCGCGCGACCAAGCTTACTGACCGTAGCGCTACCATCGAAGTGGACGTAGCGGTAGATAATCATACAACTGAAGCGAAGAAGGTGCAGACGCGTGTTACCATGCTTGATGCTGAGGGTAAGCAGGTGGCTTCGGCCTCGAGGAATGCAGTTGTAGGTGCATTAGCCAATGAAAATAAGTTGTCAGTGGTGAATTTTCAGTTGAGAAATCCGCATCGCTGGACACTCGAAAATCCTTATCTTTATACCCTACGCGTAGAACTGCTTGCTGATGGTAAGGTCATTGACAAAACAGATGTTTGTGCCGGACTGCGTACATTGGAGTTTGATGCAGATACGGGATTTGTCCTTAATGGAGTGAATATGAAGGTCAAGGGCGTGTGCCTCCATCATGATGCCGGTGTACTGGGTGCTGCGGTACCGCCCGAGGTGTGGCGCCGTCGCATAGAGTCGCTTAAGGCTATGGGTGCTAATGCTATCCGCATGAGTCACAATCCGCAAGCGCCTATCGTGTATGACCTGTGCGATGAGTTGGGTATGCTAGTGATGGATGAGGGTAGTGATGAGTGGGAATTTCCCAAGCGCAAGTGGCTACAGGGTTGGAATAAGGGTGAGCCTGGCTATGAGGGTACAGCAGACTTTTTTGAGGAATGGATAGAACGAGATATTACTGATATCGTACGCCGCGACCGTAATCATCCTAGCGTATTCCTTTGGAGTGTGGGTAATGAGGTGGATTACCCTAATGATCCCTATTCGCATCCCGTGCTTGATGGTAGTAGTATAAGCCAGCCTATGTTTGGAGGTTATGACCCCAAGCGTCCTCACGCAGAGCGTATCGGAAAGATTGCTAAGCGCTTGGCTGCATGCATACGAGCCATAGATGCTTCGCGTCCCGTGACGGGAGCCTTGGCTGGTGTGGTGATGAGTAACGAGACAGAGTACCCCGAGGCTGTAGATGTGGTGGGTTATAACTATACCGAAGATCGCTACGACACCGACCACGCTAAATATCCCAATCGTATTATCTATGGTAGTGAGACACGCAGCGACTTTTCGGCATGGAAAGACGTGCGTGACAAACAGCATGTCTTCGGACAGTTTATCTGGACTGGTACAGATTATTTGGGTGAGTCAGGCGCATGGCCCTCGCGCGGCCTTCATACAGGTCTGTTGAACTTTGCTAACTATGCCAAGCCACGTGGTAAGTTTCGTGAGGCACACTGGAGCAGCGAACCAATGATATATATCGGCACCTATCGTCGCGGTCGTGGCCGATGGGGTGACCATCTTTCTATCGATGCCTTTGATTTATGGAATTATCGTGAGGGTGAGCGCATTCGTGTGGTGTGCTACACCAATACGGCAAAGGCTCAGCTCAAGCTCAATGGTGAGGTTGTTGGTGACATGAAACCCTATGATGATGAACACGGCATGATTTACTGGGATATACCCTATGCTTCGGGTACTCTCACAGCCGAGGGCTACAATGCTGAGGGTAATCTACAGACTACCTATACCATCAAGACAAGCGGACGCCCTTATGCTCTGCGTGCCTCACTGATAGAGACCGCTACGCAACCTCATGAATCTATTGAGCATCCTACTTATCAGATATTGGTGGAGGTGCTTGACGAAGAGGGTACGCTAGTGAAGCTTGCCGACAATATGATTACCTGTCATGTAGAGGGGCCTGCTCGACTATTGGGCCTCGAGAATTCAGACAACAGTGATATGAGTCACCCTAAGGCACGTCAGCGTCGAGTCTATCAAGGTACACTCGTGGGTTATGTGCAGCGTATGGGAGATGGGTTAGTGACGGTCACCTTCAGTACTCCTCTGCTGGGAGATGCTACAATAGAGTTGTAGTAAGTGTGATTGCTGGTATAGTTTGAGGTCTTATTCCTCTTCGCCTATTACACCTGGGTATATCTCATTGAGCTTAGCTCTCATTTCTAATAGCTCGGCGCGTATGCTCTTGAGACGATCTATTATTTCCTGTTGGTTTACTACCTCTTGCTTGCTTGTTTTGAGACGTGTGCGTGCAGCCTTAATGGTCAATCCTTGTTCTTTGACGAGGTGTTTTATTAGACGTATGAGGTCAATGTCGTCCTGTGTATATTGACGTATACCCGAACCGGTCTTCTTTGGTTTGAGGGTAGGAATCTCCTTCTCCCAAAAGCGTAAGGTGTGCTCGGCGATACCTAACATGTCAGACACCTCGCGAATGTTGTAGTATAGCTTCAGATTCTTGGCCATTGTATGTGATTAGTCTAGCACCTTACCATGGTTCTCAGCCATGCGTATCATTTCGTCGTACTGCTCGGCGTCGAGGTCCATAAAGTAGTAGTTGGCGGGGTTTACAGGGCGGCCCTTTTGTAGTACTTCGTAGTGTACGTGGGGTCCTGATGATTGGCCACTATTTCCAGATAGAGCAATGATTTCTCCTCGTACAACTTTCTGTCCAGCTCTAACCTTGAAGCTTTTGAGGTGAGCATAGCGAGTCTCATATCCATAGCCGTGGTCTATAGTAACTAGGTATCCGTAGCCCTTCTCCCAACGTGCTTTCTTGATTATGCCATCGGCAGTAGCATATACGGGGGTGCCTATGTCGCAGCTAAAGTCCATACCCTCATGGAAAATGCGAGTCTGATAAATCGGATGTATGCGATAGCCATATCCTGAAGCCATGCGCTTGAGGTCTTTATTGGTGATGGGCTGTATGGCTGGAAGGTGGCTCAGCATATCTTCGTGGTTCTTGTAGTATTCTACTACCTCATCGAATGATTGCGATTGTATGTAGAGTTGGCGAGCGAGCATGTCCATCTTTTGCGTGGTAGCAATCACTAATTCGGCATTCTCTAACTCCTCGAATGCTTCGTAACGGTTGGTGCCGGTATAGGTGGCATTGCGTACGTCGCCCGATACGGGCTCGGCCATAAACATTACACGGTATAGATTGTCGTCTCTCTGGCGAATATCCTCCATTACTTCGAGTGACTCGTCGAGGCGCTTTGATAATACACGATATTGCGCTTCCAAGTTGGTGTTCTCTTCTCTCAAGTCTGCAGTACTCTCGGGAGTACCTAAGATGAGTACGTTGACAAAATAACCCACAAAGCCGAGCGCGAGGAATACGATAGCATTGCGAAGATAGGTGAGCAAGCGATTACGCATGCTGGGGTACACGCGGTCGTAGGTCTTGGTCTTTTCGTTATATTTGTAGTAGACGTTTCGCATAGTTAATGGGCTTGTTGCTGCGCTTCGTTGGAGGTAGGAGACGAGCTCCGCCTAATTTTCAGTACAAAAGTACGAAAAGACGCGTTTTTATGCAAATGATTATCTGATATTTTAGGATTATTTATGAATGAAGGCCTCCCTGGAGGCTATGTCAGAGAAAAAGCGGTGAGCAAAGGTTGTCTTTGCCCACCGCTATCGTGTGTCTTATGTGTCAAGTTACTGAGGACGGCTGTAGTTTGGAGCCTCGCTTGTGATAGATACATCGTGCGGATGGCTCTCGAGTACGCCAGCATTGGTGATGCGTACAAACTTAGCGTCGTGAAGCTTCTCGATGGTGGGAGCACCACAGTAACCCATACCAGCCTTGAGGCCACCAGCGAGCTGATAGATCACCTCGTAGAGTGAACCCTTGTATGCTACGCGACCAGCGATACCTTCGGGAACTAGTTTCTTGGTGTCTTTTGTGCCAGCTTGGAAGTAGCGGTCCTTAGAACCATTCTCCATTGCTTCGAGTGAACCCATGCCGCGGTATGCCTTGAATTTACGGCCGTTGTAGATAATAGTATCACCGGGGCTCTCCTCGGTACCTGCTACGAGTGAACCAATCATTACGCAGTATCCACCAGCAGCGATAGCCTTTACGATATCACCAGAGTAGCGCAAGCCACCATCTGCGATGAGGGGTACACCAGTGCCCTTCAATGCCTTCGCTACATCGTAGATTGCAGAGAGCTGAGGTACACCTACACCCGCTACTACGCGTGTGGTACATATACTACCCGGGCCGATACCCACCTTGATGCCATCAGCGCCAGCCTCTACGAGCATCTTGGCAGCCTCGCCTGTAGCTACGTTACCTACTACGATATCGATATGGGGGAATGCTTGCTTAGCCTCTTTGAGTTTTTCTATTACACCCTTAGAGTGTCCGTGAGCTGTGTCGATGACAATAGCGTCGGCACCAGCCTCTACGAGTGCGCGCATGCGGTCCAATGTGTCAAATGTCACACCTACGCCAGCTGCTACACGCAAACGACCCTTTGAGTCCTTACATGCCATGGGCTTATCCTTAGCCTTGGTGATGTCCTTATAAGTGATGAGGCCGATGAGCTTGCCGTCGTTGTCTACTACGGGAAGCTTCTCGATCTTGTGCTCCTGAAGGATAGCTGAGGCTGCATCCATGTCCGCCTGCTGATGTGTAGTGATCAGAGGAGCCTTTGTCATGATGTCCTCTACCTTGCTGTCGAGGTTACGTTCAAAGCGGAGGTCGCGGTTAGTCACGATACCTACCAACTTGCCCTCGTCGTCCACTACGGGGATACCGCCGATGTGGTACTCGCCCATCACAGCCAATGCATCCTTAACGGTAGCTTCGGGCTTGATGGTTACGGGGTCGTAGATCATACCGTTCTCGGCACGTTTTACGATGGCAACTTGACGAGCCTGTTCTTCGATAGACATATTCTTGTGAATAACACCGATACCACCCTCGCGAGCGATAGCGATAGCCATCTTGGCCTCGGTGACAGTGTCCATAGCGGCAGTCACAAAGGGGATTTTCAACTCGATGTTACGTGAGAACTTGGTCGAAAGCGACACGTTTACAGGGATTACCTCAGAGTAAGACGGTACGAGAAGAACGTCGTCAAACGTCAAACCGTCCATGATGATTTTGTCTGCAACAAATGACATATAATATTCGATTATATAGTTTTACTCTATTATAAATTTTATTGCGTGCAAATTTATAGATTTTTCTGCAGAGTAGAAAATATTTTCCGAAAAACTTTGAAAGCTTTTGCGCATGTTTGGTAGATGGAAATATTTAATTTCTGTTTTTTTATAATTTACACTCGTAAATTCACACCTCACCTATGCTTTCTTCTCTTTTTTCTGCAAAAACTCGTCAGGCATTATTACTTGATCATTTTGACGCACGCCCATAAAGTGGGGGGACATTACCTCGATACCAGCTTCGTGGAAGAGGTCTTGGATGTGCGCATGCAAGTTTGAGTATATGCCAGCCATCTGCTCTGGATGTCGAGTGTAGGCATTTATTTGATACACTACATACCAGTCGTCCAGCTTTGTCTGCAGCACGAAGGGACGAGGTTCAGCTTCAATTCCTGGTGTAGCCAAAGCTGCTTGTACCATAAGTTGGTGCACTTGCTGCCAAGGCACTTCATATCCGAAGGTCACATCAGTATGTATGATGAGTCCATACTCCTGAGCCGACGAACTGTAGTTGGTCGTGAGCGATGACATCACGAATGAGTTGGGCACGGTAACAATTTCGTTCTTGGGAGTCTTTACACGAGTTACCAACGGAGTCTTTTCAATGATATCACCCATGGTGTCATTCAGCTTGATGCGGTCACCCACGCGGAACGGACGCATGAAGGTGATGACCAGTCCTGCCATGAGGTTGGCGATAAGCGTACTCGATCCCAATGAGATGATAAGACCGATAAATACAGAGATTCCTTGGAATACACCTGAGTCTGATCCTGGCAAATACTTATAAACCATAGCCACCATAAAGGTATAGAGCAAGATGCGCACAATATGGAAGGTAGGCATAGCCCATTCGGGGAAGAAGTTTTTGATTGTAAGGTTGCCATTTTCTATCTCTTGTGCCACATAGCGTGCTAAGCGTACGAGCCACTTCGTTGCATACCAAATGACAAAGATGCTGATTAGGTTAGGTATATAGCCTATGACACCTAAGACAATCTTCTTGATAGGTACGAGGAAATAACCAAGTAACTGTAAGGCAAATCCCTTAGTGCTGGGGAAGATACCAAAGATGATGGGTAGTGAGATTAGCAGCTGCAGTATGATGATAATGAATTTGACGATTCTGCTTGCCACCAGTAGTAGCGCTACCTGCTTCTCTGTATCGAGTATCTCATATGATTGTATCTTGATAGACTTGAGCGTAGTGTCTTTGAGAGTCAGTATCTTCTTTTCGATTTTTACAAATCCCCAGCAAGTTAGTCTATACAGCAAATATTGTGCGATGAGCACGAGCAAGCAGTATATTACACTCCTTACCATGCGCCATATGCCATACTGTCTCTTCATCTTTTGAAATTGGCTCACCACCATCTGCTTACGATTGGCGACGAGTGAGTCACGGCTCACTCCCTCCCACATCGCATCTGCGTCGGTGAATGAGACGAGCACCTCAGAGTCATACATGATATCCGAGAAGATATCCGTATTCTCTACATACACCTTATTGGGGTCAAGGTTAATTTTTTTACCGATTAGTTCTATCAGTTCACCTGTCTCTTGTGCACGTTGCGCTGCCGACTGTCCACCCTTCTTTGCATAGAGGTAAAAGAGTGTGTCGCCATCTACCATTACTGGTGAACCATGGGTCGTACGTCTGAGTGAATCAATAAATTGTCTCTGCTTGCGTCGCTTGAGAGAATCGCTAGCCATGATGTTGAACTTGAATTGCTCAAATTCCAGTCGAAGGTTGGCTTCGTTGAGCCTGGCCTCCTCGAGTGATTGTTGTAGTTGAGCTACAAGCAGTGAGTCTTGATTGATAATTACGGTATCGACGTGAGATTTGCCCACTACGATAGTGGAATCTTTTTCACCTTGAAAAATATCACGGATGACCTCACCAATCTGTGCCTTTACACTTATAGAGCAGAGTACTCCAAGGTATAGGATAAACAATCTTTGTATTTTCATGAGACAGTACTGAATTATTGAAAACTTGGCAAAGTTACCAAAAGTTAATTATAAATTGTGTTTTCATTAATGTTTTTTTGTTAAAATCCATCTATAAACTTCTATTTAATATCCTATCCGATTTTTGCACTTGCGATAATTTTGTAACGTCAATCATGAATTTATTATCGCAGGTTTGTCCTATGACTATAATACGTTGGATATTTTTTTTGATGATACTTCCTCTCAAAGGGGTGGCGGACGTTGATGATGCGAGACTTACCTGATATTTTAAGCCCTCATCGTGCAAAGCACGAATCAATAGTTAATTGATTCTCCAGGTTTGTTCGCTTTGTGAGGGAGGCTTCAGCGTTTGCCGTGTCCCTTCTGAGTTGAGAATTTATAAAATATCAGGGAATAGCAGTTACATTTGGGAAAATCTTTTTACTTTTGCAGAGTGATACCATTATCAGATAAGTACTATGCTTAAGAGATTGTTCGATAAATATGTAGTCAAGGCACTCAGCCATATGGCTTTGGGCTTGTTCTGTTCGCTCATTATGGGTCTTATCGTGGGGCAGATAGCCAAGATTCCTGGTTTGGCATTCTTGACGTTTGTGTCCGAGGCGCTCTCTGCATCCTCTCCACTTGTGGGTGCGTGCATCGGTTTGGCTATTGCTATGGGCTTGGGTGTGGCACAATTGGTGACCATCTCTTCGGCCGTGGTCGGAGCCTTGGGTTATCAATATGGTGGTCCTGTGGGAGCCTACTTGGCAGTGATTGTCGGTGCCGAGTTGGGCCAACTTATCTCCAAGCGTACGGTAGTGGATATCATCCTTACACCGATGCTTACCATTGTGGCGGGTGGTCTTATCGCTCGATACTGCTGTTCGCCCATCAACGATTTCATGCTTTATCTGGGCGAGGTCATCAACCACGCTACCCAGCTTAGTCCCTTTGTGATGGGTATTGTGGTGGCCGTGATGGTGGGTTGTGCGCTTACGTTGCCTATCAGCTCTGTGGCCTTGTGTGTGATGCTGGGTATCGATGGTTTGGCAGCAGGAGCAGCCACTGCAGGTTGTTGTGCTCAGATGGTGGGCTTTGCCGTAATCAGTTTTTCAGACAATGGCGTGGGCGGCTTGCTCTCACAGGGCTTGGGCACTTCGATGTTGCAGATTGGCAATATCGCTCGCAAACCGATAATATGGTTGGCCCCGACGCTTACCTCTGCTATCCTTGGTCCTGTGTCAACGGTGTGGCTCGGTATGACCAACAATGCGCTTGGTGCAGGTATGGGTACAGCAGGCTTGGTAGGCCCTCTTGCAGCGTATGCTACGATGAGTGACGGGGTGGCGGACAGTGAACTTATCTTGCAGATCGTCCTGCTCTATTTCGTGGCACCAGCTATCATCAGTCTGCTTATTGATCGCTTGATGCGTCGTATGGGATGGGTTAAGCCTGGCGATATGAAGTTATAAGCCTGGGGTAGGGGAATAGAGTCGTCAAAAGGGACTATGATTGAATAGATTGAGACATCCGTTTGGGTGTCTCTTTTTTGTTGGCTATTTATTGGAGATTGTGATAAGTTTGTGTACTTTTGCGATATGAGAACTACAAGATTATTTATTTTCATTACAGTAGCAGTGCTGTTTGCTGCGGTAGGGGCATTTATTATGGCGTTTCGCCATTCCGTATTGTTTCATGACGGAAAGAGTGACTATGTAATTGTGTTATGTGCCGATGCTTCTACGTCTGAGCAGACATCAGCAAAGGAACTACAAGTCTATTTGGAGAAAATCGGTGGTGTGACACTACCTATTCTATACGAGAATCAATTAGAAGATAGACAGAAACACATCTTCATCGGCTTCAATAAGGAATATGCAGAAAAGTTCAATGTGGAGTGCCCGAAAAATGATGATGAGGGGTACACATATCGTTCTGTGGGTAAGAATATTTGGATTTATGGTGGCAAGCAACGCGGAACTATCTATGGTGTGTTCTCGTTTCTTGAGAACGAATTAGGTGTCAGGTGGTACAGTGCCGATTGCACAAAGATTCCATCCAAGGAAAAGTGGGGTTTCAAAGGCTTGATGCATAGCGAAAAGCCGTTTGTGCTATATCGCCACTTGAATTATTGTAAAGCGAATTCTAATTCGGATTGGTTGGCGCATAATAAATGTAATATGGGGTGGAGCGTTTTGGATAATGAATATGGCGGACTTACAGGATATTGGGGATGCCACACCTTCAGTTACTTTATCTCCACAGGAGAATATTTCGAAGCGCATCCCGAATACTTTTCAATGAGAGATGGCAAGCGCACTCCCTATACGCAGCTATGCCTGTCGAACCCCGATGTACTGCGGATATGCACTGAGAAGATGAAACAGGTGATTGCCGACAATCCGCAGTATTGGGTGTACGACTTGTCGCAGAATGATAACCATTTCCCATGTCAGTGCGATGAATGTCGCGCCATAGAAGAGAAATACGGTGGGCATTCGGGGCTTATGGTGTGGTTTGTTAATCAGGTTGCAGATGCCATTAAACCACAGTATCCTGACAAATACATTGGAACTTTTGCTTATCAATACACGCGTCAGGCACCCACAGACATCTCTCCACGTGACAATGTACTCATACGTTTGTGTAGCATTGAGTGCTGTTTTGCTCATCCTTTGGAAGAGTGCGAACACAACCAACCCTTTATAAAAGACATGGAGGATTGGTCAAAGATTGCATCCAATTTATTCGTGTGGGACTATGTTGTCAACTTCCGTCAATATGTAGCTCCGTTTCCAAACTTCGGTGTTTTAGCTCAGAATATCAAGGCTTTCAGGAAATACAATGCTATGGGAATCCAAGAATTGGGTGTGTACAATTCATATGGTAGCGAGTTTCATGAATTAAGAACATGGGTTATCAGCAAACTATTGTGGAATCCGAATCAGGATGCTATGGCTTTAGCTTCTGAATTTATCAATGCATACTATGACAAGACAGCCCCATACGTACAGCAGTACTTCGACCTTTGTCATTCCCTGATCAATGATAGTACGGTGTTAGGGATATACGACGGTGATACCAATCCTCTCTTTACGGATGAGTTTATTGCGCAAGGAAAATTTATATTAGACCAAGCTAGACAGGCATCGGCATCCGCCAACGAGGAAATCCGTTTCCGTGTTGAGCAGCTTTGTCTGCAGATAGACTATATGCGAATGATGCGTTACCCTAAAGAAGCGAAGGAAGATGGTACATATGACAGAGTGTGTTCCTTTGCGCGTCAGCATAATATCCGCCTAAATGAATGGACTACTGTTGAGGAATTTATAGCCCTATACAACAAACTGGTGAATGGTGAAATAACTATCGAAGAAATTACGGATTTTATAACCAAACGTTGGATAGAGCAAGCAGGATGAATATTTATAGTCGGTGAGGATTGTAAAAACTAACAAAAGATATTATCCATTAGTGGAGAATTGTGTCATTTTTGTGAATTTGAAGTAAGCTTCGAATATTTTTCGCTCGCTTATTCGTATCTTTGCATCTATATAATACTACATGTCAATGAAAACCGAAACATCTTCTCGCCCGATGCCCAAGACCTTTCGTCTGTGCGTCAAAACCGATTGTCCGCGTGCTGCAGAGTGTTTGCGCAGCATAGCTTTGGCGATGGTATCGCCCGATGAGCAGTCCATACAGATTATCAATCCCGTTTATCTCTCCACGATAGAGGGCGACTGTCCCGTGTTCCGTTCGGCAGAGAAGGTGCGCTATGCCCGTGGCTTCGTGAAGATGCTTTCGGGACTCACCGTGAGTCAAGCCAATGCCCTGCGTCAGACCTTGGAGCATGACTTCGGCCACACCCGCTACTTCCGCCTCCGTGCAGGCGAGCGCCTCATTGACCCTGCTACGCAGGAGCACATCCGTGAAGCGATGGTGCGGATTGGTGTTACCGACCTTCCCGACTTTGATACCTATGTAGAGGAGTATGACTGGTAATCGCTTGTGCTGATAACTTATATTCTTTCAGTCCGAAAGACCTTTTTTGTCGGATGATACTTTGTGTTTGGTGGTTTCTATGCTGTGATACTTTAGTCTCACGGTGCTGAGACTGTAATCTCAGTATGTTGAAACTGGAGTCTCACCATACTGAAACTCCAGTTTTACAATATAGATACTATAGCGTATCACTGAGGTGTACTGAAAATAGTGAAGTCCTTTAAAAATAAAAAAGGAGGTTGGACAAAATCCAGCCTCCTTTTTTTATTTGTTACTTTTGCTCTGCTTTGTTGATCTCGACCTTTTGGGTAAAGATGCGCGTCTTTATGTTGGGTCTGATGCCCACGGCGTTGATGGTGCAGGCTTCTTTTATCTTCAGCGTATCCTCGTAGAGGGGCGATGAAGTTGTGGGTTCGGTACCATCAAGCGTGTAGTGGATGGGGCAGTTGTCTATGGTCTTGAGCGCTACCTTCACCACACCTTCGTTAGTGTCTTGGACAAGGTTGGAGGTGATGTTGAATGCGTGAGTGGCATAGTTGTACTGCTTCAAGTCGTAGAGCTCTACCAGGCGGGGCAGACGGCTGAGGAAGCATTCGTAGTTTCTCTTGTCTGCACTGCTCCATTGTATTTCAGAAAGTGCGGCTAAACGTGGCAGCAGCATGTATTCTGCATATTTGAAGGTAGAGATGTATTCTGTCCAGAGGTTGGCTTGTACGCCTATGATATATTTCTGTTCCTCGGCGCTCAGTTCCTTGGGCAAGGGATTATAGCTGTATACGCGCTCCAAAGGCAGTTTACCGCCGATGGCGAGAGGCTCACTCTTTCTGTCATAAGACTGGTAGTAGTCGAAATAGAGATAGGTGTGGGGGGTCATGATGACTTTGTGTTTCTGGTGTGCAGCCTCGATACCGCCTTTCTCACCTCGCCATGACATCACTGTGGCGTTGGGGGCAAGTCCGCCTTCAAGTATCTCATCCCAACCAATAATTTGGCGTCCCTTGCTGTTGAGGAACTTCTCGGCATAGTTGATGATGAAGCTCTGGAGATATTCCTCTGCGGTGTGCTTCTCGTCACCCTTTATGCCGAGCGCCTTGATGCGAGCCTGGCATTTGGGACAGCTCTCCCAACGTGTCTTGGGACATTCGTCACCACCTATATGGATGTATTCTGAGGGGAAGATTTCCACAATCTCGCCCAGCACGTCCTCGATGAACTTCAGTGTGGCGTCGTTTCCAGCGCAGAGTACATCTTTGGAAACGCCCCAATGGCACCAAACGTCGTACGGACCGCCTGTGCATCCCAGTTCGGGATAGGCATGCAGGGCACTCAACATGTGGCCAGGCATATCTATCTCAGGAATAACGGTGATGTAGCGGTCGGCAGCGTATGCCACAATCTCCTTTGCCTCTTCCTGAGTGAAGAATCCGCCGTGGGGCTTGCCGTCATATTTGTCGGTTTTTCCAATGATAGTCTCTTTACGCATAGAACCCTTTTCGGTGAGCAGGGGGCGGCACTTGATTTCAATGCGCCATCCCTGGTCTTCGCTAAGGTGCCAGTGGAAGCGGTTGATGTTGTGCATGGCAAGCATGTCGATGAAGCGCTTTACTGAGTCGAGCTCGATATAGTGGCGAGCTACGTCCAGCATTCCACCTCGGTAGTCGAAACGTGGCTCGTCGTTGATCTCTACGGCGGGTAGCGCCACCTTTTCACCTTGTACGACGGGCAGTGACTTGCGTAGTGTCTGGATACCATAGAATACTCCAGCTTCCGAGCCACCGCAGATGGTCACGTTGTCTGTGGTAACCTTCAGTGTGTATCCCTCGGGCTTTTCTTGGTTTTCCTCCACTTTCAGGATAATGCCCTTTCTTTTGGCCTCTGTGGTGGGAGCGAGGGTAATACCTGTCTTCTCCTTCACGTATTCTGCCAAGAAGTTGGCGTTGTTCTGCATCTTTTCGTTGTTCTCGGGGTAGATTACCGAGGTTCCTTCAGTCAATACGAACTTTCCTTGTTCCGCCAGTTGGATGTCTAACGGCATGGGGATAATCTGATAGTTCGCTTCTTTTACCTCCGTGCAGGAGAACATCATCAGTCCTGCCACGGACAGGCCAATAAGACCCAATAGCTTGTTTTTCAGTGTCATGTTAGTAATGTTTTATCAATCCTAAGTTTAGCAGCACTATAATTAAATTGTCTCTGTATGTGTTTGTGCAACATCTTGTTGTAAGTGTTTTGCCATATCTGATTTATCACTTACCTTAGTGCTGCAAAAAACAAAGCAACTGATAATCATCAACGACGTGGCGAAGTTACAAATAAAATCTGAAGAACTCATCCCTTTTGGCTGTATTTTTTCGGTCATGGAGTGATTGGATTCTGATTTTCTTTCAGTTAATGACCGCATACTATTAAGGGCGGAGATACATTCTACGGCTATAAGAACCACGCAAAGGCGAATGTCACAATGACAATCCTTACCTACAGCATAGCACGCTTAACACAAATTAATAGATACCACAAGGAGTGGATAACTGTGTAGACATTAAAACTTCACGCTATTGAAATTCAGTAGATTACCACCCTCCCCCAAAAAGACACTAAAAAATGTAAAAAAATAGAAAAAGTTTTGCTACTTTTGTGAACAAAATCACATTAGTGGTAGCCTTAAAGAGGTTCTGACTACTCGCTAATGGTAAATTGAATTTATAGAACCTCCCTTCAACTATTTCTAACAAACATTTTTTATTAATTTAAAATCAACAGACATGAAAAAGAATTTACGCATGCTGTGTATGAGCATTGTTGCTGCATTCTCTGTGGCTGGCTTTGCTCAAACGGACGTGACCAACAAGCTGCTCAATCCAGACATGGAGAAGGGTGTGTTTGGTTGGGATGTGGCTTTTCAAAGTGACATCTGGAAGAAGGGCGCAAAGAGCCAAGCCAATTCTGCAGGTTATCACGGAGTAACCAATTCAATCGTAGAGGTGTGGAGATACAACAATGGTCCGATGACCGACAACTCTATCTCACAGACTGTAAGAAATTTGCCTAATGGTACCTACGTGTTCGGTGCTTACATGTTGGCAAACAATGACGAGAGAGCAAACATCCGCGAGACCATTGTGGGTGTAAACATGTTTGCAAACGGAGACTCTGTTCCAGTGGCTACCAACCGCGTTGAGGGTATGGACACCATTTGGGCTCACACTGCTAAGTTTACTGTAGCAACTAAAGTTACTGATGGTACCTTGAAGGTTGGTGTGGATGTAAAGGAAACCAACGTGAACTTCACCGTGATGGACAACGCTACACTCTACTACTTCGGTGATATGGAGCCTGCAGCTGCACTCGATGAGATGGCAAAGATTGATATTGCCGCTACCATCGCTATCGCTGACACCTGCTTGCCTCATAAGATGAATACAGAGACTTTGGACTACCTCAACTCTGTAATCGAGGCTGGTAAGGCTATGACAAGTGCTGCAGATGCTTTCACTACCGACGAGAATCTCTACTGGGGTATCCGTCAGGCAGTGAAGTCTATCAAGGCTTACAACAAGTTGGGTGCAGCACTGGAGCACGCTGAATATGTTGCCGCTCAGACATGGAGCGAGGATGTAGATGAGATCGTGGAGGCTCTCAATACCATGAAAGCGCTTTTGGCTGAGTTCAAGGAGAAGTATGATGCTGGTACAGCACTCAATGAAGAGGCTACCGTATGGGCTGACTCCCTTAAGGAGGCTACAGCACTCGTAGAACTCGACAGCTGCTACATCATTGCTGAGGAGTACTTTGCTATGCTTGATGAGCTTCCCGCTGGAGATCAACTTGGCGAGTATGCATACGTAGATATTGAAAAAGGTGAGGACATTTATTATGACATCATGCTTGTTCTCTCTGCGGCTTTCGAAGGCACTATTTCTGCAGTTGATGCAAAGGCTCAGTGTGAAAGCAAGTTTGCTCAGATTCAGAAGATTATTGATACTCCTATCGACTACGCTAAGTTCCCCATCGTTATCAATCGTAGTACCACTACTAAGATTAACAAGTACTACCTGTTGGAGGGTACTGTTGCCAATAGTAGAAATATCGCAACTTATACATCACCTCTCTATCGCTTCACTGAGCCTTTGACAACAATCCGCTTCACTGTGAAGGAGTCCGGTAACAACCAGACTAACAACGGTAGCCTATACCCCTTCTTCAGTCTTGGTGAGTTGGAACTCTTCGATGAGGAGGGTGAAAAGATTACACTCACCGTAGAGAACCTCTATACTAATGCTTGTCACAATACGTTGAACAACGCCAATGATGGTCAGGGTCTCCCTGGTTTGATTGATGGTAACTACGATACTTTCTTCCACTCTACATATGGTGTAAACAAACCCAATGAGAACCACTATATCGAGGTTACTTTCCCTGAGGATAAGGAGTACTACAGCTTCAGCTTCATGATGACAGGCCGATACTATACTGACCCGGACATCAACCGCCAGTTCCCTGCTGTGCTTGACATTCGCTATGTATCTGACGCTGTCAACGAGTTGAAGGATGTAATCATGGAGGTCGACAACAAGAATCCTTATCAGGGCAATACTCCTGGTTTCTACAACACCGACGTAAATGTTTACTACAATGCTGTAGCCCATGCTAAGGAGCTCGCTGAGGCTGACTATGCATCAGACAGCGATATTGCTGAGGCTATCAATGCCCTCTATGCATCTGTAAAGGCTCTCGAGGACAACTTCGTGATGCCCGATCCCGCAAAGAAGTACCGTGTGGTATCCGGATTCAACAGCTTCTTTATCAACCAGGGTGTGATGAAGGCTATGACAATCCACACTACCGACTCACTCCGTCCCAACTGGTTGTGGTGGGAGAATGCAGCACCCGAGGCTGATGATCAGGAGTTCATGTTCGAGGCTATCCCCAACGATGAAGGCAAGCCCTTCTACGCTATGAGACATGCTAAGTCTGGTCTCTGTGTTTGTGACGATGGTTCTGCATATGGCAACAATAACCAAATCATCTTCTCATTGTCAGAAGAGCGCGTTGATACCTTCGAGCTCCGTTCACTTGGCTATGGCCAGTTTGCTTTCGTACGCGATGGTAACGGTAGCTCTATGCTCCACACACTCAACCACAACAGTGCTAATCCTACAACAAACAAGGGAACTCACGAAGGTAGTATCAATGGTGTTACCTCAGCAATGATTATCTGGAGTGGTGGTACTAACGACGCATCAAGCTGGTACATCCGCGAAATGATGGAGCTTCCCTATGCTGCCAAGAGCTTGACAGACCTCGACTTCAAGTCAGAGTCTCTCTCACTCTATAAGGGCATAAACAGCATTACTCTCACAGCTGATAAGGAGTGTGCATTCAATGACCTCAAGATTTACGACATCCTTAGCAACGAGCTCGAGCCCACTAGTGTTAAGGTAAATGGCAATGTTGCTGTTGTTACTCTCGAAGCAGATGTTGAGACATTTACATTCGCCTTCACCAATGCTGAGGGTGTAGCTACTGTAACTGTTGATGGTGAGTCTAATGGTATTGGAGTTCTTCAGAACACTTACAACCAGGTACTTGCTATCGCTCCTGTTGAGGGTGATGAGGTTGGTCAGGTGAGCGACCTCTCTGAGTACAATGAAGCAATCATGAATGCTGAGTATATCTTGGAGAATGGTGGTAGCAAGGCAGAGGTGGCAGCTGCAACAGTTGCTCTCGACTCTGCTAAGGCGCACATCGCATACAACTTGCCGAAGGAGGATGTTGAGTACCTCGTACTACTTGGTCACGATGGCTTCAAAACTAACCACTTCACCGATATGGCTATCTACGCTGATGCAACAAGTGCTAAGCCCCGTTGGACATATGTAGCATTCAACAATCCTGCATATCTCTGGAAGTTTGTTGACTGCGGTGAACTCAAGAATGGCCTTCCCGCATACTATCTCCAGAGCGTATCTGAAAGTAGCTACGCTACACGTACTCTTAGCAATAACACCATGTACTTGGCAAATGAGGCTGCCGAAGCACGTCCCTTCAATATCTTCTTCATCGGTAACGGTAAGGTGGCTCTTGGTGATACTAACTGGGCTAATGGCGCTCAGGCAATCCATCCTCAGGGTCATAGCTCAGGTGCAAGCTTGCAAGGTGGATTGATTACTTGGGGTAGAACCGACGTTGCTTCTGCTATGCGTGTAGTTGTGGCTGAGAAGTATATCACTGACATTATCTATCAGGAGACCGACATTGAGGAGATTGAGGTTGCTGACGAGCAGGTTGCTCCTGCCGTTAAGGGCATCTACGACCTCTTCGGTCGCCGCATCGAGGCTCCTGCTACTACTGGTATCTACATCGTAGACGGTAAAAAGCAGGTGATAAAGAAGTAAGAATACGTAATTTTTTCAAAATACTTGATTTTAGGAGAGGGCTTTCCCGTGAGGGGAGGCCCTCTCTGCTTAGTACGCTCAGCATGAGCATCAACGGGTGCAAGTCCTTAGCAAGCCCTAATAGCGGGAAATGGATAGTCTTCCAAATATGGACACCAATATTTTACAGTATAGATACTATGGTATCACTGAGGTGTACTGAAAATAATGAAGTCCTTTAACAATAAAAAAAAGAGACTGGATTCGTCCAGCCTCCTTTTCTTATTGTTAGGAGAACTCCACTATTATCGCGGAGCTAAACTTTCAATTCTCAATTCGAATTAAATCATCTCCACACTACGCTTGATGAACTTGCTGAGTGCCTCACCCTTGAGCATACCGTTACCCAAGAGGGCAAGGTCGATGAGTTGGTGCAGCACCTTGTTGTCCTTGGCAAAGTCGGTGTAGATGGCTTCACGTTTGGTACGCTGGGCATCAATCTTGTCGTGGAGTTCGCTGAGTTCGTCCTTCTCGGCTGAGGGAATCTCCTCTTCCTTCATACCCTTGTGTGATGCTTCGAGAGCCTCTTCACGAGCCTGAAGTGCTGTGGTCTCCTCGTTGATGGGAGCAAGGGCAGAGGCTGTCTGCTCCTTCTCTGCGGTCAAGACAGACTGGATGAGGGGATGGTCGGTGTTGAGGATGAGGGTATACATATCGGGCATCTCGCCATAGAAACTCATACCAGCGTTGATGGCTGCCATCTCCTTCATACGACGCATATACTCGCTCTGTGTGATGAGCAGGGGTG
>JAFZFF010000066.1 GCA_017556045.1 Bacteroidaceae bacterium | reverse complement strand
TTGTTTGTCTGTATGTTATATAATAGCATTCAGGTGGTTATAGTGTCGGGGTTCCACCTCTTCCCATTCCGAACAGAGAAGTTAAGCCCGACCGCGCCGATGGTACTGCGTTTGTGGGAGAGTAGGTAGCCGCCGTTTTAGGAGAGAGGAGTTGTCCAAACAGGATGACTCCTCTCGTCGTTTATATATACTCCTTTTATAAATCACAGGCTGTAGTCTTCTTAGGTGCTTGAAGCATAGCTGGTGCAATCGACATTGGTTACCAACTATAACCCGCTTTGTTGTTTGAATTTATACTCAGTTGCTATACGAGGGGAAATAAAAACTCGGGATTGCTTTATATTTCATTTATTTTCTTACTATCTTTGTCTGACAATACCTAAAGACGAGATTAAGATGAAGAAGACTTTTTTAGTAGTTTGGGCACTGGTACAATGCCTCTGCATAGCTAAAGCGCAAGTTACTGATCGTGAACGTCCAGCTGAGTGGGATGACCTTATCCTGGGGGCACGCTTTATGGACCGCTTCCTCCCTATGCCTGACGGTACGAAGGGACATGATATCTGGGGTGCCGATAGCGTGCAGGGACGCTACATAGATAATGGCATAGAGCACCCAGACATCTCTTTCTGGGGTGGAAACATACTGCAGACTCCTGATGGTACCTACCACCTCTACGTGTGTGGTTGGCCCGAGTTGTCGCCTAAGGGGCATATGTTTTGGGGTAATTCTACCGTATTTCATGCCACTTGCGATAACCCCATCGGACCGTTCCGTATTGTCAACTCTGTAGGTAAGGGACATAATCCCGAAGCTTACCGTCTCGACGATGGGCGCATCGTAGTGTATGTCATTGATGGATACTACATTGCCGAGAATGAGAGCAGCCTCGTGTGGACGTACGGCAAGTTCCAGTTTGACGCCCGTGATCGTAGGATCAATGAAGGTTTGTCAAACCTCTCTTTTGCTCGTCGTCCCGATGGCTCGCGCCTCATGGTGTGCCGTGGTGGTGGCATCTGGGTAAGCCGCGATGGCCTGGATACTTATCATCAGCTTACCGACAAACGTGTATATCCTGCCGTTAGAGGCGAATTTGAGGACCCTGTGCTCTGGCGCGATAGCTTGCAGTATCACCTTATCGTCAACGACTGGCTGGGCCGCATCGCCTTCTATCAGCGCTCGATGGATGGTGTGCACTGGATCACGGAGCAGGGCGAAGCCTATGTGCCCGGGGTGTCATATCACACGGATGGCGAGGTGGAACATTGGTTCAAGTATGAGCGCCTCAAGATTTTCCAGGATGACTACGGACGTGCCATACAGGCAAACTTTGCCGTCATCGATACCCTCAAGTGGGAGGATCTCCCTGGCGACCGCCACAGTTCGAAAAACATCAGCATCCCTCTCAACAAGGGTCTGCTCCTCGAGGTGCTCAACGCTGAGCCCATCACAGCCTCTACCAAACGTATAGAGGTGAAGGTGCGCGGCGAAGAGGGATTCGACCCCAGCACTGATCTCGACATCGCTTCGCTCCGCTTTGGCTCCTTTAATGAGGTTAACTTTGGCCGTGGATGTAAGCCCCTACGCACAAAGGTTGTGGGTCGCGACCTTATCATCACCTTCAGTGGTAAGGGGAGCGGTATCACTGCTGACGAGTGGGCACCCAAGCTCATTGGTAAGGATGCAAAGGGGGAGATGGTCTTCGGATATGCTCGCCTGCCCTATGTCAACTACCGACCTGCCCTGCTCTCGGCTCGCCGCCCGCGCTACGATAAGGAGCAGAGCGCGCTCATAGTCACCGTGGATAACTATGGTCTCTCGGCCTCACCGGCTACCGAAATAGAGGTACACCACAATGGTACACTTGTAGGACGCGCCACCATAGACTCGCTCGAACCCTATGCGTCGGCCACTGCCTCACTCTCGCAAGATGGCTCCATAGATGCTGATCAGGGGACCTTAGAGGTCATCTTCTTGTCGGGTGGTAAGGAGGTAGAGCGCAACACGTTTACACGATAAGGAGGCTTTTGCCTTAGGAGTTTGATGGAGTTAAAGGGAGATATCGCTTCGCTCTTGGGGAGTTAAAGGCCAATAGCTTTTTCGTACGTACAGTACATTTGGCCTTTATCTTCATTTATCTCCTTAACTTCTGAAAACTGAGCCCAGCGAAGCCTTACTTGCATCGATTTATTTGTCGGGTAATGTCATTTTTTACCAGATATTTAGCGGAGAAAGTGCGAAAAAGTGTGTAACTTTGCAGGCTGAATCAAAAAACGAGTAAAAACAACAAAATAATCATATACAACTATGTTGACAGCTAAGGAAATTAGAGAATCTTTTAAGAGTTTCTTTGAGTCGAAAGGTCACCAGATAGTGCCCTCGGCTCCGATGGTCGTGAAGGACGACCCCACACTGATGTTTACCAATGCTGGTATGAACCAGTTTAAGGATATCATCCTCGGTAATGCGGCAGCTAAGTATAAGCGTGTGGCTGACTCGCAGAAGTGTTTGCGCGTGAGCGGTAAGCACAACGACCTCGAAGAGGTAGGTCACGATACATACCACCACACTATGTTTGAGATGCTCGGTAACTGGTCTTTTGGCGACTACTTCAAGCAGGAGGCTATCGACTGGGCATGGGAGTATCTCGTAGACGTACTCAAGCTCGACCCCAAGAACCTGTATGCTACCGTATTTGAGGGTAGCAAGGAGGAGGGTCTCGACCGCGATGACGAGGCGGCTTCTATCTGGGAGCGTCACTTGCCGAAGGATCATATCATCCATGGTAATAAGAAGGACAACTTCTGGGAGATGGTTGACACAGGTCCCTGTGGTCCCTGCTCAGAGATCCACATCGACCTCCGCTCTGAGGAGGAGAAGGCTCAGGTTCCCGGTGCACAGATGGTAAACCATGACCATCCTCAGGTAATCGAGATCTGGAACCTCGTGTTCATGCAGTTCAACCGCAAGGCTGACGGCTCACTCGAGGGCCTGCCCGCAAAGGTAATCGATACCGGTATGGGATTTGAGCGTCTCTGTATGGCTATGCAGGGCAAGACCTCAAACTACGACACTGACG
The DNA here is from genome assembly GCA_017556045.1 of Bacteroidaceae bacterium. Lineage (GTDB taxonomy): Bacteria > Bacteroidota > Bacteroidia > Bacteroidales > Bacteroidaceae > UBA1189. The sequence continues at coordinate 8,195 of JAFZFF010000066.1, read as the reverse complement.
TGTTCCAGCCCATCATCAAGGTGATCGCTGCCATGTCAGGCAAGGTATATGGCGAGGATGCTAAGAACGACGTGGCTATGCGCGTGATCGCTGACCATATCCGTACCATCGCATTCTCTATCACCGACGGTCAGCTGCCCTCAAACGCTAAGGCTGGCTATGTAATCCGTCGTATCCTCCGCCGTGCAGTGCGCTACGCATACACCTTCCTCGGTCAGAAGCAGGCATTCATGTACCGCCTTATCCCCGTACTCATCGAGAGCATGGGCGACGCTTATCCCGAGCTGAAGGCTCAGCAGGTGCTCATCGAGAAGGTAATCAAGGAGGAGGAGGAGTCATTCCTCCGCACACTGGAGACTGGTATCCGCCTGCTCGACAAGGTGATTGCTGACACCCGCGCTGCTGGCAAGCAGGAGATTAGCGGTGTAGATGCCTTCACCCTCTACGACACCTATGGCTTCCCCCTCGACCTCACCGAGCTCATCCTCCGCGAGAATGGCATGAGCGTATGCATCGCTGAGTTCACCGCCGAGATGGACAAGCAGAAGGCTCGTGCACGTAACGCTGCTGCCGTAGACCTGGGCGACTGGGTAGTATTGGCTGAGGGCGAGAGCGAGTTCGTAGGCTACGACTATACTGAGCACGACGCACGCATCCTCCGCTACCGTAAGGTGACTCAGAAGAAGCAGGAGCTCTATCAGATCGTGCTCGACAAGACTCCCTTCTACGCTGAGAGCGGTGGTCAGGTGGGCGACACCGGTGCTATCGTAAGCGAATATGAGACTATCGACATCATCGACACTAAGAAGGAGAATGGTCTCTCTGTACATATCACTACCAAGCTTCCCGAGCATCCTGAGGCTGACTTCATGGCTTGTGTAGACACAGACAAGCGCGAGGCATGTGCTGCTAACCACTCATGTACTCACCTTATCGACGAGGCATTGCGTGAGGTACTGGGCACACACGTAGAGCAGAAGGGTTCACTCGTGACTCCCGACTCATTGCGCTTCGACTTCTCACACTTCCAGAAGGTGACCGACGAGGAGCTCCGCCAGGTAGAGCACTTGGTAAATGCTAAGATCCGCGCTAACGTAGAGCTCAACGAATATCGCAACCTCCCCATCGAGAAGGCTCGTGAGCTGGGTGCTATCGCACTCTTCGGTGAGAAGTATGGCGACCTCGTACGTGTAATCCAGTTTGGCAACTCTATCGAGTTCTGTGGTGGTACTCACGTGAGCGCTACCGGTAAGATCGGTATGGTCAAGATTGTGAGCGAGAGCAGCATCGCTGCAGGCGTACGCCGTATCGAGGCTATCACCGGTGCTAAGGTAGAGGAGATGATGGACAAGATGCAGGATAATATGAACGATATCCGTCAGCTCTTCCACAACGCTCCCGACTTGAAGGCTACCATCGCTAAGTTTATCGCTGAGCACGATGACCTGAAGAAGCAGATCGAGGAGTTCATGAAGGAGAAGGCTGCATCGCTCAAGGCTGAGTTGTTGCAGAAGATGACCTGCGTGGGCGGTGTGAACGTCATCAAGGCTGTGGTGACTATGCCTGCTGAGGCAGTGAAGAACATCGTCTTCCAGCTCCGTGGCGAGATCACTGAGAACCTGCTCGTAGTCATCGGTAGCGTCGACAATGAGAAACCCCTGCTCACCGTATCTGCTAGTGAGGACCTCACCGCTAAGGGTGTGAACGCTGGTCAGCTCGTGCGTGAGGCTGCTAAGCTCATCCAGGGTGGTGGCGGTGGCCAGGCACACTTCGCTACTGCTGGTGGTAAGAACTCTGAGGGTATCATCAGCGCCGTAGATAAGGTGGTAGAGCTGGCTACAGCGTAATGAATTAGGAATTCTGACTAAGGAATAATTAATAAGAAGGGGGTGCATCAATTGATGCACCCCCTAATGTTTTGAAACGTCCCCTTACGGTTGAGTGTTTTTTAATGGCAATAATATAGCAGTTTGCCCTGAGCCAAGGATTGTCCCCCTAACGTAGGGGGACGAGCGAAGCGGAGGGGGTATTGTCTGCAGAAAGTTCATACCACCTCCCCCTCTACGAGGGGAAAAGCCTTCGGCGCTCCTTAGGGGAGATAAATCTCCCGTCGTCGTAACCGACGCTTTCATACCGCGTCGGCCTCCTACCTTAGGAGGAGAATCGTTAAAATGGGTAAACACCTATATTATTGCTTTTTAAATTCAACAGTTCAGACAGACTGAAAAAAACGCTCTGTTCACTTTCCCCTTTTTCTATACGCAGCAGCCAGTGCCAGTACCTCGTCGGCAATCACCTCGGCAGAGTGGTGGTGGGCCAGTGTGAGGATATGGGTGCGCAAGCTCTGCAGGGTGGTCTCATCGGCCACGGTCTTCAGTGCCAAGGGTACGAGCTGCGCGGTAGCTTCGGCATCCTTTACATAGAGGGCTGCGCCCTTGTCTACGAGTGCCAAGGCATTCTTCGTCTGATGGTCCTCAGCTACGTTGGGCGAGGGCACGAGGATCACCGCCTTGCCCAGCAGGCAAAACTCAGAGATAGAGCCCGCTCCGGCACGCGAGATGACCAGGTCGGCAGCAGCGTAGGCCGCATCCATATTGGCGATAAAGTCACATACGTGTACGTTGGGCAGCTCACGTCCCTTCAGTGCCTCGGCGATCTGTGCGCTATAGTACTTACCCGTCTGCCATATACACTGCACGTCGGCCTCCTTGAGCGTATCCCACGCCTGCAGCATGCTCTCGTTCAGAGTGCGTGCGCCCAGGCTACCGCCCACGATCAAGATGGTGCGCTTCGCGGGGTCGAGTCCGAAGGTGCGTACAGCCTCTTCATGGCTGATGGTGCTATCCAAGAGGTTTTGACGTACGGGGTTACCGGTGAGGATAATCTTGTCTTTCGGGAAGAATCGCTCCATGCCATCGTAGGCCACGCAGATGCGCGATGCCTTGCTGGCGAGCAGCTTATTGGTGACGCCAGCGTATGAGTTTTGCTCCTGCAGCAGTGTGGGTATACCCATGTTGGAGGCCTCCTTCAGGGTAGGACCGCTGGCATAGCCACCCACGCCTACGGCCACCTCGGGGCGAAAGTCGCGGATGATGCGTCTGGCCATACGGCGGCTCTTCATCAGTCGCCACAGCACAGCGATATTCTTCAGTAAGTTCTTACGGTCAAAGCCGCTCACGGGAAGTCCGATGATGCGGTATCCTGCGGCGGGCACGCGCTGCATCTCCATGCGGTTTTCCGCACCTACAAACAGTATCTCTGCCTCGGGGCACTTGGCCTTTACGGCGTTGGCGATGGAGAGGGCAGGGAAGATGTGACCTCCTGTGCCGCCACCACTAATGATTAGACGAACGTTATTCATATGTACTTGTTTTTAGTCGTTGATGGAGTTAAATGGAGTTAAAGCCAATGTTATGACCGACGAAAGGAGTATCGGCATTTAACTCTAAAGACTCCTCGGAGGAACTAAAGTCCCTTTCGTCGCAACCGACGCTTTCATACCGCGTCGGCCCTTTAACCTCCTTTATCTCCTTAATTAATTTTCTCTCAATATCTCCGGTATATCCTCTTCCGTCTGTTCGGCAGGTTCGATAGCGTGTGCCATCTTCTCGGTGTAGTAGCTCACGCTGAGTATCATGCCTATGTATCCACAGTTGATGATGGTAGACGTACCGCCTCGGCTGATGAGGGGTAGGGGCTGTCCCGTGACAGGGAAGAGTCCTACGGCCACCATCATATTGAGTATCGCCTGAGACACCAGCATCAGGGCGCAACCCATCACGAGGAATGCAGGGAAGTAGCCCCTACACCGTCGGGCGATCTTGGCCGCTCGCACCAGCAATATGATGTAGAGCAGCACCACGAAGGCGCCTCCAGCCAAGCCCAGCTCCTCGATGATGATGGCAAAGATAAAGTCTGAGTAGGCCTGCGGCAGGTAGTCGCGCTCTACCGAGTTGCCCGGTCCGCGCCCGATGACGTTGCTACCAGCGATAGCCATCGTGGCATGTACCTCCTGGAAATTCTTATCCGTGATCTTGAACTGCGCAGCTGGCACGGGGTCTGACGAGTCGAAGAAGCGCTCTATACGAGCCTTCCAGGTAGTCAGTCGGTCGAGTCCAGGTATGCTGTTCAGCGTCTTGTAAGGCAATAGTAGGAGTGAGCCAAACATGACTACAAACAGTCCTAACACCAATATCAACCTGCCTATCTTCTTCAGGGGGATACGTCCTACGTACATCATGATGAATACCACACCGAAGAGCAACACAGCCGTAGATAGGTTCTCAGGCGCGATGAGTCCGCATATGATGCCCGTCATCCACAGTATCCACTTCATAGCCCCATCGGCAGCCCCATCCTCAGTCTGCATACGCGATAGTATGAGCGCAGTGCCCATGATGACGCCCACCTTGGCAAACTCAGAGGGCTGTATGGAGAATCCCGCGATCGTCATCCATCGCGAAGCAACGTTCACGTCGACGCCTTTGAAGAACACCCACACGAGCAATCCCGCCGACACTGGCACCAGCACCAGCGGCACCGCCTTGAAGAAGCGGTAAGGGATGAGGTGAGCCACATACACTACGCACAATCCCAAGAGCAGGTTAGTGCTATGCTCACGTATGGGCCACCAGTAGTTGCCGCCACTCTTATAGGTAAGCATACTCGCTGCGCTAAACACCTCGATGATGGAGATGAGACAAAGCAGCATGAAGATGACCCAGACGACCTTGTCGCCACGAAATACCTTATTTAAGAAGTTCATATCCTATGTATCTGATTTTATCCTATAACTCTTGTCTTTACCTACAGAGGTAAATCATGTTGCGAAGATACATAAAATAGATTCACCATACAAGCCTCTGGCGAGAAAAAGGAAATAATAAAAATAAGGCGACCTACGTGGCAGCGTGAGTCGTTTATGGGGTGTTGTCTTGTCTTGGCTTCTTCGTTTGGGGCATCGCGATAGCGGATAGCCACTGCATCTTCACAAATTCCGCTTATTCCTCAATAAGTATTCCCATTTCTCCGTCCATCTGTTCTTTAGGGACGAGTCAAGCGAAAAGTGAAATTTCTTTGTTAAAATAATGTTAAAAGTTTTCAGCTTTATTGTTTTTCGATAAAATATAAATACTTTTGCATCGTTAAACGATAAAAACTTATTGAATTATGAAAACGAATCTTTCAAAACGAATGAGACTCGTTACAAGTCTTACAATCTTTTTCGGAGTATTGAACATGTTTGCAGTGATTGTGCAAGCTACTCGTGTAGTAGGTCTTTGGTCAGAACCGCCTTTAGCTAAGTGGAATGACGACATCTTGGGACTTCAAGTAGCAATATTTGCAGGAACACTCGCGTATGGTATAGTAATGAACCTATTGATTATGCTTTTCATGCATAACTCCATCAAGCTAATACGCAATGGCGAGTTTTTCTCTAAACGTAATGCAAAGATTTTGTGGTGGACAGCACCTACGTATCTCATAGGAAGTTTCTGTGACTACAATGCCTACATTATTTGTCAAAGCAACGCTGACAGCATACTCATATACCCCAACTCCTTCCTCATTCCAACCTTTCTTATCGGCATCTCCATCGTTTACTCTATAGGTGTCATTTTGAGCGAAGAGAACCGCTTGACCGTGTGATTCGTTACCCACTATGTGAAATCTTATAAATACGTATACAATGTCAATCATAGTAAATGTAGATGTAATGCTCGCCAAGCGTAAGATGACCTCGGGCGAACTGGCCGAAAAGGTGGGCATCACCGCCGCTAACCTCTCTATCCTCAAGACGGGCAAGGCTCGCGCCATCCGTTTCTCCACGCTCGACGCCATCTGCAAGGCCCTCGACTGCCAGCCAGGCGACATATTAGAGTATCGTGAGGAGGAGTAATCTCATGGTTCGCACTATCCTAAACATCATCATGCTACTCCTTGTCATCACCCCGGCAAGGAGCAGTGCTCAGCAGCCTGCCGACGATAAGCAACTGCAGGAGGTAGTCGTCGTGGGCAGCAAGCACAAGCAACAAAGCCTCACAAGCCGAGGTCGGCGTATACCGGGAGCCGTATCCATGTTCACCCCCGACAAGTTGGGGTACGAAGTAGGTGCCACGCTCACCATACGACATCGCTTCGAACTGGAAGAGATAACCTTCGACATCATCTCAAATAGCGTCAAGGGCACCACACTGAGCATACAGATATACCGCGATAGCACCTACACCCCGCAACTCTCACAGCCTCTCCTCGTAAACATCCCCGAAGGAAAGAGACTGGCTATTACTGCCATCCCCACTGAGCATACCCTACTCGAGGCTGGCGATTATATTGTAGCCATCACCTTTGCCGACTGCGATGAATCAGTCAAGCAGCAGTGGACCGACCATGAGCAGTGGGATAGCCAAACGCGTTACAAGATGCAAAGCCAAAGCATCCAGTTTCCCCTCTACCTCAAAGCTGGACACATACGAAACGCTACCACTGAAGCATTCGAAAAGTGTACCGCTAACATCGGCATAAAAGTAAAAGGGGTAGCGTATCTTTGACCTAAACCTCTCCGAGAGAGAGTAAGTTTTTTGTCTACTGTCTACATCGTCGGGTAGAGATATAAATAATTCACATTTTCTTTTCTCTTCGACACGAATTTCCAAAAAATATTCGTAATTTTGCCGTGAATGGTTATACATTTCCGTGATTTAGGGAATATATAAGTAGGGTTGCATCAGTATTCACATTTATATAAGCTACGACTATGAAAGTTCATAGACTTCTATTAACAGCTGCATTTAGTCTGTCCATTCTCTCAGGATACGCTGAAGGCAATACGCCACAGCCTACACAGCCCACGCAACCTACGGTCGACATGAAGGGCATCTCGACAAAAAACTTCCCCATCATTGACGGTTCAGACTCCACTACGCCATTGCGTGACATCTTGATGTGTAAGCTTCTGGGGTTTAAGTATAAGTGGGTGAGGAGTTTTATGGTCCAATACGGAGGCCCGTACGACATAGAGCCTCAATACACCTGTCCGCAAGAGGAGTGGAGGCATCTAGAGCTTGATTGTTTGCAGAAAAGCAATACTCATGGTTCGTTCATCAATTTACTTGATGGCAAAGTGGAGGTGATATTTACTGCTCGCAGCATGTCGCGAGATGAGATGGTATACGCCGAAGAGAAGGGAGTGGAGCTCATAGAGAAGCCCATCGCCAAGGATGCTTTAGCTTTCTTGGTCAACCCAGCCAATACGGTCGAAGATCTCTCTACGGAACAGATACAAAGTATCTATATTGGCGAGATTACCAACTGGAGTGAAGTGGGTGGCGCAGATGTGGATATTACCCCCTATATACGTAATCGCAACTCGGGAAGCCAAGAAAAATTCGAGACGATGGTCATGGCAGGTCTCACCATCAAAGAGTTCCCCGAGATGCAAATCGGTACAGGCATGATGGCTCCCTACTATCAGTTAGAGCGAGACAAGAGCGGCATAGCCTATTCCCCCTTCTACTATTACAGCGTTATGGTAGCCAATGGACTCACCAAAGCTATCGGCGTGGATGGCATTCCCATGACCAAGGAGAATGTGCGCAACAATACCTATCCCTATGTCACCGATGTCTATGCCGCCGTGCGCTCCGACATTGACAAGTCTTCAATGGCTTATAAACTGTTTGAGTATATCACTACCGAAGCAGGGCAGGCTATCGTGGCAGAAAGCGGATATGTAACCCTGTCAGAGTTTGCGAACATAGAGAAGGTAACCCAAGACAATGCTCCCACGCCCTACTATGACCTGATGGGTCGCCCCGTAACTCACCCCACACGCGGCATCTATATCAAGGATGGACGCAAGGTTGTGATAAAATAACTCACTTTATAAATCGTAATGTCTAAATAAGCATGGAGGCCGCCCGAGGGTGACCTCCATCTGCTCTTAGGGAAATTAGTAAAATCCGATGGAATCGGCATTTTGGGACGAATGACCTATGCAAAACAGGCATTTTCAGGTGATAAAAGTTTATTTTCGGGGTGGCATGGCAGTGCTGCAGAGCAGCAAATTGACAATGGATAATTGATAATTGATAATTGATAATTAGCCTCCGGGCTTATTAAACGTGAGCCTTATATCGAACTTACGTGAAAAATATATTGCAGGTGCGTAATAATTTTATTTCATGTGTAGAATT
>JAFZFF010000065.1 GCA_017556045.1 Bacteroidaceae bacterium | reverse complement strand
CCCCCTTAAAGAGGGAGAATGCAGGACAATGCTTTCTGAATAGTTTTTGACGCGCGAAATGACTAACTAAAAAGAATTGTCGCCCTTGAAGGGGGCGTAGAGAGGCCTTCAGAGGGTTGGCTAAATGCCAAGCCGTGCCGAGTGAGGGGAGTGCAGTGCTCTGCACGACGGAGGACCCGAAGGGAGCAGAATGAAGCGGAGCGAAATGGCGCGGAGGGGGTGATCACTCAACCCTAAACTCTCAACCCTAACTCCTAATTCCTAATTAACCAACCCTCAACTCCTAAACAAAAATGAAAAACTGGAAAGAAATACTCAAGATCCTTATTGCTGTACTCACCGCCATCGCGGGCACCCTGGGTGTAGTGAGCTGCATGAACCTCGCTTTGTTGTAGATGAAGGGGAGCTCCCCTAAAAAGAGAGAGAGGGTGTGCCAATGGATGGTCACGCCCTCTCTTGTGTGATGTGTATCGATATGGTTACTTACGCTTATAGTCGATGAAGGTGTATGCCTGGGCATGCTTGTCATCGGTGGGGTGCTCTTCGCGTGCGGTCTCTGTCCACTCCTCGGGGTTGAGGGTGGGGAAGAAGGCGTCGGCCTCGGCGGGGGTGTCGTCTACGAGGGTGAGGTGTAGGCGTGTGGCGAGGGCGAGGGTCTGCTTGTATAGCTCGCCGCCACCGATGATGTAGATGTCTTCGGTGTAGTCACACTGCATGAGGGCCTCCTCGAGGCTGCGGTAGCACTCGGCGTTGTCATAGTGTAGGCCTGCTTGGCGGCTGAGCACGATGTTGCGGCGATTGGGGAGTGCGCCCTTGGGGAGTGACTCGAAGGTCTTGCGGCCCATGATGATGGTGTGCCCCGTGGTGAGTGCCTTGAAGCGCTTGAGGTCGTTGGGCAGGCGGTAGAGGAGCTGGTTATTGAGGCCGATGGCGCCGTTCTTGGCGGCTGCCACGATGATGGATACGTTGTCGAGTGGGGTGATCATACGGATACTTTGCCTTTAATGTGTGGATGTGGGTCGTAGTCTACAAGCTCGAAGTCCTCGAACTTGAAGTCGAAGATGCTCTTCACGTCGGGGTTGATCTTCATCTTGGGCAGGGGGCGTGGCTCGCGTGTGAGCTGTAGCTTGACCTGCTCGAGGTGGTCTTTGTAGATGTGTACGTCGCCAAAGGTGTGGACGAACTCGCCTGGCTGCAGCCCGGTGACCTGGGCTACCATCATGAGGAGCAGGGCGTATGAGGCGATGTTGAAGGGGACGCCGAGGAAGGTGTCGGCACTGCGCTGGTAGAGCTGGAGACTGAGCTTGCCGTCGGCTACGTAGAATTGGAAGAAGGCGTGGCAGGGTGGGAGGTTCATGTTCTCGATGTCGGCCACGTTCCATGCTGACACGATCATGCGTCGGCAGTCGGGGTTGTTCTTGATGGTCTCGATGACTTCGGTGATCTGGTCGATGTGGCCTCCCTTGTAGTCGGGCCATGAGCGCCACTGGTAGCCATAGATGTGTCCGAGGTCGCCATCCTCATCGGCCCATTCGTTCCAGATGCGTACGCCATTGTCTTGTAGGTATTTTACATTGGTGTCGCCCTGGAGGAACCATAGTAGTTCGTGGATGATGGACTTGAGGTGGAGCTTCTTGGTGGTGAGGCAGGGGAAGCCTTCTGAGAGGTCGAAACGCATCTGATGGCCAAACACGCTGATGGTGCCTGTGCCGGTGCGGTCGCTCTTCTCTACGCCCTCCGTCATGATGCGGTCGAGCAGGTCTAAGTATTGTTTCATAATAGCTTATATTGACGTTCTTATCTTATTACCTCCCCATACGGTGAGTGCCACGAGGGCGGCCACGATGTAGATGGGGCTGATGGTGATGTCTGTATATCTCAGGTAGGCAAAGGTCTGTAGCATGTAGGTGGAGGCATTGCAGAATACCTGCAGCAGGTCTACATGGGCAAGGAGGATGGCTATGCCTATGGTGAAGGTGATGATCTCCAATGTGGTGATACAGGCCGGGCTGATGGGGCGTCGGGGGAGACGGCTCATCACGCGCTGGCTGAAGCCTTCGTCTGCGGGCAGGTGGGTGCTCGACTTGAGAAACTGTCTTACCAATTCGTCATCGTTCATATCCGTTATTCTTTAAGTAGCGTACTAACTTGCTCCTTCCTCGCGCGACGTGTGACTTTATGGTACCGCTGGGCATGCCTGTGATCTCTACGATCTTGTCGATGGGCAGGTCTTCCATGAGGTGTAGGGTGACACATGTGCGCTCCTCGGGGCGTAGCAGCCTCATTGCCTCGTTGATGTCTGCGGTGATGCTGCTGTCTGAGAGCTCTTGGCCATGGGCCGTCTCTACCTCGTCGATCACCTCATCCATCAAGCAGGTCTCTTTGCGACTGCGAATATAGTCATAAAAAACATTATATGCAATACGGTAGAGCCAAGTTGCGAAGTTTGAATGATTTTTATAGCTTTCGAGTGCGGTGTAGGCTTTGATGAAGGTCTCTTGTGCCAGGTCATCGCTCAGGGCCTTGTCGCCTGCTGTGAGGGTGAGTAGCAGGCGGCGCACTGGTGCTTGGTACTTACGCACCAGTGAGTCGAATGCACGCCGGTTGCCAAACATCAGTACTTGGCTGATCAGAGCGATGTCGGGGAGGAGAGGCATCGCGCTATTGCTTTCTCGAAAAATGGTCAATCAGCAATTCGCCTACGCCGATGCAGGTGATGAGCACGCCGACTCCTACACCAAAATCGCCCATCCATATGCCCAGACAGATGGCGAGGCCTATGCCCAGGCAGACGTTCTTGATGCCCTTGTTGAAGAGGGTGCGGTCGGTAGACGGGGTAGCTTGAGGGTCGGCAGGCTGAGCTGACTCGGGGCTGGCAGGGGACTTGCGCTTCCTGAAGATGAGGTATAGCAGGCCTATGATCAGGAGGAGGGGGAGCCCAAAGATGCATAGTAGCACCACCAATACGATGAGGAGGCCTCCCGAGGCGATGCCGAGGCCGAACAGCCCCTTGAGGAAGTCGGGCATGTCATCAAACACCTCTTCGAAGGCGTCTTCGCTGAGCTCTATCGTACCGCTCACGCTATCGGTGGAGCTTGTTATGTACCATGTGCCCAGCTTGGTGGAGCTGTTGACCGGCTCGGTATCTGCGTCGCCAGTCTCGACGATCTCATCTACTACGGGGACTCCCTCTACGGTAGACTGTCCCTCTTGTGATACTGCGTAGGCGGTGCTGGTCAGTGCCATGATGAGTGCCAGCATCCAGTTTTTTGCTTTCATATTCGTTGGTTTTATTTGTTGTTTCTGTCTGTTAGACGTAAAAGAGATGCTTCGGGTTGCAAAGTAAACAAAAAAAATCAACTTTTTTTTAACAATCACTCTCCTGGGTTGCTTTTTCGACCATCATACATTACTTTTGCAGTCCACAAATAATGAGGATAGGTATTATGTATTACTATAGCACCAATAGGCAGGCGCCGCTCGCCACACTCGAAGAGGCGGTAGTGCGCGGCCTTGCCACAGATAAGGGCTTATATATGCCCGAACACATTAAGCCGTTGCCACAGGAGTTCTTTGATGGCATAGCAGAGATGAGTTTCCAAGAGATTGCCTACCAGGTGGCCGATGCCTTCTTTGGCGAAGATATCCCTGCCGAGGCGCTCAAGCATATCGTGTACGACACGCTGGCATTTGATGTGCCCGTGGTGCATGTCGATGGCAACATCTATTCGCTGGAGCTGTATCATGGCCCCACGCTGGCCTTCAAGGATGTGGGGGCGCGATTTATGGCGCGTGTGCTCGGGTGGTTTATCCAAAATGAGAAGAAGGAGATGGTCAATGTGCTCGTAGCTACCTCGGGCGACACGGGCTCGGCGGTGGCCAATGGATTTCTCGGCGTGGAGGGTATACACGTGTATGTGCTCTATCCCAAGGGTAAGGTGAGCGCTATACAGGAGGTGCAGTTCACTACGCTGGGGCAGAATATCACGGCGCTGGAGGTCGATGGCGTGTTTGACGATTGTCAGCGACTGGTCAAGAGTGCCTTCATGGATGAGGAGCTCAATGGCCATATGCGACTCACCTCGGCCAACTCTATCAATGTGGCACGATTCCTCCCGCAGGCATTCTACTACTTCTATGCCTATGCGCAGATGAAGCGCGAGGGCAAGGCGGACGAGCTGGTCATATGTGTGCCCAGTGGTAACTTTGGTAACCTCTGTGCGGGGCTCTTTGCGCAACGTATGGGACTACCCATCAAGCGCTTCGTAGCGGCTAACAATGATAATGATATCTTCTATCAATACCTGCAGACGGGTGATTATGCTCCGCGTCCCTCGGTGCAGACCATTGCCAATGCGATGGATGTGGGCGACCCGAGCAATTTTGCCCGTATCATCGACCTCTATGCACACTCTCACGAGGAGATCTGTAGCCGTATAAGTGGCGCCACATATAGCGATGAGCAGATTGCCGATACGGTAGCCGAGGTGTATAAGCGTACCGGATACCTCCTCGACCCTCATGGCGCATGTGGCTATCGTGCGCTTGCCGAGGGCTTGCAAGAGGGCGAGCAGGGCGTGTTCCTCGAGACGGCTCACCCCGCCAAGTTCCGCGATACGGTAGAGGCTATCATAGGCGATAGGGTGGAGATGCCCGAGAAGCTGCAGGCCTTCATGCGTGGCACTAAGCAGAGTGTGCCGATGTCGGCTCAGTTTGAGGACTTCAAGGCGTACCTGATGGGGCAGTAGGAGTGCAGTTCCTACTTGTCATGCTGAGCCACGCGAAGCATCTCGCAAAGTTTCCAGCGCGGGATCCTTCGTCGCTACGCTCTGTCAGGATGACAACATGCAGCGATATTATTACTTATATAACAAAATGAGGGACCTACGTGGTAGGCCCCTCACTTTTTGCTCTTGGTTATTATTTGTGGCGCTTGGCCAACTCATCTTCGAGGTCAGAGAGTGAGCATCCCATCTGCTCGGTGAGCACGAGGAGGTGGTAGAGCAGGTCGCCAGCCTCGTAGAGGTAGCGCTCGCGGTTGCCATCGATGGCTTCGATGACGGTCTCTACGGCCTCTTCGCCTACCTTCTGAGCGATCTTGTTGACACCCTTGTTGAAGAGGTATGTGGTGTATGAGCCTTCGGGCATCTTGGCGTGGCGGTCTTTGATGCAAGCCTCGAGTGTGCCGAGGAAGCCCTCGTTGTCGCGAGTGTCAAAGCATGATGTGGTGCCACGATGACAGGTGGGCCCGTCGGGGCGCGCCATGATGAGCAGTGTGTCGCCATCGCAGTCGATGTACATATCTACGATGTGCAGGTAGTTGCCGCTGGTCTCACCCTTGGTCCAGAGCTCCTGGCGTGTGCGGCTGTAGAAGGTCACGCGGCCTTCGGCTTGGCTCTTCTCGAAAGCCTCTTGGTTCATGTAGCCGAGCATCAGTACTTTGAGGCTATCGGCATCCTGTATGATGACGGGAAGCAGTCCGTCTGCTGTTTTGCTGAGGTTAAAATCTTGGAATGTCATATGTCGTATACTTTTTTAGTTTCTTATAATCTTATAATCTCACTGCTATATTTCTCTCTGCCAAGGCTTGCTTGAGCACGGGGATAGGTATCTCGCCATAGTGGAAGATGCTGGCGGCCAGTGCGGCATCAGCACGTCCGTGGGTGAGCACGTCTGCAATGTCGTCGATGCTACCTGCACCACCCGAAGCGATGATGGGGATGCGCAGATGTTCGGCCAGTCGGGCGAAAGTGTCGCAGGGGTATCCCTGGCGTGTGCCGTCGTGGTTCATAGAAGTGAAGAGCAGTTCGCCCGCACCGCGCTCCTGTGCCTCATGTGCCCAGGCAAAGAGCTCCTTGTCGGTATTACGCTTACCGCCATGAGTGGTGGCTAGCCATTGTCCGTCGGTGAGGCGGGCATCGATGGCTATGACCACAAATTGTGAACCATACTTAGAGGCTATCTCGTCAATCAGCTCGGGGCGGCGTATGGCGGCGCTATTGATACTGATCTTGTCGGCACCTGCATCGAGCAGACGGCTGGCGTCATCGATGGTGCTGATGCCTCCACCCACCGTGAAGGGGATGTCTATCTCTGCCGCGATGCGGCTCACGAGGTGTGTGAAGGTGTTGCGTCCCTCCTGTGTGGCACTGATGTCGAGGTATACCAGTTCGTCGGCTCCCTCGCGAGCGTACTTGCTGCCCAAGGCAACGGCGTCGCCCACGTCGCGCAGACCTTCGAAGTTGATGCCTTTGACCGTGCGGCCATCCTTTACATCGAGGCAGGGTATAATGCGTTTAGCTAACATCTATGTGATTTACTATTTACAATTTATTTACCATTTAACTATTTACTCTCGCACACTACGAATTGTACCTTGTAAATTGTCAAATTGTAAATTGTTTTATTTCTTCCAAGCCTATGCGTCCCTCATAGATTGCTTTGCCTACGATGACGTGGCGCAGCTTCATCTCGTCGAGTCGGCGTATGTCGTCCATGCAACTGATGCCTCCGCTCACGATGATATCTTGCTCGGGATAGGCGGCTTGTAGTCTTGCGTAGAGCTCGAAGGTGGGGCCCTGTAGCATGCCATCCTTGGTGATGTCGGTGCATATCACCTCGCGCAAGCCATGCGGACGGAAGCGGTCGATAAGCTCCTCGATAGTAAGCTCCGATTGCTCCAGCCAGCCATTGATAGCCACGCGACCCTCTGATATGTCGGCTCCGAGGATGAGACGCTCGCCTCCATAGCTATCGAGCCAGTGTGCAAAGCGCTCGGGCTGGTTGGCGGCCACACTACCTATGATGAGGTGGTTGGCGCCAGCGTTAAATGCATCGCGCAGTGCCTCGTCGCTCTTGATGCCTCCGCCCCACTCAATGTCGAGCGAGGTGCGTGTGGCAATCTCCTCCAGTACGTGCAGGTTCTTGGGACTGCTGCTCTTGGCACCATCGAGGTCTACGATATGTAGTCGGCTGATGCCTATATCTTGATAGCGCAGTGCCATGTCGAGTGGCGAGGCGCTATACTCCTTCTTCTGATTGTAGTCGCCCTTGGTGAGGCGTACACACTTGCCATCTATAAGGTCAATGGCGGGGATGATATTAATCATAGCTCTAAGAAATTCTTTATTATTTGTGCTCCTATGGCGCCACTCTTCTCGGGGTGGAATTGGGTGCCGAAGAAGTTGTCGCGGCCGAGGGCTCCGCTGAAGCCATTGATGTAGTGGCTCGTGGCGATAGTATCGGTACACAACTCGGGGTAGTAGGAGTGTACATAATATATGTAGGCTCCATCGTTGATGTCCTTGAAGAGGGGTGTACGGAGGTCAGTGATCTGATTCCATCCCATGTGGGGAATCTTTTCAATGGACAATTGCTCCTCAGAGGGCTGATGGGGCTGGAACTTTCTCACCTTGGTGCGGAAGATACCCATGCATTGCGCATTGCCCTCCTCGCTGCTCTGACACATGAGCTGAGTGCCTACGCAGATGCCCAGGACGGGATGTGTCAGTGTAGGGATAAAGGTGTCGAGTCCGCGCTCTGCAAGCTTGGCCATGGCGGTAGAGGCTTCGCCCACACCGGGGAGTATCACCTTGTCGGCCTGTGCCAATATGGCCTTGTCATCGGTATATACCCAGTCGGTGCAGCCCACGCGAGCCAGTGCGTTGGTCACGGAGCGTATGTTGCCGGTATCGTAGTTGACTATAGCGATCATATCGTGTAGTTGTCTTATTATAATACTCCCTTGCTGCTGGGCAGGTCGTAGTTGAAGGGTTGGCGGTGTATAGCAGTGCGCAAGCTGCGAGCAAAGGCCTTGAACACTCCCTCGATAAGGTGATGGTTGTTCTCACCACGGGCACTGATGTGGAGGTTGCAACGCAAAGCCGCACATAGTGAGTAGAAGAAGTGACGGAACATCTCCGTAGGAGTGTCGCCCACATATTCGCGTGTGAAGGTCACATCCCAATCGAAATCAATGCGTCCACCCAAGTCGAGCAGTACCAGCGCCTTGCACTCATCCATCGGAAGGGCAAAGCCGTAGCGCTCGATGCCGCGCTTGTCACCCAGTGCCTCGCGCAAGGTGTCGCCCAAGGCGATGGCTACATCTTCCATCGTGTGGTGCTCATCTACCTCGAGGTCGCCCTTACACTGTATCTGTAGCGAAAGGCCTCCGTGGTGAGCTATCTGATCGAGCATGTGGTCAAAGAACTTCAGCCCAGTGTTGATGCTTGAGGGCATACGTCCATCGAGGTCTACGCTGACACTTATCTGTGTCTCGCGTGTGTTGCGCACTGTGGTGGCCACGCGTGTGGTGCGACGCAAGTATTCGGCAATCTCACTCCACGAGGTGGTGCAGAGGGCACATGTCTCGGTCAGCCCCTTCTCTGCCAGTGTGTCGGAGGCCTTATCGGCCTCTTGCAGTAGTATGGCGCGTGCGCCGAGGTTCTTGGCCAGCATCACGTCGGTAATGCGGTCGCCGATGACATAGCTGCCTGGCAAGTCATACTCGCCTGTGAGATATTTACCAAACATACCTATGCCAGGCTTGCGCGTGGGGGCATTCTCCTCGGGCATGGTGGGGTCGATGAGGATATCGTCGAACTTTACACCCTCAGAGGCGAGCACCTTGAGCATCATCTCTTGGGGAGGAAGGAAGTCCTCCATGGGGAAGCTTGTCGTACCCAACCCATCTTGGTTGCTGCACATGACGAGCTCGTAGCCCAGTGTGCTGATGGCTTTCATGCCACTGATGGCGCCTGGCACAAAGTCTGTCTTGGCGATGCTGTCTATCTGAAAATCCACGGGAGGCTCTACGAGGATAGTGCCATCGCGGTCTATGATGAGTACTTTATTCATATCTGGTGTTATATTCTTTTTCAGCATTCAAAGTGTTGCTCAGAATAGCTTACACAAAGGTAATGATAATCTTTGAAACTTTTATTTATATTACTATTTATTCATTATGGTAGGCCATAAATACGATATATTCGCCCTTGGCTTCTATATGGAATGAATCGCCCAAACAGCTATTTAAGGTGCCTTGCCACCAGGTGGTGAAATCGTATATCGGATATGCAAGACCATCGGCCTTAAGGCCTGTAGCTGTAAAGTTGAAGATAGATACTTGTTGCCCCGGGCGACATGAGAAGGTAGCGTCGTCCTGACAAGGGACAAACACCCCATAGTCGGTATATGTACGCACCTTCATGCCCATACGCATATACTCCACAAGTAGGCTGATGTTGCCAATCGTGTGGTCTTCGCGCTTGCCTGTGGCTCCCACGATAGCGATATGTCGTATGCCGAGCGAGTGTAGATATTGAACAGTTTTTGTCTGATCGTTGGTGTCTTGATTCGGGATATGATGAATGAGCGATGCGCATTGCTCTCGGTATTTATCGCAAAGCGAATCTCCATCGCCAATGATAATGTTGGGCATATTTCCGCGCGAGATGTACTCATTCGCACCTCCATCACAACACGCCACGTAGGGGGCCTCACGCAAGAGCTTCATGGGGAGCTCACCTGTGGGGTAGTCGCCATTGGCAAGGATTACTGCTTCTATCTTATTCATTGCTGTTGCATTATTTTTTTCCAATTAACCCATCCGAAGACTGCTATAATCGCATAGAGAGCGTAGAGCGCTGATGTGAAATATAGCTCCTTATAAAAATATAGGCCTACACATACGACATCCACTACCATCCATACCCACCATTGCTCGAGGTATTTGCGAGCAAGCATCCACATACCAATGATGCTGAGGGCTGTGGTGAACGAGTCGCACCAGGGTACAGTACTATCGGTATAGTGTATAAGTATCCAAGCGATGATTGTCATCGATACGAGGAATATTGCTAAGGCCTTCATGGCATTGCGCAGAGGCATGTGGGTGACAGGTAGTTCTGCTTGATTGGTGCTCTTGCCTCCATAACGCCACATCACCCATCCATAGATGGCAGCAATGAGGTAGTAAATGTTGATACCCATGTCGGCATAGAGTCCCGTACCATAGTATACAAAGATATAGATGGCAGGCATGATGATGCCTGCTATCCAAAGGTAGATGCTCGCTCGGTATTCAAGCCAAAGATACATCAGTCCTACGATGGTACCTACGATTTCTAATGCCATGAAATACGATGAATACTACATTTCGTTATAGTGGCTTAGCTCCTCTATCAGTCGGTCATTCTCCTCTGGAGTGCCGATGGTGATACGCAGGGTACCCTCGCAGCCTGGAGTACGTGAGCGGTCGCGCACGATGAGTTCGCGGGCGATGAGGTATTCGTATAACTCGCGTGACTTCTGTACCTTTACAAGGAGGAAGTTGGCATCGCTGGGGTATACCTTCTCGACATAAGGCAGTGCGCCGAGTGCCTCAGCCACGCGCTCACGTTCAGTGATGAGTGTCTGCACCTGTGTGGTGATGTCGGTGGCGAGGAGTCGCTGCGCCAAAGCAAGTGTGTCGGCGCCGATATTGTAGGGGTACTTGACCTGTTCGAAGATGCTGATGATGTGCTCGTGAGCAAAGGCGAGACCCATACGCAGGCCAGCGAGTCCGTAGGCCTTAGAGAGAGTCTGCAGTACGATGAGGTTAGGGTACTCGTCGATAAGCTCTACCATGCTGGGTACGGATGAGAAGTCGATGTAGGCTTCGTCGACCACAACAATGCCGGGGAACTGCTGCACGAGAGTCACGAGTTGCTCGCGTGAGTATGCATTGGCAGTGGGGTTATTGGGCGAGCACACGAAGAGGAGTTTGCTCTGTGCATCTGCAGCACTGAGGAGCTTGTCTATGGGGAGTGAGAAATCCTCTCCCAGCATCACCTCGCGGTACTGGATATCGTTGATAGCTGCACACACGCCATACATGCCGTAAGTGGGGGCGATGCTGATGACATTGTCTACACCTGGGCGGCAGAAGATGCGGAATAGCAGGTCAATAGCTTCGTCGCTACCATTGCCCAAGAAGAGGCGGGCAGGGTCTACGCTCTTCTTTTCGGCGATGATGCTGCGCACCTGTGCCTTGAGGGTGGTAGAGGGGTAGCGGTTATAACCATTCTCGAAGGGGTTCTCATTGGCATCGAGGTAGATGCCGATGGTGCCCTTGTATTCGTCGCGAGCGGTAGAGTAGGGCTTCAGAGCAGCGATATTGGGGCGGATAAGAGCCCCACAGACCCCCTCTGCCCTTTGGGCATCTCCTCCTCTATGGGGAGAGGGCTCCGCGATGCCAGTAAAGCCCTCCATAGAGGGAGGGTTTGGGAGGGTCCTCACCTTTACGGCATTGGCGTGAGCATCGAGCCCTTCGGCCTCAGCCATTTGTATGATAGTGTTACCAAGTGCATTCAAACCCTCTTGAGTGAGCTCTTGATAGGTGATAGCGTGCATGAAGCTGTCGAGCCCTATGCCGCTATAGGCGGTAGCGAGTCCCATGGTGGGCAATGTGTGGTTGGTACCTGAGGCATAGTCGCCAGCGCTCTCGGGTGAGTAGTGACCTACGAAGATGCTACCTGCTGCAGTGATGCGGTCGGCCACGCTCCAGGCATCGCTCATGGCAATGATGAGATGCTCTGAGGCATAGTCATTGGCAAAGTCGACCATGGTGTCTACGTTGTCAAACACTACGATGCGGCTGTTCTCCAAGGAGCGTGTGGCAATGTCGGCACGAGGCAGTAGCGCCAGTTGGCGGGAAATCTCGGCCTCTACCTCTGTAGCAAGCTTTTGGCTATTACATACGAGGATAGACTGGCTGTCGGGACCATGCTCGGCCTGTGAGAGGAAGTCGGCAGCTACGAAGGCGGGCTGGGCGGTGTCATCGGCCATGACCATCACCTCAGACGGACCTGCGGGCATGTCGATGGCGGTACCTTGGGCGCTCACCATCTGCTTAGCTTTAGTGACATAGCGGTTGCCAGGACCAAATATCTTGTATACGCGGCGGATGCTCTCGGTGCCGTAGGCCATAGCGGCAACGGCTTGAGCGCCACCTAACTTATATATAGTACGCACGCCACAGAGCTGGGCGGTGTAGAGCACTACAGGATTGACCTTACCCGATGTGCGGTCACAAGGGGTACAGAGTACTATCTCCTCGCATCCCGCAATCTGTGCGGGCAATGCCAACATGAGGATGGTAGAGAAGAGCGGAGCACTGCCTCCAGGGATATATAGACCTACGCGGCGGATGGGTACTACGCGACGACGACAATGTACGCCGGGCATAGTGTGTACGTCGACAGTAGGTATCTGCTGTGCGCGGTGGAAGGCGCTGATATTATCAGCAGCTTGGCGTATCGCGGCTTTGAGCTCATCGTTTACCAGGGTATCAGCCTCAGCAAACTCAGCCTCAGATACCTGTAAGGACTCGGGGCAGCGACCATCAATCTCTGTGGTGATAGCGCGCAAGGCCTCGTCGCCACCTTGGCGCACTCGCTCGAGGATGGTGCGCACTCGGCTCTCGATGAGGCTATCATCATCGGTAGTACGCTGCATGAGTGAGGGCCACTGAGAGCGAGAGGGAGAAATATAGGTTTGCAACATAGTTCAGTTAAAAATTAAAAGCTAAAAATTAAAACTGCAGTACAAGTGGTGCTTTCCTAATCTAACATTATTCAATTACCTTATCCAAATCCAATACGAGGATGCCTTCAGCACCGATCAGCTTGAGGCGCTCTATCTTGTCCCAAAGCTCACTGGCCTTGACCACAGAGTGTAGTGAGCACCAAGTATTGTCGGCCAAGGGCATCACTGACGGGCTGCGCATAGCGGGCAATATCGCGATGGCCTCTTCGACCTTGTCGGCGGGGAGGTTCATGAGGATGTACTTCTTGCCGCGGCTATTGGTGACAGCGTCGACACGGAAGAGGAGTGAGTCGAGGATGGCTTGCTTCTCGGGGGTGAGGTTAGGATTGGCGATGAGCACTGCTTCTGAGTGGATCACCTTCTCTACCTCCTTGAGTCCATTTGATACGAGGGTACCGCCCGATGATACGATGTCAAAGATGGCGTCGGCAATGCCTGCTGCAGGAGCTATCTCTACAGAACCCTTGATGACGCGTACTGAGGCCTCTACACCCTGCTCGGCAAGGAAGCGGCGCAAGATGTTGGGGTATGAGGTGGCGATGCTTTTGCCCTGGAAATATTGGGGTGAGGTGTACTCATCGGCCTTGGGGATAGCCAGCGAGATACGGCAACCGCCAAACCCCAGCTGACGTACAATGTCTACTGCTGCTCCTGTCTCGGCAACCTCATTGTAGCCCACGATGCCGATGTCGGCAGAGCCGTCGGCCACTACTTCGGGGATATCATCGTCGCGCAGATAGAGGATCTCGATGGGGAAGTTGTCTACACGGTCGAGAAACTTGCGCTTCTGATCATTTATATTCAGTCCTGCATCTTGCAGGAGGTCGACGCTCTGCTCATTGAGGCGTCCTTTTGATTGGATAGCTATGCGTATCATATCTTATGTTGTATTTTTTTTAGTTGTCGATTGATAACACAAAAGGGACTTGCCGTAGAGGTAAGTCCCTTCTGTATGATGAAAACAAACTGCATACATCGCTTACCTTATCGGTAGATAGGGTGATGATGATGGTAATGTAGAATAGTTTGCTTCACGTTGTCCTAAATTTTACCTTTCTTATACCTGGCGCAAAGGTATGCGATTGTTTTGAATGGCACAAACAATTTGACAATATTTTTTGCAATATTCTGAAAAAATATCACAAAAAGAGGGTGAATTCAGCGAATTTGGTGCTTTTTTACGGCAAAATCCTGCCACTGCACTACTTGACGTCAGCTTCGAAGCTGTGTAAGAGCTGTATCTCCTCGGCCCAGCGAGCTTCGTCGGGAGTCTCCAGGATGAGTGGGATGTTGTCGAAACGGGGGTCTTGCATGAAGCGCTTGAAGAAGTCGATACCCAGCAAGCCTATACCGAGGCTCTCGTGGCGGTCTACGCGCGATGCCAGTGCCTTCTTGGTATCGTTGAGGTGTATGCCTCTGAGGTAGTTGAAGCCTACCACTTCGTCAAACTCTTGCCATACGGACTCGTAGTTGTCGCGGATGTCGTAGCCTGCCGAGTAGGTGTGGCAGGTGTCAAGGCATACACCGACGCGGCTCTTGTCCTCGACGCGACTGATGATTTCGGCCAACTGATAGAAGGCAAATCCGACATTGCTGCCCTGACCAGCGGTGTTCTCAATGACTGCGGTGACACCCTGAGTCTTGTCGAGGGCGATATTGATGCTCTCGGCAATGCGAGCGATACACTCCTCTTTGCTGAACTCATTGAGGTGGCTGCCGGGGTGGAAGTTGAGCATAGTGATCCCCAACTGCTCGCAGCGATGCATCTCATCGTAGAAGGCAGCGCGAGACTTCTCCAATCCCTCTTCATGGGGGTGACCCAAATTGATGAGGTAGCTGTCGTGGGGCAATATGTAGCGTGCATCATAGCCATACTCAGCACAGCGCTGCTTGAAGAGGGCAATGCTCTGCTCCGTGAGGGGCTTTGATACCCATTGGCGCTGATTGCGGGTAAACAGGGCAAAGGCCGTAGCGCCTACCTCCTTGGCATTGATGGGGGCAAACTCGACACCGCCCGATGCTGATACGTGTGGACCGATATATTTCATGTGTGATAAACTTTTTTTAGAAGTGAGATAATTCTTTTTCAGAGGTGTAATAATTATTTAATGCAGGTCAAAGATACGATTATACAAGTGAAATAAAAAATCCTTATATTTCAAAACGAGTGTTAGTATCTTCGTGTTTTATCGCAAAGGTACAAAAATATTTGCATGAATGTGAGATTATGGGTAATTTTGTAGCAAAATTAAGCTATAGATAAAAATAATGAAATCAATGATTCAGAGAATGGGCCTGCTGTTCTCACTGCTTTTTGTGGCGGTGACGATGCATGCCCAGATGCATGAGCCCATCAAGTGCGAGGCCTCATGGAAGATGGTAAGCGATGGCGTAGCAGAGCTGCGCGTGGCTGCCAAGATAGATGCCGGATGGCACGTGTATTCAACAGAGCTGGGCGATGGCCCCACATCTGCGACCTTAGTGGTGGAGACCATAGAGGGCGCTCGCCTCGACGGCAAGCTCGGCTTTGAGGGTAAAGAGATTGCTAAGTATGATGAAATGTTTGGCATGGATGTTCGCTACTTCGAGGACGAGGTGACTTTCGTTCAGCGCTTTGCTATCGAGAGCGATGACTATGCCGTGCAGGGTTATTTCCAATATGGAGCATGCGATGATCAGAGCTGTCTGCCTCCTACAAATGTTGAGTTTAAGTATGGCACTGCCTCTGTAGCTGCCCAGCCCGCAGCTCTCAGCGCTCAGTCTTCAAGTCCCTTTGGTGCTCTTTGGGAGCCTGTCATCGACGAGTTGGGACAGCCTGCAGGTACTGCTGATACAGCTACACAGTCTCTCTGGGTAATCTTCTTGCTCGGTTTGGCTGGTGGTCTTGTGGCTTTGGTGACACCTTGCGTATGGCCTATCATCCCCATGACTGTAAGCTTCTTCCTCAAGCGTAGTGGCGATAAGAAGAAAGGTCGTCGCGATGCCTATATCTATGGTATCTCGATTGTAGTCATCTACGTATTGCTCGGCTTGGTAGTGACACTCGTGTTTGGTGCTTCGGCGCTCAATGCTCTCTCTACTGCTGCTGTGCCCAACCTCTTCTTCTTCCTCCTCTTGGTGGTGTTTGCCATGTCGTTTATGGGTGCTTTCGAGCTTACCTTGCCCGAGAAGTGGACTACCGCTGTGGATGGTAAGGCTGAGAAGACAGGTGGCTTGCTCGGTATCTTCCTCATGGCATTTACCTTGACCCTCGTGTCATTCTCATGTACAGGTCCTATCATCGGCTTCCTCTTGGTAGAGGTATCTACTTCGGGTAATATCCTTGGTCCTACCATTGGTATGCTTGGCTTTGCTATCGCTTTGGCATTGCCCTTTACCTTGTTTGCCATCTTCCCCGCATGGCTCAAGTCAGCTCCCAAGAGTGGTGGCTGGATGAATACTGTGAAGGTAGTGCTCGCTTTCGTAGAGCTTGCTTTTGCCCTCAAGTTCCTCTCTGTGGCAGACCTCGCTTATGGCTGGCACATCCTCGATCGTGAGACCTTCCTTGCTCTCTGGATTGCTCTGGCAGCATTGCTCGGTGCTTATCTGATGAAGTGGATTCAGTTCCCTCATGACGACGATGATGATCGCAAGGTAGCAGTTCCTCGCTTCATGCTCGGACTTATCACATTTGCCTTCGCTATCTATATGGTACCTGGTCTTTGGGGCGCTCCCCTCAAGGCAATCAGTGCCTTCTCACCTCCTATGAGCACTCAGGACTTCAATTTGTATGAGCAGGAGCTTCATCCTCAATCTATGGACTACGATCAAGGTATGGCTATCGCACGTCAGGAGGGTAAGCCTGTGATGCTCGACTTCAGTGGTTATGGTTGCGTAAACTGCCGCGAGATGGAGCAGTCAGTACTTGCAGATGAGAAGGTAATGAACATTATCAATAATGACTATGTGCTTGTAACTCTCTATGTAGACGACAAGACACCTCTTGCAGAACCTATCCGTGTGATGGAGAATGGCAAGGAGGTAGTGTTGCGCAGCGTAGGTGATAAGTGGAGCTACTTGCAGCGTTCTAAGTTCGGAGCCAATGCACAGCCCTTCTATGTATTGCTCGATGGCGAGGGACATCCGCTCACAACATCACGTTCATACGATGAAGATATCGATGCCTATGTCAACTTCCTCGAAGAGGGTTTGGCTGAGTATGCACGTCGATAATAGAATATGATACTACATTAAAAACAATAAGTGCTGCGGACTCCCGCAGCACTTATTTGTTTATATCACTTGTTCTCAGTATTACAGCACTCTTGAAATACCTATGCTCAGCATGGGGAACATGGTAAAGCGACGTGCAAGGTCCATGTATTTGCCCATTTGGCCTTCGATGTTGGTAATGTCACGAGTAAGATTGGTGCCATCGTGAGTGATGATATCAGGAGCACCTCCCCAAAAGAGCAAACCGCAGTCGAGGTTGAGGTGGGTCTTGCCATTGCCTCCCGAGTAACCAAAGCCGAGGTAAGGCTTAAATGCATTAGTCTTTGCCTCTACACCTACCATACAATATTCGTTAGGCTCCATCTTGTATACGGTACCATCAGCGCGATTACCTACAGCAAAGCCCAAACGACCATATTCGAGCAGAGCCTCACCGGCATAAAGATCCATGCCATTCCATGAGATTACAGGCTCGTCGATAATGGCCTTGTCGTACATATTATTGAACATGTTGGCAGCATACAAAGTAGGCATGTCTTCTGCAGAGTTGCTTACGCGAGCGATAGTAGAAGGACCTGCGTAGAAACCTGTAGTAAAGCGCCAATGCTTATTGTTGAAGGGGTGTACATCTACCAAAAGTTTGAAGTTGTGCATTGTAGGCTCAGCGAGCATTGTTACATGGTCATTGACCTTACTACCGGTGAGGCCTTCTACGATGCTGGCCATCTTGTCAAACTTGCTTTCTACAACTTCACCTTCTCCTACGGCTGGTGTGCCCTCTTCGATACCCACGCCAAACTCCATGCTTAGGGTAAACTTGGGCATGAAAGTATATCCTCCACGTAGGCTGAGGTAGTCGTTGATGGGGGTGGCAAAGTCGAATCCGATACCTAAAGTACTGGCATTGACCCCAATCTCAAGTTGACTAAAAGGACGGATGTTCTGCTTGACTGCAGGCTCAAAGCAATACGATTTGGTGATTGCCATGAAGGGCAATAGTAGTAAAAGTGCAGATTTTCTTTTCATAGGAATTTGTGTTTTTAGTTTCTTCACGCCACAAAATTACAATTTCTTGTGCGCATTCCAAACCTTTTGTGTAAATTTGTACGTTAAATCAATGATACACGCATGAGTTCGTATAATCTTGTCACGATTCTTGGCCCTACGGCTTGCGGTAAGACTTCGCTGGCTGTAGCATTGGCTCATCGCCTGCAGACAGCAGTCATTAGTGCTGATAGTCGCCAGGTATATCGCTCTATGGACTTGGGTACAGGTAAAGACTTGGGCGAATATATGTACCAAGGCTCTGAAGTTCCATATCGCTTGATTGATATCGTAGACGCAGGGTACAAGTACAATGTGTTTGAGTATCAGCGAGACTTCTTGAAAGCATTCGTAGAGTTGCGCGCACAGGGACAGCTTCCTGTGATGTGTGGTGGAACGGGTATGTACTTGGAGTCTGTATTGCGTGGGTATCGTTTGGTAGAGGTTCCCGAGAATAAGGAGCTGCGTGAGGCATTGGCAGATAAGTCCCTGGAAGAACTGACGACTATGCTGAGTGGATATAAGCAGTTGCACAACACTACTGATGTGGATACCTGCAAGCGTGCTATACGTGCCATCGAGATTGAGGAGTATTATCGTGTCAATGATGTGAATGTTCGTGAATTCCCTGAGATAAAGAGCCTTACTATAGGACTTGATGTGTCTCGAGAACTGCGTCGCGAGCGTATTACACGTCGTCTACACGAGCGCCTTGCTGAAGGTATGGTCGATGAGGTTCGAGGTATCTTGGCTTCTGGCGTTGCTCCCGAAGATTTGATATACTATGGATTGGAGTATAAATACCTGACACTCTATGTTATTGGTGAACTTACATATGATGAGATGGTGAGCCAATTGGAGATTGCCATTCATCAGTTTGCTAAGCGACAGATGACCTATTTTCGTGGTATGGAGCGTCGTGGTGTACCGATACATTGGCTCGATGCCTCACTCTCTACAGAGGAGAAAGTGGAGGCTATCGTGCGCATGATAAATGATAAAGAATAAACTATGAGCAAAAATAAGACTGAACAAATTGTAACAGTACCTATACGTGACCGCTGGGGTATAGTATATGTGCCTATGGCAGGTGCAAAGAAGAAACACCGTCGTTGGCATCAGATCAAAGAGTATCTGGAGGCCAAGAAGGTGCCTTACGACTATATACAGTCTGAGGAGTATGGAGCTGTAGAGCGCCTCACACGTATGTATGTTGAGAATGGATATAAGACTATCGTAGTGGTAGGAGGAGACATGGCAGTCAATGATGCTATTAATGGTATCATGACCTCTGCGGTAGAGAACCTTGAGGATATGTCGCTGGGTATCATCCCTAATGGTATTGGTAATGACTTTGCCAATTTCTGGGGACTGCATGTAGATGATTACAAGCATGCAATTGACTGTATTATTTGTGGTACTCGCCGAAAGATTGATGTGGGTTATTGTACCTTTATGGAGGGTGAGGAGTTCAAGAAACGCTACTTCCTCATGGCTGTGAATATTGGTTTAGGAGCTGAGGCGATAGAGATCTCTGACGAGTGTAGACATTATTGGGGTAAGCGCAATCCGACTTATCTTCTCAGTATTGTGCGTCTATTCCTTCGCCGCAAGCTTTTCAAGATGAAACTCAAGGTGAACGATGAGGTAATCAATGATCGTCTGATGACAGTGTGTGTAGGTAACTCGCGTGGATATGGACTCACACCGAGTGCTGTGCCTTATAATGGTTGGCTCGATGTATCAGTAGTATATCGTCCCGAATTGCGCCAATTGTTCCAAGGTATTTGGATGTTGCTTCATGGGCACATCCTTAATCATAAGCAGGTGAAGCCTTATCGTACCAAGAAGGTTACAGTATATGAGACTGAGGGGGCCTCTTTCTGTGTGGATGGCTGTTCTTTAGAGTATAAGTGTCCCGTAGAGATTTCTCTTATGCCAGAGTTCTTAAACTTTATCGTTCCGAATTAATACTCTTATAGGATGATAATAAAAAATACGGAAGCGAACTTCCGTATTTTTTATTTCTCAGTAGGCAATCATTGTTTGATTCCGATACTCTCTAATGTCACCTCTTTGCTGGGCCACTTCTCCAAGAGGCGCTTAGCTTCGCTTAAGGTCACAGGGATAGTAGTTCCATGTCGAGGAGTAAAGATTTCTGTATTAGCAGAGTTACATACATAGGTAAAGTTACTCAAGTCAGTACTCTTGCAATATTGGTAGTGACCATTCATATAGCAGTCGTACATAAGTATCCACTCGTCTGAATCGATAAGCTTAAACATTCCAGAACCTTCTACGGCAACGTCGGTCTGCTGTAGATAGCGGTACTCGGGGGTCCACTCTCCACGCAAGGTCTTGGCTGTTGCTTTCATGATGCCATTACCTTGACCTTCGGTCTTGAAGAACATGTGGTAGAGTCCATCATGATATACGATATCTGCATCGATAGTGTTTGCCTTGTGATCATACAAAACCTCGGGCATACTAATCTCAGTAAAATCCTCATTTGCATATGAGCAATAGGTGATGTAGTGTGCACCTCTCTCACCGATAGCATAGTATAGCATATACTTACCTGCTTCAGGGTCGTAGATTGTCTGTGGCGCCCACACTTGTGTAAGGTTCTCGCGGTCGAAGCGCTCGGGCCATACGGTGGGGAAGTCAATGGCAGAGTGTGTCCAATCAATAAGATTCTTTGAACGCAACAAAACGAGTCCATCATTTGATGCCCAGCCCTGTGAAGAGCGCATGTCTGTTACTACCATATAGAAGTATCCATCTTCTCCGCGCAAAATATGCGGATCGCGTACAGCTTGCTTATTGGCAATAGTGTCAGAGCTAATAATTGGCTTTCCGTCATTGAGGGGAGTGTAGTTATAGCCGTCGGCACTGAGAGCAAAGCATATCTGCTCTTGCCAAGGTGCATTACCATTGAAGTAGGCGAAGAGGTATCCTGCATAGGGCTTGTCGCTCTTGCTGCAGCTGCTCATGAGAAGTGTGGTTGCCAATACTGTCATGAGACTCAAAGTAGTCATAATCTTGTTTTTCATAAGCGTTGTGTGTTATGGTTAGTTTTATCCGATACGGCTAATCTTCTTCAGTTCCTCTTCGTCAATAATCTTAATCTTACGTCCATCGATGGCGATGAGGCGTTCGGCTGCGAAAAGTGAGAGAGTGCGTATGGCATTTGAGGTAGTCATATTGGAGAGATTTGCTAAGTCTTCTCTTGAGAGAAATATGCTGATGGTTGCACCATCTTCTTCTAAGCCATAGGTCTCTTTGAGAAAGATTAATGACTCTGCCAATCTGCCACGTATGTGCTTTTGTGTGAGGTTTACGGTACGCTCATCTGCAATGCCAAGGTCTATTGCCAACTGCTTGATGAAGAACATGGCCAATTTGTTATTCTCCTCCACCAAGCGAGTGATAATCTCCATAGGGATGGCACAGATTACCGATGATTCGAAAGCTGCAGCAGATGTGACAAAGTGTCCGTCAGCAAAGTACGCACGGTAACCAAAATACTCCACGGGTTTGATGACTCTCATGATTTGGCTTCTGCCTCCTACACCCTCGCGGTAGATCTTTACCTTACCTTCTACCAAAAAGTAAAAGTGTCGAGGGGTATGTCCCTCGGCATATATTAGTTGATGTTTTTTGTAGCGTGCTACCTCAGTGTGTTTGGTTAGTAGGGCACGCTGTTCTTCAGTTAGGAGCTCCCACATGTCTGCCAAAGCCGCAGCGATGTCTACTACTGGTGGGGGTTCTTTTCTTGCCATAGTGTATAGTTAAAAGTATAAATTAAAACAGGCATTCCGCCTGTTTTAATTTATAACCTTTACTTTTGTGTAATTAGTCAATGATGTCAAATCCACAATAGGGAACCAGCACCTTGGGGATGCGGATACCTTCGGGAGTTTGATTGTTCTCGAGGATAGCTGCCAAGATACGAGGCAAAGCCAATGCTGAGCCGTTAAGTGTGTGGCAGAGTTCAGTCTTCTTGTCTTCAGCACGGCGGTAACGGCACTTCAGACGGTTAGCTTGGTAAGCGTCGAAGTTTGATACTGATGAAACCTCAAGCCAACGCTCCTGAGCAGCAGAGTATACCTCAAAGTCGAAGCAGAGTGCTGCGGTGAAACTCATATCGCCACCACAGAGACGCAGTATGCGGTAGGGGAGTTCTAGTTTCTTTACGAGGCTCTCTACATGGTCAAGCATCTCCTTGTGTGACTCCTTTGAATGCTCGGGAGTGTCGATGCGTACAATCTCAATCTTAGAGAACTCATGCAGACGGTTGAGTCCACGTACTTCCTTACCATATGAACCAGCCTCACGGCGGAAACACTGTGTGTACGCTGTGTTCTTGATGGGGAGTTCCTTCTCATCGAGGATGACGTCACGGTAGATATTAGTTACAGGCACCTCTGCAGTAGGGATGAGGTAGAGGTCGTCAGCAGTACAGTGATACATCTGGCCTTCCTTGTCGGGAAGCTGTCCTGTACCATAACCTGAAGCCTGGTTCACTACTGTGGGGGGCATAATCTCTTCGTAACCAGCGTTGCGTGCTTCGTCGAGGAAGAAGTTTATAAGAGCGCGTTGCAAGCGAGCACCTTTGCCACGATATACGGGGAATCCAGCACCGCTAATCTTTACGCCCAAGTCGAAATCTATGAGGTTGTACTTCTTTGCCAACTCCCAGTGTGGTAGTGGATTGGGGCCAAGGTCGGGCACCTCATTGCCAGTCTTTTCTACAACGTTGTCTTCAGCGTGAACGCCTTCAGGCACCTCGTCGTAAGGGATGTTGGGGATAGTGTAGAGCAAATTTTGTGTATCTTCAGCGGCCTGCTTCATCTCCTCTTCGAGAGCAGCATTGGTAGTCTTTAACGCTGCAACTTCAGCTTTTACAGCTTCTGCTTCTTCGCGTTTACCCTCTTTCATGAGGGCACCGATGCGTGCAGCCAACTGCTTAGCTTCAGCCAGGTTCTTGTCGAGGGTGGTCTGTGCAGCACGACGCTTCTTGTCGAGCTCTATCACTTGGTTTATTGTTTCTACGGCATTGCCGAAATGTTTCTTCTCGAGGCCTTTGATTACTCGTTCGGTCTGTTCGGTAATGAGTTTAATCGTAAGCATTTCTTTTTCCTTAAATTATGGTGTTATCTATTTGAGGTGCAAAGGTATAAAATCCCATCCAAGGGGGCAAATTTTTAGCGTAAAAGTTTTTGAGAATACGTCCTTATGCTAGGTCTCTCCGTAGATGTGAAGACGTAGGTATAATTAAAAAGGCAACCCGTTGGGCTGCCTTTTTAGTATTACTTGCGTTTCTCCTCGATGGGGATACTTTCGTCACGAACGTAAGAGAGGGGAACGAACTCAATGTAGTCATGCATGAACTGTGTAGTGTTAGTTGAGTTCTCAAATACGTTTTTGAAACGTACCCAGTGCTCACCCTCAGAGAGGTACTTGGTGGTGATTACCTTACGGATGATTTGAACGTGGTCTCTCGCATTACCGCCCTTAGCTGCATAATCATAGAATGTAGAGGGCCCCTTCAAGTATCCACGGTTTTTCATTTCCTTATCGTTCTGTATTCCATTGTCGTCAGTCTGTGCATCGGGAATGAATCCGATCATAGGCTGGTCAGTTGTAATGCGGAGGTCGACGGGGATACCTGTAACCTCATTGTCAAGATAGAACTGCGCAATACCTCTCAAATAATAAGCGGTATATCCGAAGCGGATCTCATAGGTGCCCGCAGGCATGGGAGGCAGTTTGTAAGCGATGTCGTAAGAGTCCTGAGACATCATTTCGTCACCCTGGTAATTACCCCAACCAGTGTGGGGGTCCAAGATGTAGTGTCTGGTTTCACTTGAGAACACCTTGAGGTTGTTGCAGTAGGTGTGAGGAATATAAATCTCACCCTGGCTGGTGTGAGTAAAACCATTCCAACGGATGTCGTTGTTGGTCAACTCGGGGAGCAATGAAGAGAAGTCGATACGTACTGTTGTGTTTAACACGCGACCTGCCATCACGTCTTCATTGTAGATGAGGATCTTGTCAATGGGGTGGATGGTACCATTCAATGCGTCAGATACGAAGTCTGCGTATAGGGTATCCAATTCTCTAAACTCATTGGCACTATATACCTTCACATTGATTAAATCAGCTACAGGTGAACCGGGCTCATTGTACCAATTGAGGTAGATGGAGTTTCTTGTTTCACTATCGTTTACCAAGCTACGAGGCATGGTCAGATTGAGTACGCGATTGTTCAATGTCTCAAAATACTCCTTACGATCAGAGTGGTCGTAGAAGTCATCCTCAGAGCTCCAGTGTACTGTCTTCAACTTATAACATACCAAACGTGAATAAGGGAGCTTGCGGTCTATAAGGTGATATCCTACGAACTTGTTGAGCGGATTGTCTTTGCTGGTCAAAGGTGCATTGGGGTCTGATCCAGGGTACCATTCGGCGCACTTAGCTGCGAGGTCATTGATGTTGTAGATACCTTGGTCGAAGAACAATTGGTCGGGCTCCAAGAAGGCAGAGTAGCCGAGGTAGCGTTGTGCTGGATAGGGTACCTGCGAGTTACCTTCGATATTGGGCGCTTTCTTGTCGCCATCTGTGTAGCTTTCGTCCTTGTATTCCTGCATCATGTCTGCATAGCCTGTAACTTTGATAGCTTCGCTCATGATGTGGAAATAGGGGTGATCTTCAATCTGTGTAGGCAACATATTGGTTGAAGGGTTCAGTACTGCATTGATGGTGTGTACTACGCCGTTTTCTACCTCTTCGTCGCGAGCGATTACCTCGCCACTACCATTGATGATGAGTATGCTGCGTTCGTTCTCGTCGATAGCGTAACTCAGTGAGAGGTAGCGGTCGTTCATATTCTTAGCGGGTACAATGTCGCTCTCGAGGTCCATAGTCAAGTATACCTCGGGAATGATATGGGTCTGTGCAATAACTCTACACATTGAGTCGCTCAACTCGGTCAGTTCAGTAGAGGTAACACCAGTCCAAATAATGTCATTGGGATTGTCGTCAACCAATGAAGCTTTATAGATAGAGTCCTGCTCGAAGAGGAATCGCTCTACTGCCTCGTTGGTGGGGGCAAAGCATGTATATTGGCCATAAGCCTTCATGAGATTGAGGCGTTCGCCACGGTCGAGGATGTAGATAAAGCTGCTGTAAACATCTTCGTGCTCCTCAAGGAATGACGCTACGGTGTGTCCTGTGAAGGTGTAGCGTGTGCTCTCATCAATTCGCTCTACACAACTTGTGAGTGCCAAAGCAGCCACGCATAGCAAGGTGGCCAATTTTGTGTGTTTTGTATTCATAATAACAGTCTTTTGTTCGGATCCAAAGCTTTGCCTGTTTGCACTTCAGCAAAATACTTGGCAAAGGAACAAAAAAAAATGGAGAATACAAAATTTAACGCAAATTTTATGTTAGGTTTTAACGTTTTGCTCATTTTTACAATTGTTAAAAAACGTACCCCAATTAAACATTGTTAACTAATGTTTTGAGGATGTGTGATTAATTCCTACCTTTGCATAGGATATGTATGATTCGTTTAATATTAACCGTCAATTTATATTTGCAATGAAGAAATTCTTATTAGTAGCAGTAGCAGCAATCTCTCTGCTTACCTCATGTGGAGAGAAGGATTATACTGCTTTCGTTGACCCCTACATCGGCTCGGGTGGTCATGGACACGTGTTCTTAGGTGCCAGTACACCTTTTGGTATGGTACAACTCGGTCCTCATCAGATTAAGACTGATGATTGGGACTGGTGCTCGGGTTACAACTATAGCGATACACTGGTGATTGGTTTCTCACACACTCACCTTACTGGTACTGGATGTGGTGATCTTGGCGACGTTTTGTTCATGCCCTTCGACCCTAATAGAGTAAAGGTTGATACACGCTTTAGAGGGGCTCGTGGTGCTGAATGTCAACACTTGTATGCCCTCCTTGATCACGATCTTGAGTCTGTGAAACCTGGTCTTTATACTGTAGAACTCCCCGACTATGGTGTGAAGGTGCGTCTTACTACTACAGATCGTGCAGGTCTCCATGAGTATGTCTTCACTAGCGATGAGTCTGCTATTCTTATAGACCTCTGCACAGGTATTGGTGGAGAGCGCCCCACTGAGTGGGACTTTGAGATTGTTGATCCTACTCACGTTAGAGGCTTCAGACGTTCTGAGGGTTGGGCTCACCATATTGTATACTTCGTGGCAGAGTTTTCTCAGCCTATCAAAGGCAAGAGCGACCGCCATATCGTACACGATCAGTATGCTACAGCGCTCACCTTCAATACAGCGAAGAATAAGAAGGTTCTTGCTAAGGTGGGTATCTCTGCAGTGAGTTATGAGAATGCGGCAGCTAACCTTGCAGCAGAGCTTCCCGATTGGAACTTTAACCGTGTATATGCTGAGGCTAAAGCTAAGTGGAACGAACGTCTCGGCGCTATCGATATCAAGCCCATGGATGAGAAGCAGCAACGCCTCTTCTATACCGCCATGTATCACTCTATGATTGCTCCCTCGCTCTTTAGTGATGTCAATGGTGAATATCGCGGTGCCGATGGTGAGAATCACCAAGCTGATGAGAATCAGTATACTATGCTTTCGCTTTGGGATACTTATCGTGCTGCATATCCTCTCTTTACTCTCATTAATGATGAGATGTCTACCTCCCTCGTGTCTACCTTCATGAATATCTACAACGAGCAGGGTACTCTTCCTATCTGGCATTTGCAGGGATGGGAGACAAATTGTATGCCTGGAAACCCTGCAGTGATCTGCCTTGCTGACCTCTGTCTCAAGGGTTATGTAAAGGATGTTCCCGCAGCATTGGAGGCTATGAAGAAGTCTTCTATGCGCAATGACCGTGGAGTGCAGTTTATCAAGGAGTATGGCTTTATCCCCCACGATAAGAGTAACGAAAAAGAGGAAGTGTCGAGATGTATGGAGCATGCTATTGCCGACGCTTCGCTTGCCAAGGTGGCTAAGATGCAGGGTGATGTTCAGGCAGCCGAGTACTTTGGCAACCGCAGTAAGTCTTGGGAGAAGTACTACGACCCTGCTATGCGTGTTGTGCGTGCGAGAAATCTTGATGGCACTTGGAAGGTTCCCTTCGACCCCTATTTGGCTCAGCATTACGCTGACTTCAGTGAGGGTAACGCATTCCAGTACACCTGGTTGGTACCTCATGATGTAGAGACATTGATTGATACTCTCGGTGGCCCCGAGGCATTTACTGCTAAGCTTGATTCGTTCTTCGTAGATGAGAATGGTCGCGAAAACTTCGGTGTAGACGTTACAGGCCTTATTGGTCAATATGCTCACGGCAACGAGCCCAGTCATCATATTGTATACCTTTATAATTATGTAGGGCATCAGGAAAAGTGTGCCGAGAGGGTGCGTCAGATCCTCACAGAACTCTACTTTGACGACCATAGTGGTGTTTGTGGTAACGAAGATGCTGGTCAGATGTCTGCATGGTATATCCTCTCTGCTATCGGTCTCTATCAAGTAGACCCTGCTGGTGGCGAGTTTCAGTTTGGCTCACCTCTCGTACACGAGGCTGTGCTCAATGTGGGCGGAGGTAAGACATTCACCATCGTAGCTCACAACAACTCTATGGAGAATATCTATATTCAGGAGGCGAAACTCAATGGCAAAGTGCTCTCAGGTACCAGTATTACCTATGATGATATCAAGGCGGGCGGTGTACTCGAGTTTACCATGGGTGCAAATCCTGTGAAGTAGAATTTGTAAATGGAGCTAAGGAGAGGGACAATGAATGCGTGAGCGACTAACTCTCCTTTTCTCCTTTATTAATACTAATATTATTAACATTAAAATACAGACACGATGAAACGCAGTTTGTTGCTAATCTTTACAGTCCTGCTCGGTGCCAAAGCATTTGCGCAGGTCAAGTGGTACAATCCCATGGAGGCAGGCTTCCCCGTTATTCAGAATCAGGGTTGGGTAGGCGAAGAACGTGAAACTCCCTACTATCGCTTCCCCCTTCGTGCTAAGGAGACTTTGCGAGGTAGCGTGTGGGGGCTGGGTCGCCACAGTGCAGGTGAGTGCATCACCTTCACTACTAATGCCAAGGAAATCTATGTCAAGTATACCGTCTCTGGTGGTAAGGCTATGAATCATATGCCCGCCACTGGTGTCTCAGGTGTGGACCTTTACACCAAGGACCGTCACGGCAAGGAGTTGTGGGTAGGTGCATCAAGCTATAGCTTTGGTGATACCGTACGCTTCCAGTTCGGTCGTGCTAATCAGCAACTCGATTATGATGGTGGTCGCCACCATCTCTATACGCTCTATCTCCCCCTCTACAATGGGGTGAAATATATGGAGATTGGTGTCAACGAAGGTGCTATGTTTGAGTTCGAGGAACTTCGTCAAGATCGCCCCATCGTGGCGTATGGTAGCTCTATCGCACAAGGAGCTTGCGCCTCACGTCCCGGTATGGCATGGACCAACATCCTGCATCGCCGCATGGGACGCCCCGTATATAACTTAGGCTTCTCGGGTAATGCTTTCTATGAGAAGAGCATCATTGACTATTTGGGTGAGATTGATGCTAAGGCTTACATCCTTGACGGACTGCCCAACTCACACACCATAGCTCCCATGGAGGTTCTTACAGATACCATCGTCAAGGCAGTCAAGCAGCTTCGCGAGGTACGCCCCAATACTCCTATTCTCCTTGCTGACCACTTGGGTTATCCTCACGGAGGTACTATCAAATATTGGAAGGGTCAGGAGGATTACGCTAATAAGGCACAGAAGGCGGCCTACGAGAAACTCATTGCAGAGGGTGTTAAGCATGTTTATCACCTTACCTATGCCGAAATAGGTATGCATCAAGATGCTACTGTAGAGGGTATTCATCCCTCAGACTATGGTATGGTGATCTATGCTGATGCTTATGAGAAGAAGATGCGCGAGATTCTCAATGAACCTATAGGTGAGTATAAAACCACCATTCCCACTGAGCAATCACGCGATAGCTACGATTGGATGGAACGTCATAATACGATTATCAAGCTTGGTCGTGAGGGTAAGCACTTTGAGCGTGTCGTTATCGGTAACTCTATTATGCACCACTGGGGTGGCACAGACTTCCGCATCAAGCGTGGTCAAGAGGTGTGGGATACCTACATGCAAGGAACTCACAATATGGGTTGTGGCTTTGATCGCATTGAGAATATGCTTTGGCGTGTATACCATGACGAGCTTGATGGCTTCACTGCCGATAATATCTATATGATGGTAGGTACCAACAATATCGGTCAGTCAAGCGAAGAGGAGATACTCGGAGGCATTGAACATCTTGTAAATGCTGTGCGCGCGCGTCGTCCCGAGGCAAAGGTGGTACTCATCGCTATCTTCCCCCGTGTTAGAGACTTCGAGTTTACTAAGCGCCTCAATGTGGGTATCTGTAACCTAGCACAGCGCCTTGGTGTAGAGTTCCGCGAGCCTGGTGTAAATCTCCTCAAGGAAGATGGCTCTGTAGATGAGTCACTCTTCGTCGATGGTCTTCACCCCAACAATGAGGGCTATAGTCGCGTAGTCGATGGCTTCATGGAAGAGGGTATGAAGGCTAAGCTGGAAAAGCAAGCAAAAAAGAGTAAGAAAGCGAAGAAGTAATAATTCTCATACATTCTTAGTGTTTAAAGGGCATTTCTCATGGGTGCCCTTTCTTTTTTTTGTGCTTTTATTGCGCCTGTAATAAATATTTGTCGCAGGTGTGATAATTTATTCTTGGCTTTGTGTCTCGCTCGTCTCTGTTCTGGGCTATTCTACTTTAGCTTGAGGGCAAGCAGTGTTGTTTGCTTGTGCTAAGATTATTTAAGTGTGTATAAAGATGTCGTTGGGGTAAAAAAGAATAGAGGCTTAACCCATAGGATTAAGCCTCTATTGTATGTGCTTGTGTAGCAATGATTATGCTTCAGCAGCGGGGATTACAGAAACGTAGCTCTTGTCGTTACGTCCTCTCTTGAACTGTACAGTACCGTCAACGAGTGCGTAGAGTGTGTGGTCTGAACCCATACCCATGTTCTCACCGGGATGATGAACTGTACCTCTCTGACGTACGATGATGTTACCTGCCTTACAAACTTGACCACCGAAGATCTTTACACCGAGTCGCTTGCTAGCTGATTCGCGACCGTTCTTAGAACTACCTACACCTTTTTTATGTGCCATGATTCAAAATGTTTTTAAGGATTAAGCAATAACTTCTTTAATAATAATCTCAGAGAACTGCTGACGGTGACCGTTCAACTTGCGGTAACCTTTTCTTCTCTTCTTGTGGAATACGAGAACCTTCTCGCCCTTTACGAGCTCGCTCTT
>JAFZFF010000064.1 GCA_017556045.1 Bacteroidaceae bacterium | reverse complement strand
TGCCTCGCTTGTCACACGCTTCAGCGTGAGTGCTCCAGCGATAGCGTTCTTGAGCTTAGCTTCGGGGCGGAACACGATACGGTGACCCGTGATCATGGCCGACGGAGAGAAGTCCGACGCTGCCATCGCATCTTGCGAGTAGCACTTACCCTTGAGGCTAATCTGGAAACGACCAATGTCGTTGAGCACCACTACGCGACCTGCCAGGAGGGCCTTCACGATGTAGCCCTTCATGGCGCGGAGCACGCCCAGCACGTCGGCCTCGGTCATGGTGGTCGACATCTGTACGTCGCCCGCCAAGTCCTCAAAGTCGTAGTCGCTGGTCTTCACCGCACGGCCGTGGAAATAAGTCGTACCAGCCACGGCGTTCTTGCCGGGGTTCTTGGTCTTCATTACTGCATAGTTTACTGCCATAGTCCTTCTTAAATGGAAAATTGAGAATTGAGAATGGAAAATTAGGCTTTGCGATGTTTACCCTGCCAGATGGCTATAATTTTCAACTTTCAATTTTCAATTTGTCTTGTATGTCTTGCATGGGTGTACATGCCCGACAGAGGTTCAACATACAACCACATCCCGCTACCGGTCACCTCGGGAGGGTTGACAATTCAATTCACATTTCAACGTTGTTGAAATCTAACGTTAACGTTGACGCTGACGTTGACTATCCTTCCGGACGGTAGTTATCGTTTTCGTTATCGTCATCGTTGATTTCGTAGTGCAAAGGTACGAAATCACGCACCCCTCCCATTCTGAATTTGATATGCTACGGAGAGAAAAAGATAAGTCAACTTATCTTTTTCTAACGATAACGATGACGATAACCACCTACCGGATGGGTACACGTCGCGGAGCTAAAGTTATCGTTGCATTGTTCAATTACTGGAGGCAGTTAACGTTAGCGTTATCGTCAACGTTACCCGACTTCAAGAAAAAGTCGGGGTAATATTGTTTTAATTCAAAAGAGTTTGTATCTTCGCAGTACGAAACCAAAAGAGAAGTAAAGTATGTTGAGTCATAGAATGCAACAGATGATACCTCAGATACAGGGGTATCTATCAGAACAACCTATCAGCAAGGCATGGCTGTTCGGTTCGTATTCGCGCGGTGAGGAGACCGCAGATAGCGACATCGATCTATTGGTAGAGTATACTGACAGCGATTCCATATCGTTGTTTACCATCTCTCGTATCGCCACTGCACTACGCAAGATGACGGGAAGAACAGTCGACTTGGTAGAGCGCAGTCGTCTGCTCCCCTTTGCTTCAAAGAGTGCCGAACAGGATAAAATCTTGATTTATGAGAGAAAAAATTAAGGACGTAGGGCGTCTGAAGCATATCTTAGATGCCATCAATACTCTGATGGAGCACAAGGTTCGCTACACTTTCGAGGAGGTAGAAGCTGACCCAATCCTTTTCTATGGTTTTGTCAAACATGTCGAGATTATCGGCGAAGCAGTATATATGCTTACAAAAGAGTTTCGCGCTGATCATCCCGAAGTAGACTGGGA
Organism: Bacteroidaceae bacterium; assembly: GCA_017556045.1. GTDB lineage: Bacteria > Bacteroidota > Bacteroidia > Bacteroidales > Bacteroidaceae > UBA1189. The sequence continues at coordinate 35,065 of JAFZFF010000064.1, read as the reverse complement.
TGTCATTGAGGGCATGCGTCATGTGTTGGTACACGGTTATTACCAAATACGTCCCAAGCAACTGTGGAATACCGTAGAGCATGACATCCCCACCCTAAAGCCCTATATCGAAGCATATTACGCAGAATTATCAGAATAGTACATCAATGCATCATATTACAAACTTGTAATAAAAAAAGTACATGCATGCACCACGCGCGGTACATGCATGTACTTTTTTAACGATAACGATAACGATGACGATGACTATTACCCCCTCCGCTTCGCTCGTCCCCCTTAAAGAGGGACAGTGCATTCATCGCGGAGCCTGGTTATCGTTGAATAGCATTCATCGCGGAGCTGGTTATCGTTAACGTCATCGTTATCGTTCTTGGCGAAGCCTACGGCTCGCCAAGATATTCAAATATCAGTCTCACCTGATAGCGGGTGAAGTGGCGTGAGCCACGCGTGTAGCCTGTGCGCTGCAATGCATCGAGCAGGCCGTCGGCGGCGTGCAGGTACTTGTTGAGCAAGCGTAGGGCTGAGGCACGCGAGGCTCCTGGGCTGTATAGTTGCGCCAGCTCGGCTTTGCCGTAGGCGCGGAGGTTGTCGTGTTCCATGTTTGTTGAGGGTTGAGGGTTGAATGTTGAGGGTTAACGTTATCGTTATCGTTAACGTTGATTTAGTACGAGTGAAAGGGTGACGGATGACACTTGCTTTCCTATATGGGATATACATTTAAATAATTAATTAAATTATTTTTAAAATATAATTATTTATTTTTCTATATATAGGGTATATAGGATTCCATGTGTCATCTGTCACCCATGAGATTATCCTGCATCGCTCATGCGTGCATTCTGGCGTTGGTTGTTCTTGATGTCATCGCCCGTGAGTATCACCGCGTTCCACCCTCGTGCACTCTTCGTGCGACGCTGCTCAAACCCGAGGCGACGCATCGCATACGCCACACGCTTGGGCGATAGCTGGCACTTCACATACATACCCACAAGCTCGATGATGCGCGTGGCCGTGAGGAACTCGCCCGCCTCGTCGCCGTAGGGCTGGCGCAGGTAGGTAAGGATGAGCTCCTCCTCGATGTTGGGTTCCTCAAACTGGCGGTTGTGCCGCTCCAGCTCGGCATTCTCCTCATCGTCAAACCAGTAGCGGAAGCCCTGCTGCCATAGTGCATAGGCCTGTGCATACACTTAGGGTGGGTCTCTTTTTCTGCTGCAAAGTAAGCCCTTTAAAAATAAATGAATGCCTACCCTTGAGTAGGCATTTCGAGCGACATACTAACATTTTTTAGGAAGAAAAAGAGGTTGTCGCAAGTGAATTTATCGGAACATTTTGGAAGAGATGAAAAAAAAGAATAACTTTGCTCTTAAAATAAACATAAACCTTATGGGCAAACTGGCGTTATTCCTATGTTTCATCTTCTCTGTATTCCCTGCGGATGCTTTTGAGAATCGCCGACACATTCATATCGTGCGCCGAGGCAGCAAGAACTCGCATCGTGGTGATACCGTCGCCAAGATTTGGATTGAGGAGAATGGACAGAAGAAGATTGAGATTGCTTGGTCTGAACTTACCGCACCGGAAGAGGCAGAAATCCTTGCAGCCATTGATGCACATTGGGAAGAGTTTAATCGTCGTATTGATGACATCTTTGCTGGTAAGAAGATTAAAATAAAGAAAATTAAATGATAGGAGGAACAGATATGTGTAAATTCAAAGACACGGATTTAGGAATCAAGAAACTGGATTTCGGTGTGAAACGCGGAGCAATGGCGGTATACCTAACAGATGGACGTGAAGTGATTGTACCCATATCCATGTTCCCCGACATCAAACGTCTGTCACGAGCCGAACGAGAAGACTATATGATTATGGATAATCAGTATTTCTCCTTCGAAGCCCTCAGTAAGATATACTCCGTCAAGGATATATTGAAGTGCTGACACACCCCCAACCTCAATGACACACCAATCGCCCGATACGCATCTCGGGCGATTTTTTTATTTACATAACAACTACACATTATGCCAAAAAGAGAACAAACGTTATCACCCATCGGTGAGGTAATCGTTGCCGAGCGCAAGGCGCTGGGCATTCGTGTCGTGGACTTCTGCCGCGAGGCCCACATCAGTCGCGTAACCTACTACGAGCTGCTTAAAGGAAACAACACTCCATCACGGTATACCGCAGACTCCTGCGCTGCATGCCGACGCGGTATGATAGCGTCGGTTGCGACGGCTGAACCTTTAGGTTCACAAAGGAGTCATCACACACAGTACAGGAGTCACGCGAGTTTGAGCAGCGATTTCTCGACGCGCTATTGGAGTGAGAGAGTCAGCGTTATCGTTATCGTCGCAGCTTTCAGCAGCGCAATAGCGCCACCTCACACTCTAGCATAGTGAGGCGTGTCATAAGTTGTTTGCTTGTCATACGTTATAAAAATTAACAAATCCCCCACACCTTGCTGATGTGGTGGAGGTTAGTACTATCTCTTCTTACGTAAGAAGATACATTCAAACAGCGTCGGGTTTGACAATCTCACCTTGCCTGGCACACCATAGCCATTGATATAGATAGGATGCACCTTCTCATCGGGGTCGAAGTATAGTTTCACGCTCTTCATTTGCATTATAGGATCGTATTTGGGGGTAAGGCCCGCGATACACCCCTTGAATTCACATTCGACAAAACGGTAGAAGATAGGCATCCCTACCTCCAACTTTCTCAGGTCGCTGTCAGTGACATAGGCCACCCCTGTGAGAATACTCATACCAATCGAGTCGTTATACACATACTCCATCCGCGACTTTAGCCATAGGTACTTGGGACAGCGGATGAAACAGCTGGCCACCAGGAATGCTACCAGCAGTCCACAGATGATACCCAGTCCCCAACGTACGGTCTTCGAAGGTATACGGCTCATCAGTTCCTGCACATCCTCGCTGTAGGCGTGCAGCTCTGGTAATTCTCTTTTCTTCATTGTAGTTCTGTTATTATGGTTCAACAATAATTCAATTTCCCAATTCCAGTTGGTTTTTCACCAGTGCATAGTACTCGCCGCGCCTCTCTACCAATTCGCGGTGCGTGCCCACTTCCACGATACGGCCTTTCTTCATCACCACTATCTGGTCGGCATTCATCACCGTACTCAGGCGGTGCGCCGCCACTACCACTGTCTTACCTTTGTAGAAGTCATACAGATTGGTCATGATAAGGCGCTCGTTCGTGGCATCGAGAGCATTGGTAGCTTCATCAAAGAACAGATATTCAGGATTCTTGTATATGGCACGCGCTATCAGTATACGTTGCCGCTGACCTTGGCTTACCCCGTTGCCCTCCATACCAATCTTGGTGTTGTATCCCATAGGCATAGCCGAGATGAACTCATCGGCATTGGCCAGTATGGCAGCATCGTACATGCGCTCCACATCTATCTCATCGGTGTCGAGTGCGATGTTTCGGGCTATTGTGTCAGAGAAGATGAAACTCTCTTGCATTACCGACCCCGTGCGGCTGCGCCACAGATGCGGGTTGATGGCATTGAGCAGCATACCGCCCACGCGTATGCTTCCGCTGTTGGGGGTGTAGAATCCTTGCAACAGCTTTATCAGTGTTGACTTTCCGCAACCGCTCTCGCCTACCAATGCCGTCACCTTTTGCTCGGGTATACTGAGGTTAATGTTCTCTACGGCATAGTCGCGCTCGGCACCACTGTAGCTGAATGTCAAATTCTTGATTTCTATACTACGATTCTTGGGCAACCTGCTCATCTTCATGTCAATGTCGTACTCCTCGTCCTCCTGTGCATGTATCTCATTGAGACGCTCAAGGCTTATCTTTGCATCCTGCCACTTCTGAGCGAATCCTATGAAGTCACGTATGGGTGCCGATACCTGTCCCAAGATATAGGTAAGCGACATCATCATACCCAAAGTCATCTCGCCATTGACTACAGCCCGTGCCGCAATATAGGTTGTCAGTATGTTGGTTGACTGGGTGAAGAATGCCGAGCCCGTCTGTTGCACCTGTCCGATGGTGAGTCCGCGCACACTGATCTTGAACAGTTTCACCTGTATGCGCTCCCATTCCCACCGTTGCTGCTTCTCGCAGTTGTTGAGCTTAATGTCCTGCATACCCTGTATCATCTGTATCATCTTGCTCTGCTCGGTGGAAGCTTGATAGAAGCGTTTGATGTCGAGCTCCCTGCGGTAACGCATGAAGTAGAGCACCCATAGCACGTAGAGCGTATTGCCTACGGCGAATATCCCCAATATGGTCAAGTTATAGTAGGCCAGCACAGCGGTGAAGACAAAGAAGTTAACGATGGCGAACACCATATTGAGCGAGTTGCCCATGAGCAGCGACTTGATGCGCCCGTGGTCACCTATGCGCTGCATGATGTCGCCCGTACGCTTCGTGTCGAAGAAGTGGAGAGGCATGCTCATCAGCTTCATCAGGAAGTCCGAGATAAGAGCTATGTTGATGCGCGAACTCACATGTAGCATGATCCAGCTGCGTATATACCCCACCGAGAGCTGTACCACAAACAGTACCAATTGGGCGATGAGTATGAGCGTAATGACATTCATGTCGCCTCCCTCGATACCCCAATCCACCATAGCCTGTGTGAGGAACGGGAATATCAATTGCAGCACACTGCCCACCAGCAGTCCCATCACCAGCTGCACAAACTGACTTTTGTAAGGTTTCAGGTAACGGAGGAAGTAGCCCAGGCTATGCTTGCCAGTCTCAATATCATCTTCACGTTCACCGAACTCCACGCCAGGTTCCAGCATCAGGGCTGTACCGCAGTCGCGTCCCTTCTCCTTGGTACTTATCCAGCATTTGAGAAACTCCTTCTTACTGAAGCAGAGCCTCTGTGTGGCTGGGTCGGAGATATAGATGTCGTAATCCCCACTACGCCGTTTCTTGATTTTGTAACACACCACAAAATGGTTCTGGTTCCAATGCAGTATGCAGGGGAACGTGCCGTCGTGCACCAGCTGCTCAAACGAGATCTTCACCCCCAGCGTATGAAAACCGATATACTCAGCAGCATCGCTGATGCCCAGCATCGATACCCCTTCACGTGATATGTAGCTGTGCTTGCGCAGCATCTCGGCCGAGTACACCTTACCGTAATGCTTGGCTATCATGCGCAGACAGGTGGGGCCGCAGTCTACGACTTCCTGCTGTTGATAGTGAGGGAAAGACATCATCGCGGCATTGTTTTTATATATTCACTCAATTCCTCCCTGTTCATACTGCATACCTTAATAAACTCTTGACGTGTTGACAATGCCGTTTCTTCACTAAAGAAACGTGAGTTCTCATTTTGAGGATGATATAGATGATATGCACAATTTCCATCTTCTATCCACCCCATCTTATGTCCCATGATTTGCGTACGTCGTATTCGTTCGGCATCTTCGGGCCCCCATCCTATAAAATTTTCATTTTCTCCCCCAATGCTATTATATAGTCTTTTATTGACGATATATGCACCTCCACAAACCGGTCTTCCTATATAACTCTTCAGTTTCTTGTGGTGTAAAAAATCAATATTATGATTGGCGGAAAAAATATGACTCATATGTTCATTCAAATAAGCACATTCTTTGTTATAAGGACATATTAACGTATATCTTTCTTCTATGAGATAATAACATACGGCACGTAGTATCTGCTCCCTATCAATAATTATATCAGCATCCCATACTGCCACAAAAGGTGTTTTTGCCAATTTAATCAATTCATTAATATAGTGAGTTCGATGAAACACTCTTTCCTCATCTTTAACAAAATGTACAGATAACAAATTATTCGAATTATTCCCAAATGTATCAAAAGAAATATGTTGTTCCTTATCTGCCTCTAAAATAAGGATTGGTGCACATAGAGGAATCAACCAATCAACTACCGTACGTAGATTCCTTACTCGTTCCTCACAGTCTATGCGAATGGGAATAACAAATGTGCATTTTTTCTCCAGTAATGTATTCATAAATTATAGTAAGTATTATAGATACCCAACGCGTTGTTTATAATGAGCTGTCTGTTCTTTCCTACAAGAATTGCAAATTTATCCTTATTCGGTATATATTCCTCAATGGGTAGCATGTCAATAATGAGCTGTACTTTTGTTTTGTAAAAGCCTTTGTCAAGGAGTTTATACAATATATATAGTAGAGAACCATCTTTAAGAGCATTGTTGTAATCTTGCATCTTTTTCAGCGTATCATAAATCCAATCCACATAGTATATTAGGTGCTCTTGTAGTTTTAATGATAACTCAGCTTGATTCCTTTTATTTGCAAATTCACATATACGGTACCACATATAACATCCGATACCTGCTAATCCATTAATACCTACGTCAATGTCTGCATAGCAATTTATTAACCCTATCATCTTTGAATCCAAATGAAAATAAAAGGATCTGGATAATGGGGATTCAACAGTAGCGTTAATGCATATTTTAGACATAGATTTTTTCATACAATCAAGCGAATATCGTTTGTTAAACAGATATCTCTGTCGCTCTGACACGCTATAACACAAATCAATATTCTCGAGCAGATGTTTCATTCTCTCACTCAGTTCTTCAATGAATATTTGTTCATTGAAATTGGTCTCATTAATATGAACTATACATTCAGGTGTATATTCCATCATTTCTTTTAATCCTGTTGTATCTGTAGCAATCAAAGGTATTCCATATCCCATCATCTCTATAGCGGAGTAGCTACATTGCTCATGAAAAGAGGGTTGCACTGCAATTGTTATTCCTTGATAAAGATCTGCGAGCTGCATTTTTGTAATTTTTCCAGTAAAGGTCACTTTATCCCAGATGCCGTCGCATAATGACAAATATTGGTTAAAATTACCATCACCAACTAATGTAAGGTGAGTATCTATACCTCTTTCCAACAGTAGGCGGAAAGCCTTGATGATATAGTCTATTCCTTTTATGTTGTCCAGCCGACCCACAAAAAGAATATTTTTCTTCTTCTCTGCATGATAATGAAAGTCTGTTATCAGTTCCTTGGTGTCCATACCATTATATATTAAGAAAATCTTTTCTGGAGCCACACCATAGTCTTCATCTAACAGATTGGCAGTAAAGGAAGAAAGGGCAATTACTTTATCGCATAGGGCAAAAAAACGTGTATCGTTTCTATAATCACTCAAAACATCCCAATCCTTTTTCTCGAGGATCTCATTTTTTTGAATAATGTTTCTGAAACGAGTGACATTTCCATTCAGTGCGAAGCACCAACCAAAATAATGGATAGCGAAAATCAAGTGACAATGGGAATAGCGCGACTTCAATAGGCGCGCCAAGTCATAATGTTGGAAATAATTGAAATGAAACACACAATGCTCCTCCGTTGGCAGATAATCAGTCAGCAGGTTCACTATGGCATGAGCATACAATTCGCCTCCGTAAGGTTTGTTGTTTATCGGTATCATTATATGCTCGAGACCATCTCTTTCCGTCACCGAAAACTCATCCACATCGGCAGAGAGATCAATCAGTACTGGCTTTATCTCAGGAATACCTTTCAGACATTGCAACAGATTTTTTATATAGGTACCTATACCGTATGCTGCAGCACGACTGGCATGGTTAATCAGATAGTACTTCATCATATATCTCCTTTATTATGTAATATGCACATCCATTATCTATCCCAAGTTCCTTTTCTTTATATTCTTCGATTGGCCACATTGGCGCAATGATGTCGTCCATCATGTGTGTATATTGCTCACATTTTTCCTTGTTCCTTTCCAATGCTAAAGTGAGTTCCCTCTCATAGACAGGGTCGATAGTCCCCGATTTCCCATAGTACTTACGACGCGTATCGATATAGTACTTTATGCCGCATAATCCAGTACGGAAAGAAAAATCGCTGTATCGTCTCGGATCATATCTCATCAATTGGGTATCGATGTCGGCCAATATATCGTCAAGGCTACCATCAACTAACCCATTCTTGTGCAGTATCGTAATGCCGAATCCTATACCAGCAAGTCCTTCTTCAAGTCCAGGTGCCATATTCTCTGGAATATTGTCACAAACGTTGAGTAATAAACGCTCGGCATAATTGTACAGGTGAGGTCTGCTGTAATGTTGGGCATATATCATCAGTGTCAAGACAATTCCCATCTTCCCATGGTACAGGCTCAGCGCATGCGTCGTGGCACTGCGCAGTACCAGATAGCTGATTAAGCGGTCGAGAGTATCCATAGTGTTATTGTTGGTTGATGGTACATAAATCACACTTGCCAATAGCCAGCTCATAATTGGAGAGAGGAGGACATATAAACTGGTATACACATCGGCTGCAGGGGGCAGCATCCCGCACTTTACGCCATGCCGTATTGTCTATCATCTCCTTGAATATGATATCGATAATCTCATCGTTCATGATATTGCCTATGACCGCACAGTTGGGGTTGGCCTTCACTGTGCCGTCAGGGTAGAAATACAGGCTGCCGAAGAAATTGGCATTCATCTTCTGGTTGCGGAAAATCTCACGTATTGACAGTTTGCCCGATTCTATATCTTCTTTGCTGAGGTATACATTCTCCTTAAAGAAATCCATATTCGTCCCATTATAGAAAGGATGTATCTGGAAGTCTTCAATCTGTTCTTCTTCCAACACGGATGCAATAGCCTCATATTGCTGTCCGTCCGCCACTATAATATGGAAGCACACATCCTTCTTCTTTGTTTGTGCGATTACCTCCTTGAGTCTATCGGTATGGAGCGGAGCATTAACTAAAATATGTATCCGATGACAGTCTACTATCTCGTGGGGACGATAGTTGAGGTAACTGACGTAGAAGTTCAGCATCTTCGTCCCTGCAGCAAACAGGGAGGAGAACAGGTCAAGATGCTTGTAGGTATAGATATCGCCTCCCGTAATATTGATGGTACGCACAGGATAATGGCCCACTTGCCGTAATAGCTTCTCCAGACTCTCTGCTGGCAATTGTCCCATAGATTCACGGCCTTTCGTACAGCAAGGAAACTGCTTGCAATAACCACTGCAATGTGAGCACGACTGTGGGCAATAATCAGTCAATTGTATATTTACATCCAACAGGTATTTGGTGATGTCCTTGGATAGGAGCAGCTTTCCCTCCTCTTTATCCTTCAGTTTGTCTACATCCTTGTTGAGCGACAAGATAGGTACCAATGCTACAGGTTTCGTGGGACATTCATCCATTGGTATAAGGCGTGCCATTCCATAGTCGTTCAGCAGGTGTATGCACGCACCCTTCTCATCATCAGTCAGGTCGCAACTGCTGACCTCTATAGAACCGAGGTTCAGATCTTCGTACAAAGCCTTCACCAAAGCCATCTGTTCTCCTTGGAACAGCGTTATACACTTACCGCTGTCTGTATCGTATAACAGCGCCTGTTTCTCTTTGAAATCGGCATATACATTCGACTTCATCAGTAACCAATATTTCTTATCCATAGTAGTATGTATGTGTTAATTGTTTCTCATAATAGTTTGAACCGCACCTTGGCCACTACATTCATTGGGCGCAGCTGGCATACGTTGCGGTAGATGTTGAGGTTGCTGTAGTTGACCTGCGTATAGGTCTGCTGGTTGAAGAGGTTGCTGGCTTCTACCTCAAGGTCTATGCGCTTCATCTTGTACTTCATCTTGGCATCGGCAAACCAGTGGTGGCGGTTCTCGTCGGTGAGGTTGTTGTAGCTGTCCTCGGCCGAGGCGGAGAGGGTGAGCTTCTTCGTCAGGTGCAGGTTCATCGTCAGGCGATGCGTGGCGGTGGTGATGGTGCGTGCCGAGGCTGCACTACCCTGTACGTAGCTCTGACTCATACCGCAGCCCGAGCTGAATACGAGGTTAATCTGGCGTATGGGAGTAATGGTGCCCGCGCCGCCGAACGACAGGTTGCGGTACTCCATGGGGTAGATGATGCCACCTATGTACTGTTCGTCCTGTGTGAGCAAGGCGTTGGCAAAGAGGCTCAGCGTGGCTTGCCACCAGTCAAGGCCTTGGCTGAGGCTGGCACCAGCACGGTAGGTGTCGGAATGGGTATCCTGTTCTATACCCTCGACGATGGAGGTGACTCCGTCGTAGCGGTAGCCGTACACGACATTCTCGTCGAGGCGAGTATAGTTGAACTCCGCATTGGCGAAGGTGCCTGAAAGGCTGTTGGCATAGCGCACATTGGCATTGGCAGCGAGTGTACCGCGACAGAAGAGGCGGTCCACGTAGTCGCGCTGGAAGGTGCGGTAATTGGTCATGATAACACCTTGATAGATGGCATTGGGATTACCCACGTTGCGGTGGTAGCGCACGCTGGATCCGCCCGACAGTTCATCGCCTGTGTAACTGAGAGCCAATGACGGTGCCAAGAGCAGTTGCGTGTGATGGTAGTTGCCTGAGTGGATGCGGTCATCGAGGTTCTGCGTATTGAGGTTAAGCGGCAGAGTCAAAGTGGTCTTAAAGTTCTCATACTTGTAGGTGTATTCTTGTCTTAATACAAGTTCATAGAGGCGATACCATACATCGTTCTGCAGGTCGCTGCCCGTGAGCAGGGTGTATCCGTCGAGGTCGCTCTCCACGTGGTGTATGCCGCCCGTGAAGTTGATGCCGTAGTTGAGACGGAAGTTGCCGAGCCCGATGCCATAGCCCGTCTGGAACGTGGCGGCATAGTGCTGCGAGGTGATGTCCTGTGTGTAGCGGGCGGTGCTGTCGATGCTCACGCCGAGGGTGCTCGGCCTGTGGGCTGCGCCTACGGAGAAGTTGAGGCGGATGTTGTTGTCGCCAATGCTGCGGATGGTATTGGCCGTGTTCTTGATGGAGAACTCAGGACGGTCAAATCGCTGCGTCACACGCTGCGTACCACTCAGGGCATTCGAGGTGAGCGTGCCCGTCACGGCATCGCGGTTCCACGAGCCCTTCACCTGCAGACGGTTGTTAAAGAAGCCCTCGTTGGCATTCCACTGGTAGTGCGCCTGGGCATTGAGGTTGTGCACATGGGTCTCGGATGTGAGCGTCTCTTCCGTCACGAGGCGGGTATCGGCAGTCACGAAGCGGTCGTTCATCGTGTATCCCTCGCGACGTATATCATCGTTGTGGTAGGTGGTGTTGATGGTCAGTTCGGTGTCCTTGTTGAGCTTCTCCAAGTGGTTGACACCTATCGCATGAGTGTGGTTGTCGAGGTAGCGTCGCTTGGGCAATCCGGCACTGGGGGGCATCAGCGTACCCATAGGGCAGAAGGGGTATAGCCCCACGCCGCCCATAGTAAATTGCTCGACCTGTTCGGCAGACACGTCATTGCCGGCGTTGTCGCCTTTGTAAACGGTCATGTGCTGACGGCGCTTGCCGAAGTACATTGCCGTGACCTCGCCCGCCATGAGCGGATTACTGCCTACGTTACCCTGCAGCTGAACACCGCCGCCCAGCATGGTGTTAACGGCAAAGGTACCCTTGGCCTCGGGGCGCAACTTGAGGTTGACGGCCACCTTGTCGGTAATCTCCTTCCCCTGCAGCGACTTGATGGCTTGGTGGTTCTCCATCACCTGTACCGTGGCCACATCCTGTGCGCTGACGTTCTTCGTGGCCAGTCCGTAGCGCGAGTGCAGCATATCCATATCTTCGATGTAGAACTTTGAGATGTCCTGCCCGTTGTACTTGATGCCACCGCTCTCGTTTACCTCCATGCCCGGCATACGTTTGATGACGTCGGCAATCACGCGGTCGTCCTGTTGCGAATAGGCTGCCACGTTATAGTTGATGGTGTCGCCGCTCCGCCGTATCTTGTCGGCCACGATGCTCACCTCCTTGATTGTTATTGATTGTTCCACGGTGAGGAAGTCGAGCCTTTGTGAGCGGTTAGGCACCACCTTTATATTTTGCCCGATAGCCATACCTGCTGCTGTCACCGCCACCGAGTCTATCTTAAAAGCAAACTCCACCTTATAATAGCCGCTCTCTACATCCACATCGGCAAAGCCGAGGATAACCGCCTTGCCTTTGGACGATACGGTAACGTAGGCATTGGCCGCTTTGCCGTCAACACCTTTAACATAGCCATCGATAACTGTATTGTTTTGGGCAACGATATCCAGCGTTATCACCGTAAAGAAAGCGACAAGTAATATATGGTTAAGTCTCGTGCTCATTATATATCGTTTTATGGGTTGATTATTCCAGTTCAAGGGGTTCGTAGGGTGTAAATATGGAGACGAGTTCTTTCATTTCAATTTCTCCATTAGGCAATATCTCTGCTTTATGATAGTTTGCGGCTTTCCACCAGTTTTCCGTAAATCCACATTGCATTTTCTGCACTTTCTCACGAGTTTCTACTTTGTAGTTTTTATATTCGTAGCGGATGATGGGATGTCTGCTCGTCTCTATTTTTACGGCATTGAAGATATATAGGCTATCGGCATCGTGCGCTTTGAGGATGAGGCCGGGTAAACCGCCAAGCTTCCATGGCCCTTGGCATACAGGAATGTCGGGAGCGAACCAAGCGATATAGTCTCGGCCGCGGAAATGGCATGTGGCTTTCTGGCAGGTATAGCCCAATAATTCTTGCATTTCAAAAGAGATAATCCATGATTGGCGAGGAATAGGCTCGGAGTACTGCGAATTGTGTTCTTCGAGCCACATGGGCATACATGCATATTCGGTAAGCATGCCGTTCTGCATGTACAATTCGGAGAATTCGTATTGAATCCATGTGTCCTTCTTTTTTCCTCCTGGTCCTAACCATTTGGGAATACTTCTGGCCCTTGGATGTTTCTTGTGCCAATCTCGTAATAGCGAATCACTGTTATAAACAAACCAACTGTAATACTTGGAGACGCTATCGCCTACATCCAAACGTTGATAATCTATGTAGGTGTTCATATCAGCTATGCTGTCAGCATTTAATGCGTACCAGACGCGTAAACGGGTTGAATCAATAGTGGAAATAAGACCACGATTTCTAACCATATGAGAAGGATGAGGGGAATATGCTTGCTTTTGCTGCGCAAATAGGGTTTGATAAACAAACACCAGTGCTAAAAATATTATATAATTATTCTTCATTGGTCTACTAATGTTGTTTGTTTACATAGGAGGCTAAGACCTCATTCGATGATGAATTGCTTAAGGCCTTAGCTTCCTAATTAAAAGGATTATGCAGTCACTCTTCCTGATGCTCCGAGATTTCCAGTTTCAGGGTCGAAAACAGTTTCATTACACCCGTCATACGATATGTATCCATATTTCCCATTGGCTGCTGCATTATAACTTGAGGGAGAACCGCCTTGATCCTTGTAATAGCATGAACATTCGCAAGGAGAAACACCTCCAAGAATAGCATTCATCTCTTTGTCGTGCAACTGCGTTTCTGACAAAGCGTTCAATTTAATTCTTTGAATTCGCATTTTTTTGACTTGTTAAAAAATTAATAATAAAATTATATTACATTGCAATGTATCTGTTTATTTGATTAAGTACGGTTTATGTAATGATTACTTCTGTCATTATTTTTCGATAAGCTTCAGGGTGGTCACGTAAAAAGGCCATTTTGGCACTACTTGCACGCAACAATGCCTGTTTGTTCATATATCCATGGCATTGGGGTTGATTATTCAATCCCTCTATATTAAATAAGCATTGAGTACATGCTGCCTTATTCTGGCATGACGAACATTGCTTTTCTATTCGATTAAGATATGAATTGAATAGGTCTGCTATAGCATGGGCATCAAAAACAACTTCATCGTCTGTAATTAATCCCATATAATGCTGCTGACCTATGCGTTCGCATGGTAAAATTTTTCCATTTACGGTAACAAACATTTTTTTTGTGAATGGCGAACAGGTGCCAGTAGGTCTATATCTAAGTTTTTCTTTGTCAAACAGTAAACTTGTATAGTCTCCAAAATGGTATCCACTATATTGATGTAGATACAGCATTAATCCTTGATAACTTTCGGCAGAAACAAACATGTCATTCTCAATCTCCTCATAGTGCTCTGCTTGATGAAGGCTCTCCATTGTATTGCGATATGTATCATTGAACTCTTTCTTCTTGTCATCGCGGATGCCTGAATTGTTGAGTTCACCTATTGAGGGAATCTTATCGTAACGTTGCTTTATAAAGGTGTATATATCTGCCACGCTGTTGCGATTGTGCAATACGGAGTTGAAGTTGACATATCTGCGGAAATACTCAGGATAACGATCTTGCAGTAAATCTACATTGATTATGACACGCGAGAAAGAGTTACGTCCGCTGTGGTCTACCCGATAGCTGTGATTGTACTCATTGCCGTCAAGACTGATAAGTAGATTGAATTTCTTCTCCACCAAATAATCCATGTGACGATGGAGAAGTATTGCATTAGTGGTCATGGAGAAGCGGAACTCGCGACGTGGACAATCCAACTGTTCTATATAAGCTACTACTGCTTTAACAAAATCCATATTCATCAGTGCTTCACCTCCATAGAAAGAGATATACATGTAAGAATTTGCCGAAGTACATCGAGGAGAATTCCAGTACTGATTAAGGTAATCAATCAAACGTATGGCCTTGTCTATGGGGAGCATACTGTTTTCACGTACATCGTGATCTTCGTAAAACTCGCCATAGATACAATACTTGCACTTGAGATTACAGGCATCGGTAACCTCAAAGACCAGTTGAGGGAGGTTGGCCAAGGCATCATAGATTTGTTCAGAAGAGATATATTCTGTCATAACATCTAATCGAAATTATTTAAGGGGATGAAACAACTTTTCTATAGCACTTATATTTCTGATATAGGTTTCTTCGTAAACGGGACGATAACGCATAGTGCCATTGTTAATTCCTGTATCAGAAATGTAATATCGATTACGAAACTCCGGTAGAGCAAACTCTCCATGTCCACCAATGTCGGTAAGGGTATAACCATGATTAAAAAGGGCTGTGGGCATCAGCATCTCATAGTGTCCCGAGTTGCCTGCTTTCATGAAAGCATCCATAAACTGCAGGGCACGTGCTGATAGACGATAGATGGGGTTGAAGGATTTGATGCAACTCTCCTTAGGAATGCAATGACCAACCCATACTGCAGGATGCCACCAATGCCAATTCCAGTTGTGGACATGGTATCGTTCAATATGCGTACTGACTAAATCTGAATCGAGATTATCAATGTCCGCAAATAGAGTGTACCAACTGCCAGTAAACACTACATCGTACTCAACTATCCAATAGTAATCATATTCAGGATGATCTAAACCGAAGCGTTGCATCACAAAATTCAAACTACCAGTCAATGTTGTTGTAATAGCGGTATAGTCCAAAACATTGAGCATGGAAGAGTCGAAAAAGAAAAAGCGAATATTACCACTATAGGTTAATGCTTGTTCCTTGTTTCCACCTTCGGCATCGAATGCCCAAAATAGCTCATGATTGGATGGTAACTCGTGGTACAGCTTCTCATACCGAGCCACTATATCGTCATTGATGATGTGTGATACAAAAAGTACCGCAACCTTGTTCATAGTATTCCTAATGTAAATTAATCAAGCGTGAATGTTCCATAGAATATTTCTTCATACTCTGTCACAATCTCTACTGAATAGCTGCCCGCACCGCCATTAATGATGCTAATATCGCCCATTCCATCGAGAATATCCGATGCGGAGTTCCATACCTGACCAGTAGTTTCATTCTCTACATTAATTGTAATCATTGAAAACTCTGCAAAGGTACTTATATATATAGTACCATTTTGATAGTAGACGGTGAAAGGTACTGACAAGACACCCCTTTGATCATCCCCTGTAAGGACATCGCCTGTGCTTATGGGTACAGAAACCTTTACCTCCTTCTCCTCATTTGATGCCATCACTTGTACATTGCCTACTGTAAAAAGGCAAACGGCTACCAAGAGCCAATTAAAAAAAGTCTTCATAATCGTGTAGTTTTTTGTTAATGATTTCGATGGCAAAGTTAGGGGGTATTTATTAGGTGAGAAAGGGAATTGCACGAAAAGCGCATAACAACTTTGCGTTGTTATGCGCTGAAAATGAAACGATTACACACTTGTTATATTCCTAAAATATAACAAGCGCAGCCAATGTGTTGCTATGTCGTTGAATATCAATCATTTACCCCCCCCATTTATAAAACAAGAGGATAACGATTTGTTATTAGAAGAAGTTTTACGCAGATAATCAACAATTTACTTCATTTTATCGAGCATCAACTGCTTATTTGGAGCATCGGACTTACTGATTTTGCTGCGAAGGCGCTGTTTGTAGACAGGGATCTGATTGGCCTCTATACCTGTGAACACACTAATGGTCTTGCCCGAGAAACCAATATAGAAACAGCAAAGAAGATGATAGTCCATCTTTGAAAACACCTTAGGCAACTCGGCACGAATGCAAGCCATCACGTTGTCGCAATATTCATTGATGATCTCTTCAAGCTGAGCAAACTCCTCATCTACAGAAAGGCGCTCTATCTCACGTAGCACCTTCTTATATACCTTATCTTTCTCGCTCTTATTGGCAGTACCCTCATAATAGGTCTTGCTCAACTCGTCAAGCAGTTTGTATCGTGCTCTGAACAGCTGTGATATTTGTTGATCTTGGGCATGCAGCTTGGTGTCATACGTCAAGCGCTGAGCCTCTAACTCACCGGACATCTTGTCGAGATCCTGCTCCTTGTTATATATAGTAAGGCGTAGTTCATCGGCCAGTTCTATCTGCTCCATTAGCTGACGATTCTTGTTACGCAGGAATCGACGCACATAGATGCCCAACGCCACAGCCACCATCAACACTATCGCTGCTGCACCTCGCATAAGATAACGTTGCTGCTCATTACGTAGTTCCTCCACCTTCAAGCGTGTCTCATAATGATCACGTTGGGAAGCTATCAAGGGTTGTTGCAGGGTGATGCGTACTACGGAATCCTGATGAGCGAGCAACTGTTCGTGGCTATGTAAGGCATCGTAAGGTGCGTCTAAGACCTTATATATCTGGTATCTTTTCTGTAATAGCTTAGCTGTATCCTCTGCAGAAGCACTTACGTCCCATGCATGAGCCAAAGCATTCTCTGCAGCAACCCTATCGTTTTTTAATGCATGATAATGGGAAATGATTCCATAAGTAGCTGCATTCTGGGGAAGCACACCAATCGGATAGCGTAAAAAAAGAGATTCCAAAGCATCAGTATTCCCAGTGGTATCATACAAGCGTAGGAGCTGAATAATGCTGCTATATGTTATATAGGTGTCATTGCATGCTTCGCCCCATGTTAAAACTTCATTAAACAAAGAATCAGCTTGCGCTACATTCTCCATATTAAGATAAATCAAACCTATATTACGCTTAGCAATGTACTGCAAACGCTCCTTCCCTGCCAACTCATAATAGGCAAGTGCATTTCTCATATACTCCAATGCGTGGGGATAATCGTAGTCATTACCATAGAGCGTTCCCATTTGTGCATACAACAATCCCACAGGATAGGGAGCATCCACCTCATCCACAAATTCCTTAGCTCGCGTGTAGGCGGTCATCGCTTCGTGGCGTAGGCCCGCATTGGCATATACACGACCGTGGTAGTAGAAGGCCTGCAGGCGATGTAGCGCGGGACCGCGGCGGTCATAGTAGCGTGTAGCCACGCGGATGAGTGAGTCGTCAGCAACATCAATATAGCTCTTATCTTGCGCCTCTACGGTGAGCAGCGCATAGAACGCACGCGCCTCGCCCCAGCGCGGCATATCAGCTGCGGTGAGCACCGCGAGCACGGAGTCAGGAGCATCATTCACACGAGCCTCCAGCTCCTGCAGCTGACGCATAGAGACACGACCGCTACACCCCACGCAGAGGGCAGCGACGAGAAGAGTATATAAAATGGTGCGGAGCTTCATCTTATCCTACGATTACTGCACAGCGCTCGCAGAACGCTTGATAGAGTCAGCTTGCAGGCGTGACTGTACGAAGTCGATACGGCGCTGAGTATCTTGCAGTTTGCCCTCAAGGTCAGTGATATTGCGCAGGTGCATGGCGAGGTTGGCCACCGCAGCGAGGCTCTGCTTGTCGGCCTTGGCAAAGGAGATGGCCGCCTTACCCTTATCACCGATGAGCTCCACCTTGATAGTCTTGTCGGCATGCATCTCTACGAATGAGGCTACCGAAGACTCTGCGTCGGGAGCAAAGTCGAGACGCTCGGCACGACCCGAAGCATCGCTCCAGGTATGTGAGTGTGGCGCAGTGACCTCGGTATAGGTGCCATCGGGGGCTGTGAAGCGCAATGTATGAGCTTGCAAATCCTTGCCACGGTAGAAGACAACGAGCACAAAGGCTCCCTTCTCATCTGTCTGGGGACGAAGGTAGGTGCGACCCACATTTCTCTCGGTGCGGTAGCGTGAATCATAGTAGTGACCTATCTCTTGGTACTGAGGGTCTTTGTCGAGATAGAACTGCGGGATGAGGGGCTGCGCCATGTCGTGTGAGAGGGTGTAGAGACTATCGAGATAGTGCTGTGCACGCTGGCTCTCAGTGAGGTCGATATGGAGCAACATGGTCTGTGCCTTGGCACGTGCCTCGAAAGCCGTGGGGTATAGCTCCTTGATGCTATCGAGCTGTAGCTTGGCAAGGCTATATTGCTCGAGAGCGAATGAGTGCTCAGCGCGGTCGAGGTAGGGCTTAGCCAATTGTTCTACATTTTCGGCACATCCCACGAATAGGGTTGCGGTGAGTGCTGCGAAGAGCGAGCATATTGATTTGCGGTGTGTCATGTCCTCAGAAGTATATAATGTTAAAATCAGGTGTAAAAGTAGTGCTATTATTCGATATTTTATAGCAATAAGGACAAAAAAAGCGAAAAGCTATGTCAAGAAGCGAGAAAATACGATTTTTTTTGAGTAATTTCGCGGATATTTTATTCTGAACCAGTTTTATGAGACATATATCACCTGAGGAGCTGAAGGCAATGTTCGAGAACAAACTGTTTCGCCTCATTGGCACTACAGCAGATGAGTTGGGACTCGAGTGCTACGTCGTAGGAGGCTATGTACGCGACCTATACCTGGAGCGTCCATCCAAGGACATCGATGTGGTGGTCGTAGGTAGTGGCATCAAGATGGCTGAGGCCCTGCGCAAGAAACTTGGGCGTGGCGCTCACGTGAGCATCTTCCGTAACTTTGGCACCGCACAGCTCAAGTGGCGCGATATGGAGGTGGAGTTCGTAGGTGCTCGCAAGGAGTCGTATACCCATGACTCACGCAAGCCTATCGTCGAGGATGGCACCTTGGAGGATGATCAGAATCGCCGCGACTTTACCATCAACGCCCTGGCCGTATGCCTCAATGCCGAGCGCTTCGGCGAACTCACCGACCCCTTTGACGGATTGCTCGATATGGAGGAGCGCCTCATCTGTACACCGTTGGATCCAGATGTGACCTTCAGCGATGACCCCCTGCGCATGATGCGTTGTGTACGCTTTGCTACACAGCTCAACTTCTTCATCGAGGAGGAGACCTTCGAGTCACTCACGCGCAATGCCGAGCGCATCAAGATTATCTCTAAGGAACGCATCATAGACGAACTCAATAAGATACTCGCATCGCCCATCCCCTCAAAGGGATTCGTCGAGCTCGACCGCTGCGGACTGCTCCCCCTCATCTTCCCCGAGCTGGCAGCACTGCAAGGAGTAGAGAAGATGAACGGACGTGCCCATAAGGACAACTTCTACCACACACTCGAGGTGCTGGACAACGTAGCTCGACATACCGACAACCTATGGCTTCGCTGGGCAGCCCTGCTCCATGATATAGGCAAGCCTCGCACCAAGCGTTGGGATCCTCGCCTAGGCTGGACATTCCATAACCACAACTTCATAGGTGAAAAGATGATACCCACCATATTCCGCAACATGAAGCTCCCCATGAACGAGAAGATGAAGTACGTGCAAAAGCTCGTAGGGCTCCACATGCGCCCCATCGTCATCGCCGATGAGGAGGTCACCGACAGCGCCGTACGCCGCCTACTCTTCGAGGCAGGTGACGACATCGACGACTTGATGTTGCTGTGTGAGGCCGATATCACCTCTAAGAATGAGATGCGCAAGCAGCGCTTCCTCGACAACTTCCGCCTCGTGCGTGTGAAACTCAAAGACCTTGAGGAGCGCGACCGCATACGTAACTTCCAACCCCCTGTCGATGGCGATGAGATCATGCGTACCTTTGGTCTCACGCCTTGTGCCGAGGTGGGAGCTCTCAAGAGCAGCATCAAAGACGCAATCCTCGATGGTATCATCCCCAATGAGCACGATGCCGCCTATGAGTATATGATGAAGAAGGCAAAGGAGATGGGATTAAGTCCAGTTGAGGGTTGAGTGTTGAGGGAACCTCCGGATGCTTCTTTTAACACTAAACACTCAACACTAAACACTAAACACTAAACACTAAACAAAATTGCTCTACCACCTCATCGCCCAGGGCGAACACCAGCAGCAGGACTTCAAATATGAGATCTCCGATGTGCGCAAGATTGCGCGCACCCTCTCGGCGTTTGCCAATACCGATGGAGGCCGTCTGCTTATCGGGGTGAAAGACAATGGAAAGATTGCTGGCGTACGCAGCGAAGAGGAGATGTATATGGTAGAGGCAGCTGCCTCGCTCTACTGCGTGCCTCCCGTAGAGTGCAGCATGACAGCACATCGTGCCGAGGGACATACCGTCGTGATAGCCGAGGTGAAGCCCTGCGCCGAGCGACCCGTGCGTGCCAAGCTCGACGATGGCAAGTTATGCGCCTTCATGCGCATAGCCGATGAGAATATCGTGGCTCCTCCCGTACAGATGGCGCTATGGCGCGAAGCCGCTACAGACTGTGGTACCCTACTCCCCTTCACTCCTCGCGAGCAAGAGCTGCTACACCTCTTCACCGATGAGGATACGCTGACGCTCAATCGTTTTGCCCGTCTCGGCCGTCTGCCCCGCCACCGTGCCGTAGAGATGCTCGCCCAGTTTGTCCGCTTCGGACTCGTAGAGCAGCGTTTCGTAGATCACACCTTCGTGTACGCTTCGGCAGAGTAATCAGCCATTGTGACATTTGTAAAAGAAATAAGGGCAACCCGATGGGCTGCCCTTTGATGTATCTTCATATCCGAGGAAGTTACTCCTTGACGATGGTGAAGGGTTCGTCCTTGACATAGATGCGGTACTCCTTGATAGCACCGGGAGCGCCCTCCTCCATACGGGACAGGTACTGCAGAGCGGTGAGCTGCTGCTTGCTGCCGAGGTTGATGATAAGGTGGTGAGGCAGCTCGGCACCCTGTGCGGTAGCCCAGTAGGTGCTCTCCTGGAGGTCATAGATGCGGTCGCCAGTGCGGTTGCTGCGGCTCTTGTCCTCGCTATCGGCATACTGGATGGTCCAGGGCTCGCGGCTCAGGCGGTTGCCCTCAGCATCGAGCATGTACCACTCGGCAATAGCGGTGTAGGCATCACCCGCCTTCTGGTTGCTTACCACCTCGATACATACGTACTGACCTTCGATAGTCTTGCCAAACTTCTGCTCCTGCCAACCATTGCCTGCGCGGAAACGAGCGGTGAGCACGGGCTTCTCACCCTTGAGCGAGAGTACGGTGCCAGGCTCGCGATGCGATGCGGGCACAGGGTTGCGCAGTGCGTCGAGGATGGGCTTATCGTGTCCACAGAGCTTATTGTCCTGGGGACCCTTGATATCGAGGATGAGGATTTCGTTCTCTCCCTTGCGGAGCCAGCAGCCGGGCACGTAGAGTGTCTGCTGAGGACCGATCTCCCAGAAGCGGCCGAGGCAGTGACCATTGACATACACGAGACCCTTGCCCCATGTGGTGAGGTCGAGGAAGGTGTCGGCCTGCTTGTCTACGGTGAAGGTACCCTTATAGTAACCAGGAGCCTTGGTGTCGGCAATAGCCTGATAGTTCTTGTTGGCAGTAAACTCATAGGTATTGGGGAAGAGGTATACATCCCAGCCCTTGAGTTCTGTGGTGACAGCTTCGCCATTGGCAGCGATAGTGGTCATCTCTACCTTCTCAGTGATACCCTTGAAGTCCTTGATGGCGCGACCGAAGTTGATGCGACCCATAGCCTCTACGAGGATGTCGAGGACGGCACCTTCGCGCACTGAGGGGAGGGTGAGCACCTTCTCGCCGAGGCGGCGGTCCATCTTACCGATGTACTTGCCATCGACGAATACCTGTGCATAGTCGTGAGCGTCGGTGATGGTGAGGCGGCTCTGGCTATCGGTACCCTTGAGGGTAGTGCGGTAGAGCATCGATCCCCAGCCCTGGTCATACTCCTCCATGGTCTTGATACCCTCGGAGTGGATAGGCTCGGGCAGATTGTCAAAGATGGGAGCCACCTCGGTCATCTGAAACTCAGCCACGGTCTGTACGGGCATCGCTACGGGCACCTCGGGCAGAGGCTTGCCACCGTTGTACTGAGCCAGCATATTGCGCAGCTCGTGATACTTCGGCGTAGCTTGACCCGCTTCGTTGATGGGGGCATCGTAGTCATATGATGAGCAGTCGGGCGAGAAGCCGGGGCTGTTGGCACCGCTCCAGTGGCCGAATGAGGTACCTCCGTGAGTCATATAGAGTGAGAATGAGATATTCTTGTCGAGCATCTCTTGCAGGCCAGCCACCATGTCCTTGGCGTCGCGGGTCTCGTGCTGACGGCCCCAGTTGTCGAACCATCCGCTCCAGAACTCCGAGCACATGAGCGGTGTGTTGGGGCGCAGTTCCTTGAGTCTGCGGAACTGATTATCGATGTTGGCACCCGTACCGAAGTTCATGGTCCATACGAGGTCGTCGAGGGCATTGAGCTCAAAGTTTGACGACCAGTCACATTGGAAAAGAGGCACATCGGTGAATCCTGCCTCGCGCACCATATCGCGCACTGCCGACACATAGGCCTTGTCTTCTCCATACGAGCCATACTCATTCTCCACCTGCACCATGATGATGTTGCCACCACGGGTGATCTGCAGGTCGGCAAGCTGCTTACCCACCTCGAGCTCGAAGAGGCGTACGCGCTCCATGAAGTAGGGATCCTGCTCGCGCAGACGGATGTCCTTCTTCTTCAAGAGCCACCAAGGCAGTCCACCCATCTCCCACTCGGCACATACATAGGGGCCGGGACGCACGATGACATACATGCCATGCTTCTGCGCCAGCTTACAGAAAGCTCGGATGTCGTTGTTGCCAGTAAAATCATACACGCCCTCTTGCTGCTCATGGATATTCCAGAAGATGTATATGCAGATAGAGTTCATGCCCAGCGCCTTACACATCTCGATGCGGTGCTCCCAGTACTCGCGAGGTATACGTGGGTAGTGTACTTCGGCCGCCTTCACGGTGAAGGAGTCGCCATTGAGGAGAAACTTTTGGTCGCCTATCTCGAAGGTACCAGACTTGGGCTGACAACTGGTGTAGAGCACCGAGGTCGATGCCAACATGATACCAGCCAAAAGTGTCAGAAGTGTTTTCTTCATACAGTCGTGTCTTATTAATAGTTATTGATATTCGTTCGTATTGGCAAATGTAAGCATAAACTTCGAGATAACAGCAATCATTGACTAAAAAATAAATCAGACCATGGTTTTGCTTGGTGCTTTGGATATTTCTCTGTACCTTTATGGCCAAAATATAACATCATGGAGACATTGAACAGACAACAGAAACCTGTGCGTGCGGAGTATATACAGCGTATAGAGATAGAGGCACTATGGGGACGCAAGCACATCGTGTGGGACTTGAGACGCGATGTGAATATCCTCAGTGGCGTGAACGGCATAGGCAAGTCGACTATACTCAACCGAGCGGCTACCACGCTGGACCATATCGCTGGAGGCGTAGACCTCGACGTAAATGATGTGGAGGGGGTAAAGATGACCTTCTACCCCGAGAATGCAACGACGATACACTTTGATATCATACGCAGCTTTGACCGACCGCTCTTCCATAGCAACCTGGCAGAGAAGATGGCAGACAAGAATGTGAAGACCGAGCTCGACTGGCAGCTATACCAGCTGCAGCGCCGCTACCTGGACTATCAGGTGAACATCGGCAACCGCATCATCGAGCTGCTATCATCGGCCGACCCAGAGGGACAGCGCAAGGCGGCAGAGGTATCGTACCCCAAGCGCAGATTCCAAGACCTCGCAGATGAGCTCTTTGCCGAAACGGGCAAGAAGATCATACGCAGCAAGAATGAGATTGTGTTTGAGCAAGATGGTGAGGAGCTGTTGCCCTATAAATTGTCGAGCGGAGAGAAGCAGATGCTGGTCATCCTGCTCACCGTGCTCGTGCAAGACAAACAGCCCTGCATACTCCTGATGGATGAGCCCGAGATATCGCTACACATCGAGTGGCAGCAGCGCGTCATCGAGATTATACGAGAGATGAACCCCTACGCTCAGATCATACTCACCACACACTCGCCCGCCATGATCATGGGCGGATGGATGGATGCGGTGACGGAGGTGACGGACATTACTGTTGTTAATTGACAATTGACAAGGGATAATTGACAATGGATAATTACTCCCGGATGGCAAACTAATGTTCAATTTTTAATTCCAAAAGTTGTGGCCAAGAGACTCATCGAAAACGTAAACTCACTCTACATAGGCGCAGCCAATAGCCTGCGTCCCAAGACGTCGCGCAAGCGCATCGTGGCCTATGTAGAGAGCTACGATGATGTGTCATTCTGGAGCCATCTGCTGAGCCAGTACAATACCGATAAGTTTTACTTCCAGGTGATGTTACCCTCAAACACCTCGCTTGCCAAGGGCAAGAAGGTGGCGATGATGAATGACCTCGGACAAGGACTAGGATGCCACATGATAGCCTGCGTAGACAGCGACTATGATTATCTGCTACAGGGCGCCACGGGCACATCGCGCCGCATCATACGCAGCCCCTACGTACTGCATACCTATGCCTATGCCATCGAGAACTACCAATGCTACGCCGAGAGCCTACATGGTGTATGCGTACAGAGCACACTGAACGATAGGCCCTTGGTGGATTTCCCGGCATTCTTCCGACTATACTCACAGATTATATATCCGCTCTTCTTGTGGAACGTATGGTTTTATCGCAAGCATGAGCTTTCGGTATTCTCCATGCAAGATTTCTGCCGAGTCGTAAGGCTCGACCCCGTGAGCGTGCCTCACCCCGAGGATGCGCTCGAACAGCTACGCCAGCGAGTGGAAAAGAAGCTAAACTGGCTGGCTCGGCGCTACCCCGAAGCACAGGGAGCATTGGCAGCGATGAAGCCCGAATTGGAGGCATTGGGCGTGACACCCGACAATACCTACCTCTTCATTCAGGGGCATCACCTCAAAGAAAATGTAGTGATGAAGCTGCTCTCGCCCATCTGTGTGCGTCTACGCCGCGAACGCGAAGCGGAGATAAAGCATCTCGCCTGCCACGATCAGCAGTATCACAATGAGCTCACCGCATACCACCGCAGCCTACAGACGATAGAGGCTATACTGCGCAAGAATACGGACTACGAAGATGCTCCCACCTATAACCTCATCAAACGCGACGTGGAGCAACTGCTCGGAACACTCTGCTGCAAAGGATGTCATCCTAACCGATCGTAGCATATAGACTTTGTAAGAATCTTTACTTGACCGAAAATCCGACTGTACGCACCAGTCGCAAATGATACGTTCGCTTATGCCCTACCGGACTGGACTTACCATCACTATCCCAGCGAAACGAATATGATGCATCGTCACACAAGTATCGCACAGCATCGCCCGTATCAGCATCGTCGCCCGTGCTGAGAGGAGCGATACCATGGGTAGCAAGGTACTCGTTTGTAGCATCCAAGGTAGCACCTCCCGATGCAGCACACATCCTACGCACCTCACTACGCGTAGGGATACGCCAGCCACAGAGAGCACCCTCCGCATAGGTAGAGGCTATATCAGTAGCCATACCAGGCGTCGCCTCATGGGTGGCACTCGTGATACCTCGCCACTCCGTAGTGCTCAAGAGCAGCATACGGTCTGTCTCATCGTCACTATCAGCGTGGGCTACGACAAAGTATCCATTCCACAAGGTGCCCACCTCAGGGAGTGCATCGACTTCAAAGATGTCATCGTCGACGATAACTGTATCGATATCATCACCAAAGTTGAAAGATATCTGTTCCACCTCGTTCCACCCATCATGCGGCATAGAGCCATTGGCCATCACCCCTTGGCGAAGACCACCACTGATCACATAGGGAGTATTGGGTCGCAAGGAGTGAGGCAGCGTGTAGCCATACGAATAGCCCTTGGTAGGCGTAGTAGTCGACACCGTCAAATGTAGCGGGCCATTGCTCGGCAGAGTGTAGAACAGAGGAGCGCTCCACCGGTCTCCCTCTCTCTCAAGCGGTACTCTGACTGTAGTAGGGGAAGCATATTCACCTCTAAACGACAACCCCGAGGCTATGAGAGAGAGGTGCACTGCGACTGATGTCGCCTCAGCAGGAATATCGCAGAACGAGATACTTATCGCCGCCAACTGATTGTGGAGAGCTATGCTCATAGTCGTATTTTGAGTGACGCTCACCGAGACACTCCCCATCTGCAATGATGAAGCAAAGTGCCCATCTGAGGGAGCAGTGATGATATCAGAGAGTCTCGGGGAAGAGGGCAAATCACACTCGCCGGCACCTGCCAATGCCACCATACGATAGTCTCCCGGAGATAGCTGCAAAGCAAGTTCATCGGCCTCGGAATGCTGAGTCAAAGAAGCCACCAGCGTACCCCTATCAGCACTAAAGATGTAGAGTGTGAGGGGGTATTGAATGGGAGAGACAGAGCGAGTAAGCACATTCACACTACGCAGCACTCCCACACCACCCTCCTCGTCATCCATCGTGATGGGAGACAAGCAGCTTGTGAGTACACAGAGCATAAACAGATAACACCACCTCTTCATAATCTACTCATACGAATATTACCTCCTCGCAAAGGTACGTATTATCTTTTATATTTAATAGTATTTGTTTGGCGGATAAAAATAGATTCTATAATTTTGCTGCAGATTATGGTGGTATGAGCCGTAATCTAAACAATATTGTAAAAGCATAATTAAGAAAACGACGTATGAAAAAAATCCTATGTTTAGCAATCTGTGTAGCAACTCTCGTGGGCTGCACCAATGTAAAGCGTGAAAAAGAACTTGCAGCACAAAATGACTCGCTGGCGGTGGCTCTGAACGAAAAGAGCAAGGCACTGGACCAGGCGATGATGGCTATTGCTGATATCCAAGAGGGCTTCCGAGCTATCAACGAAGCCGAAGGGCGCGTGATGCTACAGTCTCAAGACGGAGAAGGCATCTCCGACGCTCAG
This sequence comes from Bacteroidaceae bacterium, assembly GCA_017556045.1. Lineage (GTDB taxonomy): Bacteria > Bacteroidota > Bacteroidia > Bacteroidales > Bacteroidaceae > UBA1189. Next base: position 7,670 of record JAFZFF010000064.1, on the reverse strand, counting down.
CGTCTGCGCGAGGACATCCTCTTCATCCAACAGAAGATGGAAGCCAACCGCAAGCAGATAGCAGAGTTGGAGAAGAAGCTCAAGGCAAGCGGAACAGAGACAGCAAGCCTGCGCAAGGTGCTGGACAACCTGCAAAAGGAGTTGAGCGATAAAGTGGCAAGCATCACTGCACTGCAAAACGAGCTGGCGCAGAAGAATATCCGCATTGCCGAGCTTGACAGCGCTGTAGTCATGCTCACTGGCGATGTAAATGCACTACAAAAGATCACCGATGAGCAGCAAAGCATCATCAACCAGCAAGTGGAGCAGCTCAATGCCGCATGGTATGTATATGGCACAGCCAAGGAGCTCAAAGATCAGAATATCCTGAATGGAGGTAAGCTGTTCTTGTCTACCGAATACAACATGAACTATTTCACACAGATAGACATTCGCGAGGATAAGATATTCCCCCTCTACACGAAGCGTGCAAAGCTCCTCACCGTTCACCCTGAGAGTTCTTATGAATTTGCTAAAGATGACGAAAATTTGCTGACACTCATCATCCTCGATGCGAAGGCATTCTGGAGCGTGTCACGATATATGGTTATCCAAGTGCGCTAATGACTGCTGTGAGACAATACGAAGTACTCTTCATCGACCTCGACGATACGCTGTATGACTTCTCGACCAACTCCCGAGAAGCATACCGCGCCGTGTACGAACTACTCCAATATGACCAGTGGTTTGAGAGTTTCGAACACTACTACGAGATCTATTGGGAGTATAATCAGCAGCTCTGGACACGCTACTCCGCCGGTGAGATTACCCGAAATTATCTCAATGCAGAGCGCTATGCACATCCCCTGAGAGTAATGGGGGTCACTGAGGCAGAGGCCATAAGCACCCGCTTCTGGGACGAATCGATGAAGCGTCTCCCTCTTGGTACTCGACTGATGCCACATGCACGCGAGATACTCGAATATCTGAGCCCAAGATATAGGCTCTACATACTATCAAACGGATTTACCGAGCTGCAAGCGCGCAAGATGAGCTCTGCTGGTATTGCCTACTACTTTGATGGAGTGATACTCTCCGAAGACATCGGGGTCAACAAGCCGCACCCTGCCATCTTCGAGCATGCACTGCGCGTCGCTGGTGTAGCAGCTCACCAAGCCCTCATGATAGGTGACAACCTCGAAGCAGACATCCAAGGCGCCCACCAAGTAGGTATGGAGCAGGTATTCTATAACGCCAAGCAGATAACAGTACCAGACTCCTCACTCCCCTACCCTACGCATACTATACACTCACTCTTAGAACTCAAAGAGATATTGTAAACAGACTTCGTATCATACGATACACATAAAAAAAAGGATGCCGAAAGGCATCCTTAACTGTTTTGGTGTGCTTGACCAATTCTTATGCGGGCTGGATAGCCTCAGAGGGGCAAGCGTCAGCGCAAGTACCGCAGTCAACACAGAGGTCGGGGTTGATTACATACTTGGTATCGCCTTCAGAGATAGCCTCAGAGGGACACTCATCAACACAAGTACCGCACTTGATACAATCGTCATTAATTACGTAAGCCATAATACTGTTTGTTTAAAATATTCGTACTAACCATGCAAAGATAAGGCTTTTCTTCGCTTGATGTTCTCGTAAGGCATCTTTTTCTACCATATTTATACTTAGTCTAATTTACAAACAACAAAATTCAACGGCGAATAATAATATCTCGCTATGGCCGTTATATAATGGTATGAACAAGATGAGACTGACAAAACGCATATGGATGGTGGGGCTGATAGCAGCCATACTGATGGTAGCATTCCCACAGCGACACTTTGCGCAAGAGCGCAAGGTGCAAAATCGTCCCTATATAGACATGCGTCGTTGGCACTATGGTTTCCTCTTCGGCATACACATGCAAGACCTTGAGTTTGTGAACAATGGGTATCAACACACTCTCGAGACGAGTGGAGAGGAATCGTGGTTTACCGATATCCCAGCCTATAGTCCAGGCTTCTCTGTGGGTATCCTGGGCGAACTATATCTGACACAGCATCTCTCACTACGCATCATCCCGACGATGCACTTTGGTGATAAGCGCGTACTCTTTTACGAACAGTATAGCGGCAAGGAGGAGGAGCAGACGATAAAGTCAACTTACCTATCGACACCCATCAATATAAAATACTCAGCTCAGCGATTCAATAACTACAGACCTTATGTAGTAGCGGGTTTGGCTCCGATGGTAGACCTCACGGTTAAGAAGCAAAAGGCACTGCTCACACGACGTTTTGACGCAGCTCTTGAGGTGGGCATGGGCTGTGACCTCTATCTGCCATTCTTTAAGCTTATCCCCGAGCTGAAGTTCTGCTTTGGCCTCACAGATCTATTAGTAAAAGACCGTAGCGACCTCATTGATAAAAATCTGCTCAAGTTCACACAGTCGCTTAATGGAGCTTCGAGCCGCATGATAGTGATGACATTCTACTTCGAGTAAGGCTTCGCACTTTTACCTCTCTTTTTTCTAACATCTTGTATACAACATTTCACAAGCATGCATTGTTAACGCTGGACAATGTATGCAGGGATGAGACATATTAGATATATAATGATGGGCTTGTGCTTATGCTTGACGATAGTATGCCGTGCACAGCTGAGTGTGGACACAACGCAGGTGAGCCAAGAGCCCAAGATAGCGCTTGTTTTGAGTGGTGGCGGTGCACGTGGAGCAGCACATATCGGTGTAATACGCCTTATCGAGGAGCTGCAGATACCAATAGATATCGTCACAGGTACAAGTATGGGAGCTATCGTGGGGGGATTGTATGCTATAGGGTATACGGCAGACGAGATGGACTCGCTGCTCATGACACGCGATTGGAAGATGTTGCTGAGCAATGGTGTACCTCGTCAGATACAACCTTATAACATGCGTATGGCTGAACGATATTACCAGATAAACATCCCATACGAAGAGGACATGCGGACCGAGGGGAATGCACGCTATCGAGACGCGGGCATCAGAGTACGCAGAAACAGCGAGCGCACCTTTCCCAAGGTGCTCGCAAGACCAGGACTCATCGATGGGCAAAACCTGTTGAATGAATTTACGGCACTGACTATAGCCTTTCATGACTCTGTGACCTACGCTACCCTGCCACGATCGTTTGCATGCGTGGCTACAGACTTGGTGACGGGCGATGCTGTAGTGCTCAATCGGGGTTTCCTGGCTGAGTCTATGCGGGCAAGTATGTCCATCCCAGGAGTCTTCTACCCCATATACAGAGATAGCATGGTGTTGGTAGATGGTGGCGTGGTTAATAACTATCCTGTAGATGTAGCACGAGCTATGGGAGCAGACATTGTGATAGGTGTAGACCTCAGTACGGGTACTACCTCTCCTATGACTTTGCACACCTTCCCCTCCATCTTTGAGCGACTAATCAGCACTATGGGAGCCGAAGCAAGAAGGCGAAACATACGAGATACCGATGTGCTGATTCGTCCCCTGGTAAGCAGTTTTCCCGTGATGGGGTTTGACACCTTACGACTCAGAAAGCTGGTAGATATTGGCTATACGACAGCATGCCAAAGCAGAGCGGAACTAATGAATGTGAAGGAAAAGATACTCCTTGCATCTCATGCTATGAATGCAGAAAATCAAGAAGTCACATCACCACTTGCGGAGCTGTCAGACCGATTTGAAATCAGTAATATCATCATTGAGGGTATAGACAGTACCATGATGCTTTCGCTCTTGACGCAGCAAGGTATCGAGGTCGGCGAATTGGTGAGTATAGACGACCTGTACGATGCTATCGAACACATCTACGGTATGGGTACATTCTCTTCCGTTCAGTACCACCTGCTGGGGCAAGGACCTTATACACTAAAAATGGAGGTGACCCCAAACCCGAAGAATCAAGTGGAACTCGGGCTGCGCCTCGACTCTGAGGATGCAGCTGCTGCGCTATTTAGTATCGGCATCAATCGCCTGGCACTCTCGGGACCAAAGTTTGACGTCACTACACGACTCAGTATAAATCCCTGGATTGAGGGGCACATGGCATATGCATGGTATAATCTGCCGCAAATAAATGGTACGATGAAGTACTGGTTCTCTGATGTCAACAGATTCTATAATAAGAGCAGTCACGCGTTTGACTATCATTTTTTTGGCACCGACGTATACCTCTCTCAGCTGTTTTCGCGACAATATGATGGGCGCTTAGGCATACGCTACGACCATTTCCAAATCAGAGGCATACACCCCGAGGAACTCCCCAAAGACAGCTATACCGATACCGAACATTACGCCACGTATGTAGGACTATACGCCTCAATGCACAATGATCTGTTTGATGCAGCCTACATGCCCACTGCGGGGTACGCCTATGGTGTGGAGGCAGAGTATCATATTCCTCGTAGTAGTGGAGCAGGACATTTCTTAACGCTTCAAGCTGATGCCTCAAGAGCTATCTCCCTCCATGAAGGCCTGGTACTGCAGCCAACGCTATACATGCGCTTGCTATTGGGAGATAATATCCCCATGGTCTATGGCAATAGTATTGGAGGTTACCTGCCAGGCCGATATGTCGAACAGCAAGCACCATTCATAGGGCTACATGGCAGTGAATTTATGCATCGAATGCTGACAATGGCTCGTATAGAGGTAAGGCAGACGATTGTGTCAGACCTCTACCTATCAAGCACAGTCAACTATGCCCATAGCGCGAATCGTCTGAGTGAGACATTTAATGAGCGTGGCATCTGGGGTTTCGGGATGGGAGTCATCTATAACACCACCTTTGGCCCTCTCATGCTGAGTGGACACTGGAACGACCGCTACCACCGCTTTGGCGCATACTTCAGCCTTGGATATGACTTTTAAGCAGCCCCATGTAGAGAAGAGGGACTATCTTACGTTAAACGCCAATACACGCTCACCCTCTAAGAAACCCTCTACGTGCTGACCTATCTGCAAGGGGCCGACTCCCACAGGAGTACCTGTAAAGATAAGGTCACCCGTCTTCAACATAAAGAATTGGCTCACATAAGCCACCAACTCATCTACGCTATAGAGCATCTCTGCAGAGTGTCCTTGTTGCACGGTACCCCCATCAATATCAAGGCGGAAACGTATGTTCTGCACATTAGCAAAACGCTCCATAGGAACAAAATCACCCAATACCGCAGAGCCATCGAATCCCTTACACAGTTCCCAAGGCAATCCCTCCTTACGGAAGCGCTCCTGCATATCTCGTGCCGTGATATCAACACCCACAGTTACCGCATCATAATAGCGATGTGCAAAGCGTGGAGCAATATTCTTGCCCAACTTACTGATGCGCACTACCAGCTCTGCCTCATAGTCAAATCGCTCCGCAAAGTCGGGAATAAAGAAAGGTTTGCCACCTTTCAATATCGCCGAGTCGGGCTTCATAAAAATGACAGGGTTAGCCGGCTTAGCAGCTGAGCCATCGAGTTCCTTATTATGTTCGGCATAGTTCATGCCCACGCAGATAATCTTCATGAGTTATATGTTTCTTAGTTCATCAGTTTGTGAGTTCTCAGTACAAAAATAGTACATTTTCTTTTACAAATAGCGAAACCCTTAAAAAAACTTTACTAATTTTGCACCAGATGAAGAATCCCCCAACATATAAACTAACCAACTCATAAACTCAAGAATATGGCCAAAGATAACGATTGGAAAAGCCGTCTGCAGGTAGTATACTCTACCAACCCAGACTATAACTATGTGACTGACGAGGAACCCGAAGAAGAGACTCTACCCAAACAACAGCAGAAGCTACGCGTACAGATAGAGAAGAATCATCGTGGAGGCAAGACAGCCACCATCATCCGTGGTTTCATCGGCACCGAAGAGGACCTCAAGGCCCTGGCTAAACTCCTCAAAACCCGCTGTGGTGTAGGAGGCTCAGCCAAAGAGGGAGAAATCATTATCCAGGGAGACTTCAAGCCCAAAGTAATAGAACTGCTCATCAAGGAGGGGTATACCAACACGAAGTAATCCTCACGCCCTCGACAATGGCATCATTATGATAAATGTTTAGAGCATATAATAGGACCCCTATGTTAAAGGCAGAAAAACGGCCACATAAGCAAGACCCATATTCTTACACCTATAATGTATAAAGAAGCATGGAGGCTTCCCCTGAGGGTGGCCTTCATGTGTCGAGAGAGACATTTAATTGTAACGTAACGTGTAACGGTACGCCTTAAATGAGGTTTTCTTGCCAATATATTTTTTTTAATCAAATTAATCATTACTTTTGCAGTGACAATGCCTGCAATAGCGGACACATTGTCAAGACATTTGAAAATAGAGGCGTTATGCTTGTCTTGTTAGTGAAAACCTGAGAAATTTTCAACAAAAAAAGCAAGTAAAGTGTAATGGTTCTACGCGTTTCGCGTGGACTGTTATCTCCATCCTGCTTTTTTAGGTTTTCTCAGGACCTTCACTAACGGTGTGGTATAGCAGGCCGCGCTTCTTTTTTATAATGAATCAAAAAATAAAAACACTATAAAAATAATTACCCAAACGATTATACATTTTCGTGATTTTGGTAATATATAAGTAGAGACAACAAAATATCACACCTTAAAAACGGGCTATCATGAAAAATAATCTTATCATCCTACTTTTTCTGCTCCCTCTCTATCTTGTATCTTGTGTGGAGCATGATGACGACATCCCCAAGGAGGGATATTATCAGATACCTGCGGCATCCTTGGTTGGATGGGACGAGGGTGTGTGCTATTTCTGTGGTAGTAGCGCATTTTGTGACAATTACATCGTGTCGGTCAGAGACTCCGTGGACGGAAGTGTCACCGTATGCCTCAACACTGGTGGAAATGGCAAGACAGTCAGCCCTGTAGTGGCTCACCTCGCATCTAATGCCGATGTATTGAAGGTCATGGCTGCTGGACACCAATTTTGCGGAGTATCTAACGATAAGGAGGTGGAGTTTACCGCACTCGATGCAGACGGCAAAATCTGCGGGCACTTTACCGTGCCATATCTGCCCATAGAAGCGACAGCCTCTACACGCTCTCCCTTCATTGATGGCAATGGCGAGCCAGTAATCTCCAAGATGATGGACTTTGAGACGTTTGCCGATGAGGTGTTCAAGGTAACTGATGTATTATTCAATCTTGGCATCATTGCCGATTATCTCTTGGGCGAACTGGTAGGAGAAACACTGCCCATACTGAAAGACAACCTCATCACTGCCAAGACCGCCAAGGAGCTATTGCGCGCCTCTTACGAGAGTGAGATGACTCGCTTTATGGGCAATGCAAACATTGAGATTTGCTCAGTGACGCAGACGAACGACTCTACCGTGTCCGTCAGAGCTTGCATATCCAAGAGGTCCTCCATTCCACCGCTCCGTACCATCGTCAACGAAGAAGGTGTAAGTCAAGTCAGCAACAGTGTGATGTATGGCATCGCTATCGGTAGCAAGGCATCGACCAACCTTCACATCAACAAGGGCTGTACGGACATGTTCCCCGTATCTACGGAAGACACCATCACCATGACATTTGACATAGCGACGCAAATCGGCAGAGGCTGCTACTTCCGTCCCTTCCTGATACCTGAGCACTGCCTTGATGATAGTGGCAAGCCCTCATCCGAAGGGTACAACTATGCC
>JAFZFF010000063.1 GCA_017556045.1 Bacteroidaceae bacterium | reverse complement strand
TTAGGATTTTTCTTGTTAATTACGTATAAAACTCCGTTACGTCTTACAATTTTGCAATCTGCGGAACGTTTTTTCAATGATGCTCTTACTTTCATAGTGTATTTTGTTTTATTTATATCTGAAACTGATTCTACCTTTTGTAAGGTCATACGGTGACATTTCGACCTTCACTCTGTCGCCAGGAAGGATCTTGATGTAGTGCATACGCATCTTTCCTGATATATGAGCGGTGATCTCATGACCGTTCTCCAACTCAACGCGGAACATTGCATTGGACAATGCCTCTACAATGGTACCATCTTGTTCAATAGCTGTCTGCTTTGCCATATTAGTTTTCTTTGTTTCGTAATACTTCTTCTACAAACTCAAATGAGGACAGAATATCTGCCTTACCCATACCCACTGCAACTGTGTGCTCAAAGTGAGCTGCGCACTTGCCATCGATAGTCGAAACGCCCCAACCATCTTTATGCCACTTCAGCTTGCGAGAACCTAAGGTTATCATGGGTTCGATGGCCAAGCACATACCCTTCTTCAAGAGTGTACCGCGACCACGATTACCATAATTAGGTACCTGAGGCTCCTCATGCATATCACGACCGATGCCATGACCGACAAACTCGCGTACCACACCGTAGCCATGAGACTCACAATGCTTCTGCACGGCATAGCCGATGTCGCCAAGACGCTTGCCATGAACGGTATTTTCAATACCTAGATAGAGCGCTTCTTTGGTCACGCGAAGAAGTTCCTTCACCTCTTCCGAAACCTCACCCACACAGAAGGTATATGCAGAGTCACCGCAAAAACCATTCATGTAGGTTCCACAATCGACTGAAACGATGTCGCCATCCTTCAGCTCGATGTCGTTGGGTATGCCATGAACAACCATATCATTCACCGAAGTACACAAGGTACCAGGGAATGCGGGATAGCCTTGCTCGAAATGGGGGAATCCCTTAAATGTGGGAACCGCACCATTGTCGCGGATGAACTCTTCAGCCACCTTATCGAGCTGACGAGTTGTCACACCCGGCTTGATTATTTTGGCAATCTCCGCCAAAGTTCTCCCCACAAGGAGATTACTCTGGCGAAGTAATTCTATCTCATCCTGTGTCTTAAGAAAAATCATTACAATAATTCTTAATATGCAGAACCTGAACGGCCCTTAATACGGCCGGTCGACAACAAACCATCATAATGTCTCATCAACAAGTGGCTCTCGATCTGCTGCAAAGTATCGAGTACTACACCCACCAAGATAAGGAGTGATGTACCACCGAAGAACTGTGCAAACTCAGCCTTTACACCGAACATAGCGGCGAAAGAGGGAAGGATAGCCACAACAGCCAAGAAAAGAGCACCCGGCCATGTGATACGAGACATAATCACATCAAGATAGTCAGCAGTAGCCTTACCGGGCTTAACGCCAGGGATAAAGCCATTGTTACGCTTGATATCCTCAGCCATCTGAGTAGGATTAACGGTAATCGCTGTATAGAACAGTGTGAACGCGATAATCAAGATAGCGAATACGAGGTTATAGAGCCAGCTGTTCATATCGACCATCAGACGAATCCACTCGGGAGCATGCTCGAGAGTAGCATAGTTGATGAAGGTCAAAGGAATGAACATGATAGCCTGAGCAAAGATGATAGGCATCACGTTAGCGGCATTCACCTTCAAGGGAATGTACTGACGTGCACCACCATACTGCTTGCCGCTCACAATCTGCTTTGCATACTGTACGGGAACCTTACGAACACCCTGCACGAGCATAATAGCACCACAAATGATGGCCATCAAAGCTACGATCTCGATGAGGAACATAATCAAACCACCGGCACCAGGGTTAGCCATACGAGAGGTGAACTCCTGTACGAATGCCTGGGGAAGGCGAGCGATGATACCCACCAAGATGATCAGTGACACACCATTACCCAAACCCTTGTCGGTAATGCGCTCACCCAACCAGAGGATGAACATGCTACCTGCAGCGAGAATAATAGTTGACACTGCCATGAAGACACCCCAGCTGATAGAGTCAGTGATGGCACCCATAGCTTGATAGCGCAAGTTGAGCAGATATGCAGGACCCTGAACCATCAAAATCGCAATAGTCAAGTAGCGAGTTATCTGGTTCATCTTTCTACGGCCACTCTCACCCTCGCGCTGCATCTTCTGGAAATAAGGGATAACCATACCCAGGAGCTGCACTACGATAGAGGCAGAGATGTAGGGCATCACACCCAATGCAAATACTGAAGCATTGGAGAATGCACCACCGGAGAACATATCAAGCAGAGAAAGAAGACCAGTACCAGTCTGCTCACGCAACTGCATCAACATGTTGGTGTCGATGCCAGGCAGAACGATCTGAGTACCGAAGCGGTAGATAGCCACGAGACCAACGGTCACGAGGATCTTCGCCTTCAGGTCTTCAATCTTCCACATATCCATAACTGTCTTGCGCTTCCAGAAAGCGAAAAGCGCAAGAGCAGCTACGATAATTGCAACAATAATAATTGGATGCATAGATTAGAGTTTTACAGCACTGCCACCCTTAGCCTCGATAGCTGCAATAGCACTCTGAGAGAATGCATGAGCCTCTACAGTAAGCTGAGAAGTGATCTCGCCATTACCAAGAATCTTTACCAAATGCTTTGAAGAAACAAAGCCTGCTGCGATAAGGTCAGCAACGGTCACTGTTGTCAAGTTCTTAGCATCAGCCAAAGCCTGTACAACACCTACGTTGATAGCCTTGTACTCAACACGGTTGATGTTCTTGAAACCGAACTTAGGAACGCGACGCTGCAAAGGCATCTGACCACCCTCGAAGCCAATCTTCTTAGAATAACCAGAACGTGACTTTGCACCCTTATGACCACGGGTAGAAGTACCACCCAAGCCAGAACCGGGACCACGACCAATTCTCTTTCTTGTCTTTGTTGAGCCTTCAGCAGGTTTTAAGTTATTTAATTTCATAATTGTAATCTTTTGTTTTATTAAAATTACTCAACTACTGCAACGAGGTGCTTAACCTTGTTGATCATACCTAAAATAGAGGGAGTAGCTTCATGCTCAACTACCTTGTTCATCTTGCGCAGACCGAGAGCATCGAGAGTTCTCTTCTGATCGATCGGAGCACCGATTCTACTTTTTACTTGCTTTACTTTAATAGTTGCCATTTGTTCTTCTCCTTATCCTTTAAATACACGTTCAACACTGATACCTCTGTCCTGAGCTACGGTTCTAGCATCTCTCAACTCCTCCAAAGCCATGATAGTAGCCTTAACGAGGTTGTGAGGGTTAGAAGAGCCCTTAGACTTTGCCAATACGTCAGTGATACCAACGCTCTCAAGTACGGCACGCATAGCACCACCGGCTACCACTCCAGTACCGTGAGAAGCGGGCTTCAGGAATACCTGAGCACCACCGAAGCGTACCTCTACCTCATGAGGGATAGTACCCTTCAAAACGGGAACACGTACGAGGTTCTTCTTAGCAGCTTCTACACCCTTGGCAATAGCAGCAGTTACCTCACCGGCCTTACCAAGGCCCCAACCGATAACACCATTCTCATTACCTACTACAACGATTGCAGCGAATGTGAAAGTGCGTCCACCTTTTGTTACCTTGGTAACACGGTTGATAGCAACGAGTCTATCTTTCAACTCGATGTCGTTAGTTATCTTAACTCTATTTACTGCCATGATGATTAAAATTTAAGTCCACCTTTACGTGCGGCATCAGCCACTTCCTTTACTCTTCCGTGATAGAGGTATCCGTTACGGTCAAATACAACAGTTGTGATACCTGCCTCTTGTGCCTTCTGAGCGATGAGCTCACCTACCTTCGCAGCCTGCTCCTTCTTAGGCATCTTCTCCATGCCGAGTGAAGAGGCAGCAGCCAAAGTGCGGCCATTCAAGTCCTCGATGATCTGAACGTAAATCTGCTTGTTGCTGCGGAATACGGTCATACGGGGACGCTCCAGAGTACCAGAAATCTTGTTACGTACTCTATATTTAATCTTGATTCGTCTTTCTTGTTTTGTAATCATAATCGTACTTCTGTTAAAGAGTTAATTACTTAGCGCCAGCTGACTTACCCGACTTTCTGCGGATAACCTCGCCAACAAACTTAACACCCTTACCCTTATAAGGCTCAGGCTTGCGGAAAGAGCGAATCTTAGCGCATACTGCACCAAGCAACTGCTTGTCACAAGACTCCAATGTAATCAGCGGGTTCTTATTTCTCTCGGTCTTTGTCTCAACCTTGATCTCAGCAGGCAATACCATGAAGATAGGGTGAGTGAAACCCAAAGCGAGTTCCATAACGTTACCAGTGTTAGACACACGGTAACCTACACCGACGAGCTCAAGCTCAGCCTTGTAACCCTCAGATACACCAACAACCATGTTGTTGATCAAAGCGCGATACAAACCGTGGAAAGCACGCTCCTGCTTCTCATCGCTGCTACGTGAAACGATTACCTCGTTGCCTTCAACAGTAACAGTGATCAGGGGATTTACATATTGACTCAATTCACCTTTGGGACCCTTAACGGTAACCACATCATCCTTCAGTGTTACTGTAACACCAGCAGGGATAGCGATAGGCAATTTACCAATTCTAGACATAGCAAATCCTCCATATTAATATACGTAACAAAGAACCTCACCACCAATCTTGAGATCAGCAGCCTCCTTGTCAGTCATTACACCTTTGGATGTAGATAAGATAGCAATACCCAATCCGTTAATTACTCTCGGCATATCTTTGTAACCGGTGTACTTACGCAAACCGGGTGAAGATACTCTAATC
>JAFZFF010000062.1 GCA_017556045.1 Bacteroidaceae bacterium | reverse complement strand
GCAACATTGCGTGTGTTACATCTGCCGCCTTGGCTATCGATGTGGTTCTTGCACCATTATACCCCTTTTCCAAGAACTCCTTTTCAGCCGCTTCAAGTATCTGTTGCTCTTTGCTTTGCGCTAACTGCTCACTCATTGTTTTGATATCAATTTAGCGATTTAACAATACGGTTTAACAATTCTGTTAATGCAAAGGTACAGATTATTTTTAATCTGCAAAAATATTGGGAGATATTTTTTAGGTTTAGTTTATTCCATTTGTTATATACCCAAAACGGACTAAACTTATTTGTGCGTTGACAGCATATACTGGTTATATGATGGGATAGAAAAGTGGAAGGTGTTTTTTGAGCAATATTTCGGTGTATAACAAAAATAAAAATTATTATTTGTTGCTTTGCCTTTATTTATTGCATCTCGAAAATGAGAAATTGAGAAGAAGCGTTCAAAGGAAAAAGTGAGCAAGAGGTAAATAACAATTATTTTATTGATTATACGTCAGTTAGAAAGTATCAACAGACTGTTTTTTTTGGGTGCATTTTTGCCATAAAAAAGTTGCACCGATATGGGACCGATAGGATTGTATGAGATGATTGAGAAGGTGAAAAGCAGATAATTCACCCCAATATCTTATCGTGAATGTGTATTATTCGCAGTTAGAAGCACATATAAACAGGGTAAGAATACTGCAAAATTGGGCCATAATCCCTCCCTTTCCGCAGAGGACGAGCAACGAAAGTTGCTCGTCTTTTTTTTGTTATTGCTCTGTCGCCTGCTGGCTTATTCTTATCTTAACGTAAGTTATCTTATCTCCAAAAATAAGGCAATAATATAGATGTTTACCCGAGTCTCTGGATTGTCCCCTTAGATTAGGGGGACGAGCGAAGCGGAGGGGGTATTTTTTTTTAGCAATTATCATACCACCTCCCCCTCTACGAGGGTACTCCTCCTACCTTAGGAGGAGAATTGTAAAAAAATGGGTAAACATCTATATTATCGCCAAAAAATAAAGGCCAGGGGATGCCTGGCCTTTGTCGTATGTATGTGAGCGTGGGGATTACTTGATCACACCGAGCTCCTTACCTACCTTGATGAATGCTGCGATAGCCTTGTCGAGATCTTCGCGCTCGTGAGCGGCAGAGAGCTGGACGCGGATACGTGCCTGATCTTTCGGTACTACGGGGTAGTAGAAACCTGTAACGTAGATGCCTTCCTCGGCCATACGGTTGGCGAAGTCTTGTGAGAGCTTGGCATCGTAGAGCATCACCGCGCAGATAGCTGACTGGGTGGGCTTGATATCGAAGCCTGCTGCCAACATCTTCTCGCGGAAGTATACTACGTTCTCCTGCTGCTTGGTGTGGAGCTCGTCGCTCTCCTTGAGGATCTTGAACATCTCAAGTGATGCACCTACTACGGCAGGGGGGATAGAGTTAGAGAAGAGGTAGGGACGTGAGCGCTGACGGAGCATGTCGATGATCTCCTTGCGACCTGTGGTGAAGCCTCCGATAGCACCACCGAATGCCTTACCAAGGGTACCGGTGTGGATGTCGATACGGCCATAGCAGTTGAACTGCTCGCTTACGCCGTGACCAGTAGCACCTACTACACCTGCAGAGTGGCACTCGTCGACCATCACGAGGGCGTCGTACTTCTCAGCGAGGTCACAGATCTTGTCCATGGGGGCTACATTACCGTCCATAGAGAACACACCGTCGGTAACGATGATGCGGAAACGCTGCTCCTGAGCCTCCTGCAAGCAACGCTCGAGGTCGGCCATGTCGGCATTAGCGTAGCGGTAGCGCTTTGCCTTACAGAGGCGTACGCCGTCGATGATAGAGGCGTGGTTGAGGGCGTCAGAGATGATGGCATCCTGGTCGGTGAAGAGGGGCTCAAATACGCCACCATTAGCATCGAAGCAAGCTGCGTAGAGGATGGTGTCCTCGGTCTTGAAGTAGTCTGAGATAGCTGCCTCGAGCTCCTTGTGCATGTCTTGTGTACCGCAGATGAAGCGTACTGATGACATACCGTAGCCGTGTGTCTGCATGGCCTTGGTAGCTGCCTCTACGAGGCGGGGGTTATCTGAAAGGCCCAAGTAGTTGTTTGCGCAGAAGTTGAGCACATCCTTGCCGTCGGCGAGCTTGATGTTGGCGCGCTGGGGTGTGGTGATGATACGCTCGTTCTTGTAGAGACCTGCTTCCTTGATACCTGCAAGCTCTTGTTGGAGATGTTCTTTAATCTTTCCGTACATATGAGTCTATGTTTTAATGGTTGGGAAATATTGTATAATTATCTATTTGTGCGACAAAATTAGTGATTTCGTTTGATATACCCAAACATCTTCTTACTCCTCTACCTTGAGCAGGGCTCCGGTGATGGGTGAGAGGGTGACCTTGGTGGCTTTCTTCTTGGTGAAGAAGGTTGATGAGAGGGTCTCGGTGTTGCCAAACTGGGCGATGGGGTAGGTGTCCTCAGTCAAGACTTCGCTATTGGTGTATACCTTGACGTCGGCCTTGTCGGGGATGTTGTATACGATGCCGTCTTGCTTGCTCTTCTTCTCCTTGGGGGCCTTATTGAGGTTACCTTTCTTGGACTTGCCCTTCTGGGTCTCATCTACTACGGGTACTTCGGCTACGTTGTCGTGGCCCTTGATGTCGATGTAGATGGGTGTGCCTGCGAGGTCGTCGGGGTGGAGGAGTCCGAGCTTGCGTGAGAAGCGGCCGAGCACGACTCTGTCGACACTGCTCTCGGGGATCACCTGGTAGGTCTGTGTGGAGAGCTCGGTGATGGTGGTGCCGGTGAAGAGGCGGAGCAGTGCATCCTCTTGCTGCTGCAGTCCGTCGAGGATGATGCGCAGGGCTTCGCCGTCCTTGGGCATATTCTCATTCTGACCCTTCATGAATAGGCTGCGGCTCTCGCGGATGTTGTATATCTCCTTGGCTACCAGCTCGGCGAGCTTGGCCTTAGAGCCTGTCATGAGCATCTCCTCGGTCATGAAGTCGCGAGGGTTGGCCAGGGCACTTGCCTTCTGGGGTGTGGTGACGGGGGCTGCGGCTTGCTCGTCGGGGGTGGTGTTGACCGCCAGGAGCAGGCCCGACTCGTCGAGGGTGACGAGGGGAGCGATGGTGTTGGGCGCAAACTTGATGTGGTATGCCTTGGTAGCATCGGGCAGTCCCTGTGAGGCGAGGGTGACCTGCTTGAGGTTATAGTGCATGTCCTCGACCTTAGAGATGTTGCTGATGCGGAGGTAGCGCTCGGCATATTGGCAGAGCTCACCGGGTATGTAGGTGCTCTTCTCCACGGTGATGCTGATGTTGATAGCAGTCTTGGGGAGGAAGTATACGGCGCCCTCGGTAGATACTCCGGGGGTATAATCGGTGATCTCGGTTTGCGCTACGGAGGTGAGTCCGGAGAGCAAAAGTAGGGTTAAGAGTGCTCCTTTTTTCATGTTCTTTTTCGATGCTTTTGTATTACTGACTCTTGAATGTTTTGCTATAGCAACCCCTCTTCGTGGGGATTAGTTTGCTTGTTCGGGTGTAAAATTAGTGCTTTTTGCTGATATTTTGCTCAAATGTGAAAAAAAATCCCCATTTAGACTACAAATACAAGTATTTTCTTTAATTTTGTACAAATTTCGCCTAATATTTTGAAATATGAGCACTATAAAGATTAAGGACAAGGAGTTTGCTGTCTCCATTCCTGAAGAGAAGATTTTGAAAGAGGTCGAGCGCATAGCTGCGCAAATCAGCAAGGATCTCGAAGGTAAGAACCCGCTCTTCTTGGCGGTTCTCAACGGTAGCTTTGTATTCGCTGCTGACCTCTTCCGTCGTATCACCATCCCTGCTGAGATCTCGTTTGTCAAGTTGGCATCGTACGAGGGTACCTCATCGACTGGTGTCATCAAGGAGGTGATGGGACTCTCTGAGAACATCGCTGGACGCACCGTGGTGGTGGTAGAGGATATCATCGATACGGGTTGCACCATGGCAAAGTTGGTGGAAAATTTAGGTACACGTGCACCTGAGTCTATTCATATATGCTCTCTGCTGCTCAAGCCCGAAAAGTTGAAGGTGAAGCTCGATGTAGAGTATGTGGCGTTAGAGATCCCCAATGACTTTATCGTAGGATATGGTCTCGACTATGACGGATTCGGACGTAACCTCAAGGATATCTATACAGTGGTAGAGTAAGTAAAAAGACAACATACACATATAACATAACACATCCATTATGGTAAACATCGTAATATTTGGAGCTCCCGGTTCTGGAAAGGGAACACATAGTGCTCGCCTTGTTGAGGAATTTAAGTTAGATCACATCTCTACTGGTGATGTGCTCCGCAAGGAGATTAAGGAGGGTACCGAGTTGGGTAAGATCGCTCAAGGATATATCGACCAAGGCCAGCTCATCCCCGATGAGTTGATGATCGGCATCTTGGCAAGCAAGTATGATAGCTTCAAGGATAGCAAGGGTGTTATCTTCGACGGATTCCCCCGCACCATCGCTCAGGCAGAGGCATTGAAGAAGATGCTCGAGGAGCGTGGCCAGGAGCTCACTGCTATGATCGACATCCAGGTAGCTGAGGAGACCCTCATGGCTCGCCTGCTCCGTCGTGCTACTCTCGAGGGACGCGCTGACGACAATGAGGAGACCATCAAGAAGCGCTTTGCTGTATACCACAACCAGACAGCTCCGCTCATCGAGTGGTTCAAGGGTCAGGGCGTATACAAAGAGTTCCCCTATAGCGATGACCTCGGCCTCGAAGGCATGGTAAGTGTCATCAATGGCTATGTAGGCTCACTCCTCTAATGGAGCCCTATTCCTATTTATAAATATCTCAACTTTCGCAAGTTGAATTTTATGGAGATAAAAAGGAGATAAATGGAGTTAAAAGGAGATAAATGCCGATAGTCATCACGCGCGAACGTGCATTTGGCCTTTATCTCCATAAGGAGCGAAGCGACTATCTCCCTTTAACTACTGACTCCTTGAAAGTTGAGCCTAGCGAAACTTAAGTATAATATAAAACCTATATATGGCTGAAACCAACTTTGTAGATTACGTAAAGATATATTGCCGCTCAGGTAAAGGTGGCCGTGGTAGTACCCACATGAGACGTGTGAAGTACAACCCCAATGGCGGCCCCGATGGTGGCAATGGTGGACGTGGCGGACATATCATCCTGCGCGGAAACCGAAACTATTGGACACTGCTTCACTTGCGTTACGATCGTCATGCCTTTGCAGGACATGGCGGAAATGGCTCTAAAAACAAGAGTAGTGGCAAGGACGGCGAAGACAAGATAATCGAGGTACCCTGCGGTACAGTAGTCTACAATGCCGAGACAGGTGCTTACCTCTGCGATATCACCGAGCATGGCCAAGAGGTCATCTTGCTCCGTGGTGGTCGTGGTGGATTGGGTAACTATAACTTTGCGACTCCTACTCGTCAGGCTCCGCGATTCGCCCAGCCTGGTGAGCCTATGCAGGAGCTCACCGTCATCATGGAGCTGAAGCTCTTGGCTGACGTAGGTCTTGTAGGATTCCCCAATGCGGGTAAGTCGACCCTGTTGGCCGCGGTATCAGCCGCTAAGCCCAAGATTGCTAACTATCCGTTTACCACACTGGAGCCCAACCTGGGTATCGTGTCATACCGCGATGGCAAGTCGTTCGTGATGGCCGATATACCTGGTATCATCGAGGGAGCCAGCGCAGGTAAGGGCCTCGGACTGAGATTCCTCCGTCATATCGAGCGTAACTCATTGCTCCTCTTCATGGTGCCAGGCGACGCCGAAGACATACGCAAGGAGTATGACATCTTGCTCAATGAGCTGGCGACATTTAACCCCGATATGCTCGACAAGCAGCGCGTATTGGCTATCACCAAGTGTGACCTGCTCGATGAGGAACTGATAGAGATGCTCGAGGAGACTCTCCCCGACGACCTTCCACACGTGTTTATCTCTTCTGTGACAGGCTTGGGCGTATCAGTGCTCAAGGATATCCTCTGGAACGAGCTTAACAAGGAGAACATCCATGCTGAGCTGAGCAAGGATAACCTAGTACACCGCGCTAAAGACATGGGCAAGTTGCAAGACGAGCTGCGTGCTATGGGACAGGATGATGACCTCACCATCGAATACGAAGATATCGATGAGATGGAGGACTTTGAGTATGAGTTTGACGACGATTTTGAGTATGATGATGAAGACGCCGAACCTTAAGGTCGACGCCCGTAGGGGCTGAAGCCAATGAGCGTCGGTCGCGAGGCTGAAACATTAGTTTCATAAAGGAGTCTTTATACCATTCAGTAATTTCACTCACTATGAATAGCGAAGATATTTTTACCAAAGGCATCATGTTCAAGAAGGTAGCTTCGGACAAGCCTAAAGAGGAGAAGGTCAAGACCAAGGCCAAGAAGAAAGCCTACATCACTGGTCAGCATCACTCTGCTTCGGCTAAGATGAAGGCCGAGATTCGCCGCAAGCGTGCCAACAGACATAAATCATAAATAAGGATATATATAGAGAGTACACATCCATGCACGACATAATCAAAGAGCGTATCCTCATACTGGATGGCGCCATGGGTACTATGATACAGCGCCTCGGACTTACCGAACAGGATTTCCGAGGCGAACGCTTTGCTGACCTACCTGGTCTGCAGAAAGGTAACAATGACTTGCTCTGTCTCACCAAGCCTGAGGCTATAGCCGACATACATCGTCGCTACCTCAGCGTAGGAGTCGACATTATAGAGACCTGTACATTCAATGCACAGCGCATCTCGATGGCCGACTATGGATGTGAGCATCTGTGTCGCGAGATCAATCTGGCTGCTACTGCCATAGCACGTCGCGAGGCCGATGCCATGAGCACTCCTGACAAACCACGTTTTGTGGCTGGCTCTATAGGCCCGACCAATAAGACCTGTTCGCTCAGCCCCGATGTGAATGACCCCGCGTACCGCGCTATCGCGTATGATGAGCTCGTAGAGGCTTATGAGGAGCAGATAGAGGCGCTCATTGAGGGTGGGGTAGATGCTTTGCTCATCGAGACCATCTTTGATACACTCAATGCCAAGGCGGCCATTTATGCCGCTGAGCGTACCATGGAGCGTATGGGGCGTCGATTGCCTATCATGCTATCGGTGACTATCTCTGATGCTGCGGGTCGTACGCTCTCGGGACAGACACTCGATGCATTCTTGGCCTCGGTAGCGCATGCTGATATCTTCTCCGTGGGCTTGAACTGCTCGTTTGGTGCCGCACAGATGAAGCCCTACCTCAAGTCATTGGCTTCGCGCGCTCCTTATTATATATCATGCTATCCCAATGCGGGACTCCCCAATAGCCTCGGTGGTTATGACCAGTCGCCTGCCGACATGGCTCTGCAGGTGAAGGAGTATATCGATGAGGGATTGGTAAATATCATCGGTGGATGTTGTGGTACTACGGATGCCTACATCGCCGAATATGCCGCTTTGGTGGAGGGGGCTAAGCCTCACGTGCCGGTGGCGCGCCCCGATGCATTGTGGCTCTCGGGACTCGAGTTGTGTGAGGTGACTCCCGAGCGCAACTTTATCAACGTGGGTGAGCGATGCAATGTGGCTGGCTCGCGCAAGTTCCTGCGTCTGATTAATGAAAAGAAATATGAGGAGGCTCTCTCCATTGCTCGCCATCAAGTAGAAGATGGAGCGCAACTGCTCGATATCAATATGGACGATGGCCTGCTCGATACGAAGCAGGAGATGGTACATTTTATCAATCTTATCGCCTCGGAGCCCGATATCGCTCGCGTGCCTATCATGGTAGACTCTTCGGATTGGGAGGTCATAAGCGCTGCGGTCAAGTGTATACAGGGCAAGTGTGTGGTCAACTCTATCTCGCTGAAAGAGGGCGTAGAACCTTTCCTGGCCCATGCTCGTGAGATACGCCGCCTCGGTGCCGCCGTAGTGGTGATGGCTTTTGACGAAGAGGGTCAGGCCGATACCTACGAACGCCGTATCGCCATCTGTGAGCGTGCCTATCGTCTGCTGGTAGATGAGGTAGGCATGTCGCCTCAAGACATCATCTTCGACCCCAATATATTGGCCGTAGCTACAGGTATCGAGGCACACAATAGCTATGCTATCGACTTTATCCGCGCTACGGAGTGGATACGCACCCACTTGCCTGGAGCTCATGTGAGTGGTGGCGTGAGCAACCTCTCCTTTGCCTTCCGTGGCAACAATTATCTGCGCGAGGCTATGCACGCCGTATTCCTCTACCATGCTATCAAGGCTGGTATGGATATGGGTATTGTCAACCCTGCTACCTCGGTGCGCTACGATGATATCACCCCTGAGCTCCTTGAGGCTATTGAGGATGTCATCCTAAATCGTACACCTAACGCCACTGAGCGCTTGATAAAAGTAGCATCAGAGATGAAAGATGAGGGTCTGCATCCGGATAGCAATACTAAACCTGCAACTCTCAACGCTCAACCCTCAACTCTCGAAGAACGCCTCATGCAGGCTCTCATCAAGGGTAGTAGCGATACGCTCGAGGCTGACCTTGCCGAGGCTCTTACCGTATACCCTTCGGCAGTAGCCATCATTGAGGGCCCTTTGATGGATGGTATGCAGCATGTGGGTAAACTCTTTGGCGAGGGCCGCATGTTCCTCCCACAAGTGGTGAAGACGGCTCGCACGATGAAGCAGGCGGTTAGCATATTGACAAGTGACAATCTACAAGTGGTAAATGATAGTTGTCAATTGAAAAAAGTGCTCTTGGCTACCGTCAAGGGTGACGTGCATGATATTGGTAAGAATATTGTCAGTGTCGTGATGGGATGTAATGGCTACGACATCATCGATATGGGTGTAATGGTGCCCGCCGAAGATATCGTAAAGAAGGCGCTCGAGTGTCGCCCCGACATTATTGGGCTTAGCGGACTGATCACTCCCTCGCTTGCTGAGATGGTGGCTACTGCTACGGCACTACGCGAAGCTGGTATCAGCGCTCCGCTCCTCATTGGTGGCGCTACCACAAGTGCTATGCATACGGCGCTCAAGATAGCTCCGGCATATGATGGCCCTGTAGTGTATGTGAAGGATGCTTCGCAAAACTCAGGTGTGGCGGCTGCTCTGCTCAATGATGACACGCGAGATAGCTATGTAGCTAACCTGCGTGCTGAGCAAGAATGCCTGCGTCAGGAGTTTGCCGAAAAGGAGCAAAAACCGCAACTGACATTGGAGGAGGCACGCAGTAAGAAAAGAGACTTCTTTGCATAAACTCACACTAAAACCGATAATACCATGAAGACAACTACTAAGTTTTTTGCCACATTGCTATTGCTCATCGTAGCTCTCAGCATTCAGGCACAGAATCCCTATCTCCCTCTTTGGGAACATCTGCCTGATGGTGAGCCCCGTGTGTTCGAAGACCCAGATATGCCTGGCCATTATCGTGCCTATATCATTGGTTCGCACGACATTACCTATAGTGGCTACTGTGGCAATGATGTACGCATGTGGTCGGCACCCGTGGAGGATCTCACTCAGTGGCGCGACGAGGGCCCCATCTTTACCCATTATGTCGATGGGCAGTGGGATACGATGTTTGCTCCCGACCTTGTAGAGGTGCGCGATCGTGTGACAGGCAAGAAGACCTACTACCTCTATCCTCACTCACGCGGATGGCGCCGTGTGGCTATGGTGTGTAAGAGCGACCGCCCCGATGGTCCCTTCACTCCCATCAACCTCACTCCCGACGGACGTCAATGTGTGCAGGGGTCGATGATTGACTTTGACCCATCGGTATTTGTCGAGTATGTCACAGATAAGCGTGACCCCGACTATGAGAAGGGCTTCCGTGCCTATGTCTTCTATGGTTTTCAGCGCTCTACCGCCTTTGAGCTCGACCAAGATAATATGTATGCTATGCGCCCCGGCACTAAGCTTCACGACTACTTTATCCCTGCCAGTAGCCGCTATGGTGAGGTGCGCGACCCTGAGGGTACTACCTATCCGGCTCTCTATGCGGGTCAGGATCCTGGCGACTTTAATTTCTTTGAAGCCTCTTCGATTCGTCAGGTAGGTAATAAGTATGTGATGGTGTTCTCAGGTTACTCTGGTCCCGACTATGGGTTGGGCTCTACCAACTCGGCATTGCGTTACGCTTATGGAGATTCTCCCCTTGGCCCTTGGCGCTCGGGTGGAGTGTTGGTAGACTCGCGTGGTGTGGTTCCCAACGAAGAGGGCACTCATCTTACTACGACTAACTTTGGACACAATACCCATGGCTCTATCGAGCAGATCAACGGACAATGGTATGTCTTCTATCACCGTCCGCCCCGAGGTTTCGGCAATGCCCGTCAAGCTATGGTGGCCCCCATTAAGATTACTTGGGACAAGAAGAAGGTGGCCGATGGCGGTACTGTGCGCATCACTGGCTATGATCCCTATGCGAAGAATAATGAGTGGACCGCTTCAGCTACAGACGGCACCTGCTACACAGGAGCCGAGGTCACCAGCGAAGGATTCCACATCTACGGACTACCTCCCTATGCCTACTACTCTGCGGGCTACGCGTGCTATGTGACAGGGCATCACTGGATGCAAGACAATCATGATGTATGGAACAATCATATGGACCTTGCCGGTATTACTAATCGCGGCATCGTGGGATTCAAGTATTTTGGCTTCGGCGGCTTGGATAAGGATAGTAAGGGCTTGCGCTCATTCGAGGGTACTCAGAAGGGCGATGGCACGATGCTTTGTGTCAACCTCACTCCTGGTGGGCATGGAGCTTTCAAGGTACGCGTCATGCTCGACGGACCCTATGCCAACGCTACATGGCAGGGGCGCGAGATAGCCGTGATAGAGGTCCCCGCTGATGCTCCTCGTGTGGCTACCACCTATCGCGTGACGGTACCTGCCGTAGAGGGACTCAAGGGTAAGCATGCTATATACCTTGTAGCCGAGGGTCCTGAGGTGCAACCCCAGCAACGCCCAGCATGGGGACGTCCCCAGCAACCTGAGCGCCCCATAGGCCTGTTTGACCTTCACGGAATAGGCTTTGCCAAGGCAGGTGTCTCTTGCGAACCTCCAGTAGTGCCTCAGGTGACACTCATGGCCGATGGTCAGCGCCTCTCTATACCTACCACTCCCATCCGTTGCACCAATGCTAATGGCCTTACCGATGCTATTCGCTACCAGGTGTATGCTCCTCTCCGTGAAGGAAGCAAGCTAACTGCTACAGCTACCGACCCTGCCGTGAAGATTGCTATCAGCCCCATCGTAGAGGGACGTGCCACCATCACTTGCACCTATCAGGGTAACACCAAGATATATCTGATCAATTAAACCATAAGAAAAAACTTTGCTTATTCGTTCAATTTTTTGTACCTTCGCGCAGTATTAACCAAAAAACTTTAATATAAAGATGAAAAAAATATTTATCAGTATGATGTTTGTGCTTGCGCCCCTTTGCGCTATGATGGCACAAGATGTAGTAGGAAAGTGGAAACTCGAGGATGGCTCGGCCATCGTAGAGGTGTATCGTCAGGGCGATGCCTTTAATGGCAAGATCGTGTGGTTGCAACACCCCACCATGGCAGACGGCTCTCCCGTAGTGGATGCCAATAATCCCGATAGCAAGTTGCGCACGCGCCGTATCATGGGTCTTAACATGCTCAGCGGTCTCAAGAAGGTAGGTAATGAGTACACCGGAGGTAGCATCTATGATCCTAACAATGGCAAGACCTACAACTGCTCAATGAAGGTAGAGGGTGATGTGCTTAAGGTGCGTGGCTCACTCGACAAGAAGGGCCTTATCGGAAGAACGATGGACTGGTTCCGCGTGAAGTAATGCAGTAAATCGTCTGTGACGATTTAAATTGAGAATTGAAATTTGAATTTTGTAACAAAATAACAATTAACAATTTAATAAATGAATTTAAAGACTTTATTGGCATCGCTGATGCTTTTTGTAGCAGTGGGCATCGTCCCCTGTAAAGCTGTGGATATCATCCCCTATCCTCAGTCTGTAGAAATGACCGAAGTAGTCTTTGATAAGGCTAATCTCGAGAATGTCAAGTACAAGAAAGATAAGAAATTGGCTCCCGAGGCCTACGAACTTCAGATCAAGAAGAACGGCATCGTCATCAAGTCATCTACCCCCGCTGGTCGCTTCTATGCAGAGCAGAGCTTGGCTCAGCTTGCCGACGATATCGTGATGTATTGCGGTACCATCAAGGACGAGCCTCGCTATGCGTGGAGAGGTCTCATGCTCGATGAGTCACGCCACTTCTTCGGTAAGGAGCAGGTACTCAAGTTCCTCGACCTCATGGGTCGCTACAAGCTCAACCGCTTCCACTGGCACCTCTCTGATGACCAGGGTTGGCGTATCGAAATCAAGGCATATCCTAACCTCACTACCATAGGTGGCATAGGATGCAACACCGATAGAAATGCTCCTGCCAAGTACTACACACAGGACGAGATTCGCGAGATCGTGGCATACGCTGCTGAGCGTAACATCATGGTAGTCCCCGAGATCGATATGCCCGGTCACGCATCAGCATTCGTGAAGGTATTCCCTGAGTTCGATGGTAAGCACCGCACCGTGAACCCCGCTAATGAGAAGCTCTATGAGGTGCTCAGCACCATCTATCAGGAGCTTGCAGACCTCTTCCCCGGTAGCTACCTCCACATCGGTGGCGACGAGGTGCACAAGGGCGCATGGGGCGAACTCCCTGGTATGAAGGAACTCATGGCTAAGGAGAACTTCAAGCATGTCAATGAGGTAGAGGAGTATTTTGGTCGTCGCCTCTGTGATATCATCACCTCTAAAGGTAAGAACGTTGTAGCATGGGATGACCTCATCGATAGCGGTACCAACCCCGAAGGCAAGGTAGTAATGTGGTGGCGTAGTGACCAGCCCCAACTCTTGCAGGAGGGCGCTGACAAAGGCTTCGATATGATTATATGCCCCGATGGTCCTTTCTATCTTGACTATGTACAAGATATTAGAGACAAGGTAGGCCACCTCGTAGATCGTCAGTGGGTCAACGAGATGAAGGAGATCTATGAGTACGAAATGCTCGACAATCCTAAGGTGATCGGAGCTCAGTCAAATATCTGGACAGAGAAGGTCGTTACTACAGAGCGTCTCGAGTATATGGTATTCCCCCGCCTCATCGCATTGGCTGAGAAGGCATGGACACGTAGCGAGAACCTCAACTACGACTGCTTCCTCAAGCGCCTGGCCAACGAGTATAATTATCTCAACACCCGTAGCCTCTACTACTACGACTTCCGCGAGAGCATGCGCCGCGTAGAGCCCAGAAGATAAATCCCTTTCCATAAGGTATACAGACAAGAGCCGACTCCTACACTGAGGGGTCGGCTCTTTTGTTTTGGAAGCTGTTTTTTTATAGTATTTTCAAGGTGGAAAAAGTTTATTTTTGGGAATGTGGTAGTATTACGTAATTCGATTTTGAGAGTGAATATGTCAAGATATAATCGTCTACGAATAAAACGTGTTTCCTAAATGAAACTATAGATCAGTCCGCTGATGGTGCCGCAGATAATGATGAGGAGGATGGGGCTGAGGTGCCATCTCTTGAGGCCTGTGAAGGCGAAGAGGAAGAGTAGGAGGCTGATGGTAAACTGTAGAGGTTGTGTGGTAGGGTCGCCAAAGTTGGCGCTATTCATCAGGAGCAGAGCAGCTGAGGCTAAGAGACCTACTACGACGGGACGTATGATACTGAAGACCATCTCTACGGAGGGATGTTTGCGATAGCGCATCAGAAACTTGCTGATGAGCAGCATGAGGATAAACGAGGGGAGCATCACGCTAAATGAGGCGAGCAGGGATCCAGCGATGGCCCACGGCTCTGAGTAGCCGGCATTGGCTACGGCGGTGAACCCCACGTAGGTGGCGGAGTTGATGCCGATGGGACCTGGAGTCATCTGGCTGACTGCTACGATGTCGGTAAACTCGGTATGGGTGAGCCAGCCGTACTTGGTGACCACTTCGCCCTGGATGACACTGAGCATACCATAACCTCCTCCGAAGCTGAAGAGACCTATCTTGAAGAAGGTGTAGAAGAGTTGTAGGAATATCATGACTTGCCTCCTTTCTGCTCGTCGCTAAACATATATTTGGCGATGCCGCCTATGATGCCTGCTATGATGACATAAATAGGCGAAATTCCCCAATGCCATATCAGTAGGGCAGTGATGATGGGGATCCAGATGTTGTATCTGTTGATCTTTGCTGTGCGTGCTAAGTTGAGTGTAGGTGCGAGGATGAGGGCTACCACGGCAGGGCGTATACCCTTGAAAATATTCTCTACCAGGGCATTGTCCTTGAAGTGGCGGAAACCCAAGGCGAAGAGCAGGATGATGAGTATAGAGGGCAACACATTGCCTGTGGCGCAGGCGATGCTACCTTTGATACCAGCCATCTTGTAGCCGATAAAGATGGAAATGTTGACGGCAAAGACTCCTGGTGCAGATTGTGCTACTGCCATGAGGTCAAGGAACTCATCGTGATCTATCCAGTGCCTCTCCTTTACGATCTCTTTCTCCATGAGAGGTATCATGGCATAGCCACCTCCGATGGTGAAGAGTCCCATCTTGAAGAAGGTGACAAAGGCTTCGCCCAAGCTCCATTGTTTATTGTCAGTCACTCTCATTGTTCTCTGTCGTTAGCTTTTCTCTGCCGCCTTGGCATATTCGCTGGGAGTCATGCCTACTGCCTTCTTAAATACTTCGCGGAAGTGCTTCTGGTCGGCAAATCCCACGAGCTCTGTCACCTCTGCGATGGTGTAGCGGTGCTCGTGTAGCAGGGTCTTGGCGCGACTGATGCGGCATGTGCGGATAAAGTCTGAGGGGTTGCTTCCTGTCAGCCCTTTTATCTTGTTGTACAGTGTAGTACGGCTCACGCGCAGCTCATACGCCAAGGTATCTATAGTAAAATCACAATTAGCGATATTTTGTTCGATGATTTCCTTCATCTCTGCCATCAGCTTGAGGTCGAGCTCTGAGGCCGATTCGGGAATGTCGGTGCTGATGTCGTCGAGTGCTGCCAGTCTGAGGCTTAGCTGCTGACGGCTCTCGATGAGATTCCTGATGGTGAGCTGCAATATCTTTGTATCGAAGGGTTTGGTCACGTAGGCATCGGCCTTGACCGAGAGTCCCTTGATGATGCTGCTTTGGTCTGACAGAGCAGAGATGAGCACCACGCCGATGTGTGAGGTGTCGATATTGCTCTTGATAGATACGCATAGGTCGTCGCCACGCATCTCGGGCATCATCACGTCGGTGAGCACGATGGTGGGCTGCACGTAGGGCAGCTTTGATAGTGCCTCCTTACCATTGGTGGCGGTATATACCTGGTAGTCTTTGTCGAAGAGGCGCTTCAGGTAGCTGAGTAGCTCGGGGTTGTCCTCTACGATGAGCAGGCGGGGACGTAGACTGTCAGTGGGTTCTACGGCATAGTACTCGGGTAGTGCGGTGACCTCTGTAGAGGTGGCTGCTGCTGCGGGGAGATCTACAAACTCTGTAGTCTGTTGGTTGTAGTGTGCCTTGCCGAGTGGGAAACTGACGTGGAAGTCTGACCCTCCATTGACTTGGCTCTTTACACGGATGTGGCCATGCATATGTTTGATATAACGGCCTATAGAGAGCAATCCTATGCCGCTGCCCGAGATCTTGGCATTGATGGCATTGGTGCCACGGAAGAGCTGCTTGAAGAGTTTGCGACGCTCCTCATCGCTGATGCCTATGCCATTGTCCGTCACATGGAATCCCCAGCATTTGGCCTCTCGGTAGAGGGTAAAGGTGATGGTGTCGCCTTCGTTGCTATATTTGATGGCGTTGGACAGGAGGTTCTGTATGATCGAGTTGAACTTACGCACCTCTACCCAAATGTCAAATGGCTCATCCGGATGTACGTAGCGGATGGTCTGCCGCTTGGCCTGAGCCAGTAGCGATAGTTTGTCTATCTGTGCTTGTATGTGAGCCACCGCTTCGTGACGCTCTATATGCTCTATGCCCTGTTCGATGCTTGTCAACTGATACTGCAGTGTGTTTTCGGTCATCTGCGTCAGGGTGTTGGCATTGCGCAATGCGAGAGCTACGGCCTCACGCTCCTCGGTACCCAGAGTGTCGCTTTGGTTGAGCTCCTCTAAGGGGGCTTTGATGAGCGAGAGAGGGGTACGTATGTCGTGAGCGGTATTGATGAGGAAGTTTATCTTCTCGTCAGATACCTGCATGGCATTGTTTGACTTGATGTATTTGCGAGTCAAGTATATGGCCATGATGAGCAGCCCCAGTTCGATGAGCAGTCCCCACCAAGTGAGGTAGAAGGGGGGCTTGATGGTGATCTCTATGGTGCGTTCGTCCAGTAATAGGCCCGACTCGTTTGATGTAGCTCTCAGTGTCAGCGTGTGATGTCCCAGTCCCAGTTTGCCCAATGTGACGTAGCGATCCTCGTTGATAGGTTGCCATTTGTCTTTATCATTGCCTTTGCGGTCAAATATCCAGGTGATGTCACAGTCTGAGGGATAGATGAGATTGATACACTTTACCATGATAGCAGCCTTGCGCTGTGTGTCGCTGAGGACCAGGTGTGTCGTATTGTCCAATGCATCGCTCAGGGGCGAACCCTCCTCGTCGGGATATACGCGACTATTGCCGATGTAGAGGTCTGCAAGCACTAACTTACCTTTGTAGATATGGGGTAGGGTGGCGTTTGAGGGGATCTCGATGATACCAATATCGCTACCAAACATCAGCGTGTGGTGGTGTGTGACTATACCTGCTCCAGTATTGAAGCTTACGCCCTGTAGTCCTTGGTCGTGGCTCCATGTGGTGATACGTCCGGTATTGGTGTTAAATCGTACGATGCCGCCATCGGTGCTGAGGTAGAGCGATTGGTTGTCAGCACTGACGATACACTTCATGCCGTCGCTCTTGATGGCGCTATTGTCTTTGTTGTAGCAGTGGTAAAAGTTGTCTTCCTCATTATACACGATGAGTCCATGGTGGTGTGTGGCCACATATACCGTGCCGTCAGCAGCCTGATGCAGAGCGTTCACCTTGAATCTGTCGAGAGGTAGTGATAAGCGACGCTTCTCGCGCTTCTGCTTGTCAAAGCAGTAGAGTCCGTTCTTGGTACCTATCCAGAGGTTGTTGTCGTCGCGCTGAGTGATGTAGTTGATGCCGCCGAAGACCTCAGCATAGTTCACCTTCAGCTTACCATCATACGTGATGTTGAAGAGCTGGTTCTCGCCACCTACCCATACGCTACCATCGCTCTTGTCGAGATGCATCGTCTGTATGTACTTCTCGGGGATCACCAGGTCGGGCTTCACGAAGCTCACCTTCTTGCTCTCCTTCTCTATGATATAGATGCCTGCTGCGTATCCGCCCAGCAAGATGATGCCTGGCTTTACCTCACACATTGTGAGAAAGTCGTGGTTAGGGTTGGGCGACTCGTCTGCCATCGATAGCAGCGTATACCACTGGTGCAGATCCGTGTCATACATACTCACGCCATTGTCCGTGGCATACCATATGTCATGGTCACCATCCTCGAGGATGTAGTTGATGCCATTGTTGGTGAGCGTGTTTACGTTGAGGTTTGAGCGTCTCATCCAGTTTAGCGCTGGGTACTTGTCATTGCGTACCGTCAGCCCTTTGGGGAATGAGCACATCCACAGCTGTCCCTCGCTATCGATGGTGATATCCGCCACGTTGTCCGTATTCATTCGGTAGTCGGTGGTGTAGTCGGCGCTGAGGTAGGGGTGGGGCACACAGTCTTTCAGTGCCATGCGGTATACACAAGCCGCATTGGTCGCAAATAGTATCTCTTCGCTTCCGTGCGGTATGATCTTTGTCACGCGTACGTCGGGTAGCAGCTCCTTGTGGTGTACCAATTCGTTTGTCAGCTCCCTGTATGCCATGATACCAGCATCCTCCGTGCCGATGAGCAGTATGCCCTGTTCGGCGCAGTAGTGTAGGGTGTTTACATTAATCTCTTGCCCCATCAGACAATCTACGGGTTTGAGGTCCATGACGTCATCCGTTACCGTAGCCCAATATATGCCTCCCTTGGTGCCGATGTATAGTGCAGAGTTCCCGATGGGGGCAACAGCCGCATACGTGATGCTATTGTCGGTGCCCTTCAGCTGTATCTCTCGTCCCTTGAGTGTAAGTGTGTTGTAGCAGAAGGCCTGCTCGCCCACGAAGATCCATATGTTGCCCTCTTCGTCGATGGGTGACGCCGCACAGCGCATGATATCTGATCGCTTATACTGTACGTCGGGCACATATAGCATCTCAAATCTATTGTTGCGCTTGTTGTATCGTATTATTCTTCCGCTACCAGTAGCCAGCCATAGGTCGTCATTGGTGGCGTCGTAGATAAATCGGCTCGACGAATATTCCGTAAACTTCACATCATCGATGTCTATGGTATATTGGTTGATTTCACTACCATCGTAGCGGTCTATGCCATTGTCTGTGAGAAACCACATGAATCCCCCCTCTGCTTGCTGTACGGCATACACGTTGCGCGAACTCAGTCCATCATCTAATCCTATATACTTGTATATCTGTCCGTATACTGTCGCTACCGACAGCCCCACGAGCAACACCATCAACGTGAATAAGCGTTTCATACCTCTATTTGTTAGTACAAGTGGCGCAAATGTAGTAAGTTTTCGTAGAAAAGTGAAATCTTGAAAGGGAAATTTATACCAATAATTTTACTTTAAAAGAAAAAGGCTGATTCGTTGAACCAGCCTTATATTTTGTTTGTTATATCCTTCTTTTACTTGATGCGCTGTACGCCCTTATGTGTAGGTACTACGGGCTTGATGCGGTCATCGGGGTAAAACTCCATCTTGTCTATACAGGTCTCGCGATGCCATCCCGGACCCTTCTGCCAGTCGAGGTAGTTCTTGTTGATGCGGTGATATACGATATACCACTCATCCTTCTCGGGAATCTGCAACACACTATTGTGTGCAGGGCCATAGATCTCATCTTCGGGGCGCTGTATGAGGATGACAGGCTCCTCTGCCACCTTGATGGGGCCGAGGGGAGAGGTCGATGTGCCATACGCTACATGGTAGTTGGGCGATCCCGTGTCGTCTACACTCCATAGGAAGTAATACAGTCCGTTGCGCTTGAATACGTAGGGAGCCTCGCGGAAGGCATAGTCCTCGAGCGTGCCTCCCTCGGGAGTCATCAGTGTCACGCTACCCTCCTTGATGCTTATCATGTCGTTGTTGAGCTCAGCTCCGGCCATGTAGCCATTGCCCCAGTAGAGATAGCTGATGCCCGTGTCGGGGTCGGTGAATACATCTACGTCGATCTGCTGGCCATGGCGCTGACCCTCGGGCAGATAGTCTACCAGAGGCTTTCCGAGCGCGTCGGTGAAGGGTCCTTCGGGATTGTCAGCTACAGCTACGCCGATAGCCTTTCCCTTGCGGTGACCTGCATCGCCACTGAAGTAGAAGTAGTACTTATGCTCATAGTTGACACGCTTCTCGATGATGGCAGGTGCCCACGCATTACCGCTGGCCCAGGTGGTCTGGTTGCGTACGTCGAAGTTGATGCCCTCGTAGCGCCAGTCCACGAGGTTGTCCGATGAGAAGCAGGTGTAGTACCATCCACCCCAGCCAGGCTGTCCGTCTGTAGTGGTGTAGATGTAGTAGCGACCTGTCTTCTCTGAGTACATCACCTCAGGGTCAGCATGGAATCCCGGGAGGATAGGGTTGCCACTCCACTCCTTGTTTTCCACGATGACACATCCGCCATTGTGCGGTATGGTGAGCTTCACCTTCTTGTTCTTCTTGAAGATGAGGCTCTTGGTGCCGAATGCGAGCTCCTTGCCATCTGCATAGAGCTTAGCTGATGAGCCAGTCAGGAAGTCGAGATCCACCTCAGTCTTCAGATCTGCGCCTGTATTGTTGATAGCAGCTACATACCATACGCTGCCGTTGCGGCGTGCGAGGATGATATATTTGCCGGGGTATCCGTCGATATAGCGAGTTTCGTCCCATGTGGTCGGTATGCCTCGCATAAACTCCATAGCCTCTGCGGGAGCATCCTCGAGGTTGTTGGGAGTGATGCCGAAAAACTGTACAGGATTCTGGAAGAGCACAGCTGTAGCGATCTGGAAGGCATCGCCCGTGCGGCGTGTGCTACCTCCGTCATTTGTGCGGTTGAGGCGCTTGTTGAGGATGGTGCCACCAAACTCCATGCAGCCAATGGTGTTGCGGATGAAGGGGTGGAGCGATGCGTTGTAAGCCTCGTTGTCGTCCCAGTATTGGTTAAACTTCAGGTTCTCCGATGCCAATACCGCTTCGCTACCGACGTAGTTGGGATACATGCGCTCCCAGCCACGAGGTATAGTACAGCCATGGAAGTCACACATGATGCCATAGTCGTTAGCGTCAGAGAGCACCTGCTCGTAGAGGCGTATGGTCTCCTGCTTGTCGCCAGCCCAGAAGTCTACCTTGATACCCTTGACACCTACCTTCTTCATCCATTGCATCTCCTTCTTGCGGGCGATGGGGTTAGACATGCAGTGGTGAGGACCCTGAGGCGCATCGTTCCACGCACCGTTAGAGTTGTACCATAGGAACACCTCTACACCCTTGTCCTGTGCATAGCGGATGAGCTCCTCTGTCTTCTCGTAACCGATCTGCTTGTCCCACAAGGCATCGATAAGCGTATACTCCCATCCCATCTCGGCAGAGAGGTCGATAAACTTCTTCACGTCTTCAAAGTTGCACGAATGATCGTCCCATATCATCCAGTGCCATGAGCCACGGCCAAACTTATAGTCGATAGAGGGCTCGTAGAGGGGCTTCACCACGTCGAAGGGGACCGTAGTCTCCACGATAGGCTTGAGGTTGTCGCCCACGGTGATGGTGCGCCACGGAGTGCTACCAGCCAGAGCGATCTGTGCGCCAGTGCTGCCGAATCCATTGTTCTCACCCTCCATGGGGTAGGCGATGGTGTAGAGGCCATCCTTGGTGCCTTCGCTCAGGCGTGAGCCACAGTAGTTACCCGTGAGGCCAGTCTCTGAGATGAGTGCCCAGCAGTCACCGATATGGAACAGTCCGGGGAAGGTATATCCCTTTCCATATCTCGATGGTGTGCCCATAGGCTCATCAGCCACATACTCCTCCTCGTAGCTTGGCTTGGTACGCTGCCATCCCACCATGGGGTCAGATTGTGGAGTGAGGAATGTGGTGGTACCCTCAGGGAAGTCAAATCCTGTAGCCTCGCTATGTACCACGGCACATCGTCTTTCGCCGAAGGGGTTTAAGGTGTAGTGAAAGGCGATATCGTTGTTGCTCACGTTGAATGTGAGGCTCATTTTGCGTCCGCCAGGGTATTCGTAGAGGGCCCACAAGCTGTTGGCCACATAGTGTACGTTGCTCACCTTGGCACGGTTGAGCGTGTAGTGCTCATCCCTGGTGCTCGTCTTGTGTTCCATGAGTTTGGCATCTTTGGTGTAGTCGCCCACGTTGGTGCTGAGTCCCAGCGGCGATGATTCGATGATGCTATGCTCCTTGTAGGCGACGGTGTACGACAGTTTGCCGTCGTTGTCCGATAGGGTCACCTTGAGGTTACCATCGGGGCTACTCACCTGTAGGTCTTCGGCTGCCATGAGCATGGGCACGCTCAGTAGCAAGGGGAGAAGGATTCTTTTCATGATAATGTATGTTTTAAGTATGTATATGTTTACATGTTTGGCGAACAAAGTTAACTATATTTTTTAGATATAGCCCCTTTACTTCCATTTTTAGTGACGTCGTCTACTATGGAAACGCCTATAGTGGCTTAAATTCATAATACGTAGTTGACGTAGGTGAGCCACCATGAATAATCATTCTGTTTACAGTGTACTTATCTCCTCTTTCGAGTCCATAAAGATCGAAACTGCAATTCACACCACCACCCCAGTCTCCTCCTTCGTAGGAATAAAAGTACTCTCCTTCATCATCAAACCCAAACCTCATAAAACATTCACTTGGAATGACTGAATAAGATGAATGCCAAGTATAAGTTTCATGTCTTACGTCATCAATAAATGCAATATGAGTGATTTTTCTTTCTTCTCTAAAAGTAAAGTTGAAAATTGGAAAACCCTCCTCATCATTAATTATTTCGAGAGACTCTATCCCACTAATTAACGGAGGATTATCAACATCTACATACTCCAAACCATCTTCAAGATGTAGACTACTTCCAACTCTGACGAGCTCCCATTTCCCTTGAATTAGTTCCGACTCTTCTTCAGACGTAACACTAAGATGTTCCTCAAAATTAAATAACTGCGTACATGATGTTGGCAACAATATAGCCAACACGGCTAAAAATCTGACCAAAAGACTTTTTTTCATATTCCGGACAAATGTAAGGAGGCTCTATAAATTCAATTCACCATTAACAAATAGTCAGAACCTCATTAAGGCTACCGCTAATGTGTTTTTAGTTTTCGCAAAGTTAGTAAAACTTTTCATTTACGTAAAAAAAACCGTAGTTTTTTCGTTACGGCGCTGTTCCTATTCGTTGAAATAGAATATCATACACGGGCAGACTACCTGAGCAACACATCCGCGAGGTCCCATCCTGCGCGGCATGCTTCGTCGTGGTTCATCAGGTCGTAGTACCAGGTGGGGATGTGTAGGTGTGTGCCGAGGGTGCGGTTCATCTCCACGGCGCGTGCGTACCAGTCGGTTAGGGCATCGGCATCGGGGTATACCTCTACCTCGTAGCCGAGGAGTGGCGTGAGCATCGCCTCCTTCAGGTTCGCCTTGCCGCCCGTGGCAAGCCATACCTTGTCGGGGCAGAGGAGGCTGAGGATGAGGGCGGTCTTTTCGCTTTCGACGACTCCTATTCTTTCTGACCACGGATTACACGGATTTTTTTCTTGTCGTGTACTATTGCTATCTGCCGAATAATCAGAGTAATCCGTGAAATCTGTGGTTGAAACCGTGTGCTCGGCGTTTAGAAGACTGAGTCCAAACAGGCATTGGGGCGCCAGCATCTCATCGAAGCGGATGCCGTCTATCTTCATCGAATGTACCCAACACACAGGAGGGCCTTCTCCCCATAGAGGGGGAGATGTCTGCAAGACAGAGGGGGTCTTTTCTTTTCTGCGGTGTCCATCGGGATTGTAGGCCATCACCTTGCCTGCTCGTACCTGCCCGCGCTCGTCGATCTGCCAGTAGATGATGCGGCCGTCGCGGGTGCTGCCTGTGTGGTATCGGGCGAGCACCTCGGCTACCCGATTCTCGGGGAAGAGGGTGCATAGCCATCGGGCGAGGTGGTTCTTGTCGGAGCGGGTTTGGGTGCAGAGGGTGGACATGTGGGAGAGGTAGTTATTAACTCCCCCTCTGTTTATAGAGGGGGTGCCCGTTAGGGCGGGGGCGTTACAAGCGGAGCGCGTAGTTTCATCTTGCTCCGCACTTCGTTTGGAACTCCCTCCCGGCTCTGCCGTACTCCCTCTATAAACAGAGGGAGAGTTGGCAGGCTGCTTACGTATTTGTTCCGCCTCCTTTCTCCGCTGCCGCATCAGCTCTGCATACTGCTCGCGTGGTAGCCACTCGCGCTTCTCGGGTGGGTTGTCCTTGAACCACTGGCTGGGTGTCATGTGATAGGCACAGCTACGTTCGCGGCAGCAGCGCCCACACTCCTTGGCGGCAATGGGCTGGTTGGTCACGGTGTCGATATAGGGGGAGAACTTATGTTGGCCACATGAGGGGCATACATTGTTCCAACGGTTTTTCTTGATTTCTCGTGAGTGAGCGAGACGGTAACGGTGATTCATATGAGTGAAGAGTTAAGAGTGAAGAGTTAAGAGTGAAAAGAGAAGAGTGAAGAGGGAAGAGTTTCCGCCATTCCGCCAATCCGCCACTATATATATGTTATACAGTGACACGGCGGTAATGGCCTCGCGAAACGGATTCTATTACGTTGGTTTTCTGCCATATAGTCAAGTATCGCTCGATGGTACGCACGGCAACGCCAAATTCTCCACCGACACGCACCGCATCGGCTCGGGTGAACTCATGAGGCAGTCGGGCGAGCACCTCTTCGGGCTTTGTCAGCGTGGTGGGCATGGACTCCGTATCGTCGTAGCGCACCAGTCGGCGGTAGAGGTGCATGGTCTGCTGTACGCTCCAGTAGGCGATGAAGAGCACAGTGTCGATGTCGTCATCATCGATGGTGATGGCGGGCTCGGCCAAGGCCTCCAGCCATGAGCCGCACTGCTCGTAGCGACGCATGAGGGCTACCTGCAGCATGAGGCGCTTGGCATCGAGGTGGCGACGACGTACGGCAGGCACGATGTCTTGATGGCCGTAGAGGAAGAAGAAGTGATCGTTCATCCGTGCCATCACGCGATTGATATAGCGGCTCTGGTGTTCGCTGAGCGAGAGGGTTACCTTGGTCTGCGAAGAGTCGAAGCGGCGCAGTGCCTCATAGAGCTGTGTAGCTACATCGGCCGTCTCGCGCAGGGTGCTGTTGAAGCGGTGTGCTTCAGCGTCGGTAAGCTCGTCTATCCAGGGTAGGGCAAAGGGCAGCTCCACGAAGAGCATACGCGAGGCAAGTCCGTCCTCCACGGAGGGGATAAACTGGCGGATGGCGCCCATAGTGCCGCTGAGCAGCATGGCCAGACGGGGGCGGTGCACGATGGTGTCCTCATCGTCGGTCTTACGGCCACGGTGGATATGCTCCTCGTGGTAGCAGTTGAGTATGTAGTGTACGAAGTCGCCATGCTTCGTTCGGTTGGCCGAGATGGTGGTGAGCAGCTCTTCACTCATCAAGAGCGAGGGGTAAGGCTCGTTGCCCTTGAGGCGCAGCACGAAGTCGGCCGACGAGGTGTCGGCGGGTATCTCCAGTGAGCGGCGCAGAGGCTTCTTGGGTCGTTGCAGTCCCTCGGGAGCACGGCGGCCTGTGGGCTGCACCTCCTTGCGGTCGGCAAAGTGGCACTTGAGGTTCTGCTTATAGGCCTCGAGGTCATAGTCATACTGCTGCAGTGCATGCTCGCTCTCCTCGA
Organism: Bacteroidaceae bacterium; assembly: GCA_017556045.1. Taxonomy (GTDB): domain Bacteria; phylum Bacteroidota; class Bacteroidia; order Bacteroidales; family Bacteroidaceae; genus UBA1189. The sequence goes on along the minus strand of JAFZFF010000062.1, from coordinate 1,965 downwards.
TGCGGCGGCGGTCCACAGCCTCGAATAGGGTGCGCAGGTCGCTGATGTTACCCTTACCCGCACCGCTCGTACCATAGTGGATGACCATGACGGCGGGCGACACCAAGCGCTTGCCATGGCGCACATAGCTGTTGGGCATCATCGAACTGGTGAGGGCAAAGAGGGCGGTGGCCTGTGAGGTCTTGAGGAAGGGTGCATCGTAGAGGTCGGTCACGGCGGTGTAGTAGCGAGGCAGGCGAGCGATGACCTCGGCAGGCAGGGGTGGCAGCATCTCGCCACCTACATCGTCGCGCACGAGGTGAGCGAAGTAATCACTGTCGGGGACGAGCTCTGAGAAGTACTCCTCGATGAAGCGTGAGATGGTCGGTGCGTTTACCGTGGGGTTGTTGATGAGTTGTAGTACATCGGTGTTAATCGTTTGATTGTCATTCATATCGGTCATATTTTAAGGTTTGTGCATCAATAAATATATATATAGTGGCGGATTGGCGGAATGGCGGAAACTATCCATACCGCCACGCGATCCAGCCACTCGGGAGGTGGTGAGAAAAACGAACAGCCCTTTTCTGAAAAAGGCAGGTTCGTTTCTGAAAAAAGGGAAAGGCGTTTTCTAAAAAAGGGCTGTTCGATTTTTCGGGTCATGGCTTATCGTGATTAAGGGTTAATGTATGTATCGTGATGCAAAGATACCCACTCTCTACCACTGTATGAAGCGATGGAGCAAAAAGTCTGCTTTTAAGTCTGCTTTGTACATTTTGCCCCTGATGACGAAAAAAGCAGACCAAAAAAAGTCTGCTTTTGCCCCCTCATTTTATCGCTCATACACGAGGGTGGTTAACACTTTTTTTAGTAACTTTGCAATTAGATAATTGCGAAGATACTTCGCTCGCTGTGAAAAACATTCAAGTAAACTTGATGTATATTTCGCTCGCTTACACGTATCTTTGCCATTAGAAATCGCGAAGATACTTCGCTCGCTTCACCATCTATTAACCCTTAAAATCTCCTTTATGAAGAAGCATACCGCCACACCTGCGGCCAAGAATATTGCCGCCTTGCGCCAAGAGCGCGACATCGCCAAACTACAACAGAAGATAGCCCTGCTCGAAGAGCAGCTCAAACTCAAGGACTCGCAGCTGAGCCTCGCGGAGAGGAGCATTGACTACCTCAACCGCACCATCGAGGAGCAGACGGCGGAGATCAGGGAGTGGACCGAGCGCTACGAGGAGATGAGGCTGACGTGCGAGGATATGCAGCGCCGATTCTACCAGCTGGAGGAGGTCACGGGCGACGAGCAGGACGTGAAGGTGGATGCCATCATCACCGACCTGATGAACATAAAGCTTGACGACGGCACATACCTCATACACATGGGCCGCCAATGGTGGGGCATATACCGCATACTGGTGGACTACCTCGGCTATGACGCCAGCCATACGCGCTTCGTCAAGCGCCTGCGTGCCCGTGGGTGGGGCAAGGCACGCGTACCTCTCAACCTGAGCAATATGAAGGCCATCGAGGGTACCATCTTTGCCAAGCCCTTCGACCGATGGCTCGCACTGAGGTATAAGGTAAGAGACAAGCATTACTTCTACCGCCACTACGACGTAGCGAACATGATGAAGACGATGGTCAAGAGCGATGAGCCATGAGCCTGGGGTTGCACATATAGCGGAGCCCTCAGCTCATGGTACAAGGCACAATCACGGCTCGCCCAGATAGTCAAATATCAGTTTCACCTGAGGCCGCGTAAATCGGCGGTCATCAGGGCGGTAGCCCATGGCCATAAGCTCATCGAGGAGCCCACGGCAGCGATGCAGATAGCGGTTGAGCATACGGATAGCACTCTCATACTTGGCTCGCGGACTATAGAGCATAGCCAGCTCACCCTTGGTGTAGGAGCGCACAGCGGTGCGCTCCTCTTTGTCATCAAAATAATCGTTCATAGGAAGTCTTATTTAAGGG
>JAFZFF010000061.1 GCA_017556045.1 Bacteroidaceae bacterium | reverse complement strand
ATACATGCCACTCGCCGCAGTTGGGGCAGATGGCCAATGTAGGAGCTACTGCCTTGTCGTGAGTTCTTCTCTTGGCAGTTCTGGTCTTCGATTGTCTTCTTTTAGGATGTGCCATTTCTTTTAGTTTTAATTATTAATTATCTTCTTTAAACCTTCCCAACGCGGATCCACTGGTGTTTCCGCTTCGTCCGCTTCGTCGCCGAACGTGATTGCCTCGCCGCCTTCGAACTCTTCGTCGTCGGCCGAACGCAACAGATGCTTGCTCAGCTTGCCGGACATCTCTTTGTTGCACTTGCCGGGAGCATGTACATGCTTCATCGGTATAGCCAGAGCGATAAACTCATAAATATACCAAGCAACGTTGATGATACCCTCTGCTTCGGGGATTATCACCACGTCGCCCTGTTCGCCATAGTCGGCGCCCAGCTTTACTTGCAACTGACCTTTAGTGTGAATGTCAAGGTCCATCTCGTCGAGACAGCGGTCGCAATTAACCTTAATCGTGCCATCGAGCACGAAGCTCATCTCATACACGTCGACACTACGATGTACGTCAAGTGTCACCTGAACCTTGCCCTTCTGCACCTCGGGGCCGTCAATGTGGGCGAAGAATTCGTTATCGACACTCAAGTCGTAAGAGGCGTTCACCTCTTTCATACCTCTCAGGTCTATCTTATAACTGTCAAACTTGCCCATTTTCTTCTTTTTTTATGGTCGCACACGAATAGATGTGGCCAATCGGGCGACAAAGGTACAACATTTTATTCATTCTGCAGCGAAAATTAATGTAAAACTTTCCGATTACATCTTCTTTTTTATAAATAATGCCTCTTTTTAACGCATTTTTAGTCTAAAAGTTTGTTCTGATTGCAATATTTTTCACATTTCACCAATAATTCTCCTCACATCCACATCGCGTGACAAAGCATGCGCAAATTATCGCACCTGCATCGTCATCGGCACGCAGGTCTGATAAATATTTATCGCAGGTGTATGATTTGTCTCATCTGCTTCACTCCCGTGTACCTATAATTTTACGCGCGCGCGTAAGGCTGGATAATCTGAGATGTTTTAGTGGTGAAATTTGCGAGGCTCGAATAAAGTCTGTACCTTTACCGATTGAAAGTGCAAGAATATACGACATGGAACGATATATATCACAAACCCTACACCTGGCCGAGCATGCTGTGGCCAATACGCTGAAGCTATTGGCCGAGGGCGCTACTATCCCCTTTATCAGTCGCTACCGCAAGGAGGCGACAGGGGGGCTTGATGAGGTGCAGATTGCGGCGATTGATACGGCCTACAAGAAGCTACAGGAGTTGGAAAAGCGCAAAGAGACTGTCTTGACCACCATCGAGGAACAGGGTAAGCTTACTGATGAATTGCGCGCTCGTATCAAGCGATGTATGGATGCCACAGAGCTGGAAGATATCTATCTCCCCTATAAACCTAAACGTCGCACTCGCGCTGAGGTGGCACGTGGCAAGGGGCTGGAGCCGTTGGCCAAGATGCTGATGGCGCAAAACTCTAATGGAGTGGAGTCGATGGCTATGCGCTTTGTCAAGGGTGAGGTGAAGGATGCTGATGAGGCCCTGCAGGGAGCTCGAGATATTATCGCAGAATGGGTAAATGAGAGTGAGCGCTCGCGCAGTACGGTGCGCAATATCTTTGCTCGCGAGGCACGCATCACCTCTAAGGTTATCGCAGGCAAAGAGGCTGAGGCCGATAAGTATCGAGACTATTTTGACTGGAGCGAACCTCTCTCGCGCTGCTCTTCGCATCGTATGCTGGCCATACGTCGTGGCGAGAATGAAGGGTTCCTCCGCGTAAGTATAGCTCCAGCCGATGATGCCGTGGCGGTAGAGCGCCTCGAACGTCAGTTTGTGCGCTCCAGTGGAGAATGTGCCGAGCAGGTCGCATTGGCTGTTCGCGATGGCTACAAGCGTTTGCTGCGCCCATCCATAGAGACTGAATATGCCCATAGCTCAAAGGCGAAAGCTGATGAGGAGGCGATACGCGTATTTGCCGCTAACCTCAAGCAACTGCTTCTGGCGGCACCCTTGGGGCAAAAGCGTGTGCTGGCTATCGATCCGGGTTACCGCACGGGGTGTAAGGTCGTGTGCCTCGATGCGCAGGGCAACCTCTTGCATAATGAGACGATTTATCCTCATCCCCCAAAGTCGGACTATGCGGGGGCAGCACGCAAGCTTGCTCGTCTGGTGGAGCAATATAAGATAGAAGCGATATCTATTGGTAATGGTACTGCCAGCCGTGAGACGGAGCAATTTGTCACTTCGCAGCGTTACGATCGCGCCTTGCAGGTGTTTGTCGTGAGCGAAGATGGTGCATCCATCTACTCGGCCTCGCAGGTGGCAAGAGATGAGTTCCCTGACTACGATGTCACGGTGCGTGGAGCAGTCTCTATAGGACGTCGCTTGATGGATCCTCTGGCTGAACTTGTAAAGATCGACCCCAAATCTATTGGAGTGGGGCAGTATCAGTATGATGTGAACCAAAGTGAACTAAAATCGTCGCTCGACCGTACCGTGGAGCATTGTGTAAACTCGGTGGGTGTAAATGTGAATACTGCGAGCAAGCACTTACTGACCTATGTGTCGGGCTTGGGTGCTACGCTGGCACAAAATATTGTCGATTATCGCGCGGAGCATGGTCCGTTTGCTTCACGAAGCGAGTTGAAGCGTGTTCCGCGTATGGGCGAGAAGAGCTTTGAGCAATCTGCAGGATTCTTGCGCATACCCGAAGCTAAAAATCCGCTTGACAACTCTGCCGTTCACCCCGAGCGTTATCGCCTTGTAGAGCAGATGGCCAAGGATCTGGGCTGCACGGTGAGCGAACTCATTGCAAAGGCTGAACTGAGAGCGAAGATTGATGTGAACCGATATGTGAACGATAGTGTGGGCCTTCCTACTCTACAAGACATCCTCAGCGAGCTGGAAAAACCAGGCCGTGATCCGCGCCAAGCTATTGAGGTGTGGAGCTTTGATGAGCGCATACGCTCTATCGAAGATGTAAAGGCCGGCATGGTGCTTCCAGGCATTGTGACCAATGTGACAAACTTTGGTTGCTTCGTTGATATCGGTGTCAAGGAAAATGGCTTGGTACACGTGTCTCAGTTGGCCGATCGCTTTGTGAGTGATCCTACCACTATCGTGTCGGTACACCAACACGTCACAGTACGTGTGCTTGAGGTGGACTATGCTCGCAAGCGCATCAGTCTGTCAATGAAAGATCTGGTATAATCAAAGGAAAGTAAAATATGATGAAGAAGACTATTTTGGTAACACTATTGCTCCTCGTATGTGGATTCACCGCAGGATGGGCAAAATCGGAATTTGTGGTAAACCCTGAAGCCGTGACAGCTCTCGCAGATCGTATTGGTGGTCGTGGCACTGCAGAGAAGTTTGAGTTTGTGCTTGATAGCTCGGCAGATGGCGAGCAAGAGTATTTTGTGATTGGCGCTCAAGACGGTAAGGTACTTGTCAAGGGTAATAGCCTCAGCGCGATCACTACTGGCTTGGGCTGGTATCTCAATTACTATGCAAATATAAATATTGCATGGAACTCGCTGAATGAAAAGGCTGATGGCGTGGCTTACGCAAAATTGCGTCGTTTGCCTCTCCCCTCGGCAGAGGAGAAGCATATCTGTGATGCTAAGTATCGCTACTACTTTAATTACTGCACTTTTGGCTATTCGATGACTTCGTGGACATGGAAGCGCTGGCAGCAAGAGATTGACTGGATGGCACTGCATGGAATCAATATGCCCTTGCAGATTGTAGGTTTGGAAGAGGTGTGGCGCAAGTTCCTCACGCTCGAAGAGGGTGGTAAGCGCAAATATAACTATTCCGACGAGGAGGCAAAAGCTTTCGTGGCAGGACCAGCCTTTACTGCTTGGTGGGGTATGAATAACCTCGAAGGATGGGGTGGAACAGGTCTTGATGGCTGGGGCGGTGTTCAAGACGATGCATGGTATGCGCGCCAGCAGACCCTTGCGACAAACATTGTCAATCGCCAGCGTGAGTTAGGTATGCAGCCCGTACTGCCTGGATTCTCAGGTATGATACCGAGCAACTTTACCGAAAAGACTGGTGTAGCTACCGACCCCAATGGTGGACTGTGGTGTGGCTATGTTCGCCCTCGTATAATAGATCCTACAGCTGAGCGCTTTGCGGAGATTGCTGCCGACTACTACGCATGTCTGGAAGAGGTGATGGGCGAGAGCCAGTATTACTCTATGGACCCCTTCCACGAAGGTGGTGGTATCCGTAGCGGTAAGTACTCTGAGGCCTATAGAGCAATCTATGATGTGATGGAGGCTGCAAAGAAGGGCTCACAGTGGGTTATTCAGCAATGGCAGTGGAATCATAGCAAGAAGTTAGCTCTCGATGCTGTCCCCGAAGGACGTCTTGTCGTACTCGACCTCTTCTCTGATGGAATGCCTAAGTTTGATACCTTTAACGGATATGCTCCGCAAGATGCTGTTTTCTGTGCTATCCCTAACTTTGGAGGTCGCTCTGGCTTGATGGGACGACTCAATAATGTAGCTGACAACTATTTCACTTATAAGAGTAAGTATACTACGATCAAGGGTATAGGTGTGGCTCCCGAGGCGATAGAGCAGACTCCCGTAGTCTATGACCTTATCTTCCAATTGCCTTGGATGGGTAAAAAGCCCGACATGCAGGCTTGGGTGAAGGATTACGCAACTGCACGCTATGGCGCAGATAATAAAGTGGTGCAAGAAGCATGGGAACTGCTCCGACAGGGTGTGCTCAATTATGGCGCCGATGCTATACAGGGCCCGGTAGAAGATGTGTGGGGTGCGCGTCCCAACTTGGATGCTCGTCCTGCCAGCACTTGGGGTAAGACGATTAATCATGCTGGTGCGGTTTATACCAAGGAACGTCGCCAAATGCTTATCGATGCTACCTATAAGCTATTAAGCCAAAGTAAGACTCTTGGCTTGAAGAAGGGCTCTGTCCAAGAAAGTAACTATTACTATGATCTCGTGGAACTTGGCGGTGCTGTAATGGCAGACTATGCATACGATTTGTTGCTCGGTATTAAGGAAGCTAAGCAGGCTGCCGGAGATAGCTTCTCGACAGATGAGACCTATATCACGCGTCGTGATGCTTTCCTCGCACTTATTGCTGATGTGGATGTCTTTAAGGGAACTAACTTAAACTTCCGCTTAGGTAAGTGGACTGAGGAGGCGCGAGATGCTGCTGCTGAAGTTTATGGCGGCACTACTGCTACGGCAGATTGGTACGAGTTTAATAACGCGCGTACATTGATTACCACTTGGGGTGACTACGCTCAGAATAATGGTGGTAGACTTCGTGACTACTCGTACCGCTCATGGCAAGGTTTGCTTAAAGACTACTACCTGCCACGTTGGGAGTACTTCTTTGAGCATGATTGTACGGGTGTAGACTACTTCTATTTCGAATGGAACTGGGCTCACGGTAAGGAACACTTTGTGGGACAGACCGAAAAGAGCGATAAGCCTCTTACTAAGAAGCAAGCAGGTTATCAATATAGCCGCAAGCCTGAAGGAAATACAGTAAAAGAACTGCAAAAGTTGCTAGATAAGTATATTATCCCGACTGACACTGCAGAAGGTACATACTACAACTACCGCTATCTTTAATAGTGCGATAGGTGCTTGACTCTAAAGACGGCGTGCAGTTCTTGTGCGCCGTCTTCCTATATAAATAAAGACAATGCCAATCAATGCAAATATCACGGTAAGTCCAATTATCCAGCAGAGAGCTCCACTCCAACCAATGCGGTTGAGGTCAAGGAAGAAGTATGGGAACCAGTTATCTCCCGTAATGAAATGTCGTACGTAGATAAATGCGACATATAGGTAGGGGAGTAGTATGCTGCTTTGTACACCGCCTACATTTACCTTACGTATGGGGCGAGTGGTGAGTATGTAGAAGGTGTAGAGTATAGGTGTGATAAGATGTAGGCATACGCTGGGTTTGTTGGCCCAGTAAGATGGTGATGTAGGATCTCCTAACAATAAGTTATATACCACGCTGATGACAATGATGGTGATGAGACCAGCAAACTCCCACTGCAACAGTGGTAAAGAAATAGACTTGCGGCGTATGAGTCGGACCAATTCGTTGATCATCAAAGCTAAGCAATAGAGGTTGCCCAAGTTGGTGAAGTACAGAAAGAAATGACTGCCGTACTTCCAAGCGTTATAACAGCCGTATGACGCTATGAGGATATAGAGGATGACGATGATAAATCGGACTACTCTTTTCATTTTATAAAATGCTTTTTTATGGGGAAGAAAATATGTTCTATTCCTTATTACTCTCTCGGATCAGTTCCCCACATCATCTTGCTTTGCAGAGTGCGGAAGAAGGTGCTGTCCTCTTGTTTGACTACGCGGATGGTGTGTGGGGCTTTTCGTAGCGTTAGGGTGGTTTGCTCTGGGTAACTGCAGCTGATGCCATCGATAGCTACGAGGAAACTACCGTTTCGGCTCTCTATGGAGAGATGTAATGTCTTGTCATCTGCAATAACCATAGGGCGTACACCCAAACTATGTGGCGCTACGGCAGTAAGAACAAATACATCAGCTTGTGGGTAGATGATAGGGCCTCCTGCGCTAAGCGAGTAGGCTGTAGATCCTGTGGGTGTTGCCACGATGAGCCCATCTCCCATGTATGTGGCCAAATGTTCTCCATTGATGGTAGTGCGCACGGCAATCATTGAGGAACTATCGTGCTTTGATACGGTAACCTCATTAAGCGCATAAGCAGGATGTTCGGTATCGTCATTCACGATAAGTTCTAGTAAGCTGCGTTCGCGTACGATATATCGGCCCTCATGTAATTGTGCAAAGAAGTTTTCCATCTCATCGGCTGATACATCTGCCAGGAATCCCAGTCTGCCAGTATTGATACCTACGATAGGGATATTGGTCTTGCCTACGCAGCGAGCAGCTTTCAAGAAGGTGCCGTCGCCGCCAAGACTGATGGCCATGTCTATATCTTGCCCTGTCAGATCACTGATGATACCTGCAGGCTCAAAGGCGAAGGGTTGCTCTTCACGTAGAAAACGGTAAAAGTCGGGGTCTGCATATACCTCATCTCCGTAGTGTGAGAGAATACGCAGCAACTGCTCGGCATGTACCGACTTATAGGTCTCATAGGTGTTTCCAAATAGGGCAAATCGCATGGGTGCTAATCTTTTTATTTAAAAAGGTATAAATTCTGCTTTTTTCCTATTAACTTTGTAGCGAAAATGCGTTATTAGGAAAAACGCATAGCAAAGGTAATACATTTTTCGGATATATATGACGAAACTTAGTGTAAATATAAACAAGGTGGCTACGCTGCGCAATGCACGCGGTGGCAACAATCCTGATGTGTGTCGCTTTGCCTTAGACTGCGAAGCAATGGGCGCTCAGGGTATCACAGTACATCCGCGTCCTGATGAACGCCACATACGTCGTGCTGATGTTTATGCACTGCGCCCCTTGTTGACAACAGAGTTTAATATTGAAGGGTATCCCAGTCGGGAGTTTATCGATTTGGTGCTGCAGGTAAAGCCTGCTCAGGTGACACTTGTGCCCGATGCTCCAGATCAACTGACATCAAATCATGGATGGGATACTATGGCAAACCAAGAGTTTCTTACCGAGGTAGTAGCGACTTTCAGTGAGGCGGGTATTCGCACCTCTATCTTTGTCGATCCCGATGTGAAGATGATTGAGTATGCTGCTAAGGCTGGTGCCGATCGTGTAGAGCTCTATACCGAACCTTATGCGGCTGGTTATGCGGCCAATCGTGAAGAGGCAGTGGCGCCCTATGTCGTTGCAGCTGCGGCGGCTCGCAAGGCAGGCTTGGGCTTGAATGCTGGTCATGATCTTAGTTTGGAGAATTTGGCCTACTTTGCTGAGTGTGTACCTCATCTCGATGAGGTGTCTATAGGCCATGCTCTCATTTGTGACGCCCTTTATCTGGGTATCTCCGAGACGATAAAGCGTTACAAAGAGTGTCTGAAGAAATCGAAATAATTAATAGTTAAATAGAAGATTAAGAAAATGTTATTTTTACAAGCACAACAGGCCGTGAACGAAATGGCCGAGAATCCCGTACTCACCGAAGTGGTTGAGACGGCAACTGAGATGAATCTGTGGGATATGGCTACTAAGGGCGGATGGATTATGGTAATCCTTGCGCTGTTGTCAGTAATCTGTGTCTATATATTTGTGGAGCGTCTGATGGTGATTCGCAAGGCTAGTAAGGTTGATCCCGTATTTATGGACCGTATTCGTGACTACGTGAAGACAAACGAGTTGAAGTCAGCTATCAACTACTGCCGCATGACTAATAGCCCTGTGTCAAACATGATCGAGAAGGGACTTGATCGTATCGATCGTCCTGCATCTGAGGTACAGGCAGCATTGGAGAATGCAGGTAACCTCGAAGTGGCAAAGATTGAGCAGGGTCTGTCTGTAATGGCTACCATCTCTTCTGGTGCTCCTATGATTGGTTTCTTGGGAACTGTTCTTGGTATGGTAAAGGCTTTCTGGGAAATGGCTAACGCAGGAAATAATATTGATATTACACTGCTGTCAAGTGGTATCTATGAGGCTATGATTACTACTGTAGGTGGTCTTATCGTAGGTATCATCGCTATGTTTGCTTACAACTACTTGGTGTCACGTGTTAACGATGTAGCCAATGTGTTGGAGGCTCAGACTCTTTCATTTATGGATTTGAAGAATTAAAGGAAGGAATTTCCTCTATTCGATTCTCATTGTTTAATTTTCAATTCATATTGCCGTGAGTCTAAAACGAAGAAATAAAATATCGCCCTCCTTTAGCATGGCTTCGATGACGGATATCATCTTCCTCTTGTTGATATTCTTCATGATCACCTCTACGATGGTGACTCCCAATGCTATCAAGGTACTGCTCCCGCAAGGCAAGCAGCAGACCTCTGCCAAGCCCCTTACGCGAGTGATTATCGATAAGGATCTCAACTACTATGCTGCCTTTGGTAATGATGATGAAATGCCCATCGAACTCGAGGAGTTGGCGGCTTTCTTGCAGGAGTGTGCGCAGAAGCAGCCTGAGATGTATGTTGCGCTCTATGCCGATGAGCGTGTGCCTTATCGTGAGATTGTTAATGTATTGAACATAGCCAATGAAAACCAATTTAAGATGGTATTGGCTACCCGCAAACCGGATAAAAAGAAGAAACGTTGAAGATAGAGAAAAGTCAAATAGTAGGACTTTCGGTAACCCTCGCCGTACATGCCCTCGTGATACTGCTCCTTGTGACGCTTGCTATGCGAGCTCCTTTACAGGAGGAGGAGAGTGGTATTCCCGTGATGATGGGTAATACCGATCTGGCTAAGGGACACACCGAGTCATACCAGTTTACAGAGGTGACCTCGATAAAGAGTCATGTGCCTAATACTCAGAATGCACCGCAGACTCAGCCCAAGCCACAGGCCGAAGAACCTGTTATCACCCAGCCCGATGAGCCTACCGTAGATATGCCTACGGCAGAGGAGTTAGAGGCGCAGAAGCGTGCTGAGGCTGAGCGCCTGGCTGCTGAGCGTGCTGCGCAGCAGATGGCCAGTGCCTTCGGCAAGGGCTTTGAAATGGGTAGCAAGGGAGAAGCGACTGAGCAAGCCAATGAGGGTACTCAGGGCGATCAGACAGGTGTAGCTGCTGCAGATAAAGCTGTAGGCATAGGCGTGCAGGGTACCTTTGATCTTAATGGTCGTAGCATTTCTGGAAGCGGTCTTCCTGTCCCAGTCAATACCGTACAAGATGAAGGTCGAGTAGTCGTGAACATTACTGTAAGTCCCGATGGAAAGGTGATAGCTACCAGTATCAATCGTCGCACCAATACTGTGAACCCTGAGTTGCGTAAGGCTGCTGAAGATGCTGCCAAGCGTGCTCGCTTCAATCAGATTGATGCAGTCGATAATCAGACAGGTACTATAACCTATTACTTTAAGCTGAGATAATTGTTCCCCGAATACATGAAGAGTGATGCCATTCCTTTTAAGGAGTGGCATTATTCTTTTATCGGGTGATAATAGGTCAAATAAATCTTTTTTGCATCATTCGTGTCGCTTTTACAAATGGATTTTGTATTTTTGCAGATAACTAAATATAAAAGGCGATGAAGAAGATATTTGCGATTTTGTTTTTTGCATTGTTCGTATGCAATGTAATAGTAGCGCGAACCCCTATAGAGATAAAGATGGTGTCTTATAATATTCGCACACTTGCTAATGATGGGGAGAATAGCTGGGAGAATCGACAGCATGCGACAAAGAATATGCTGGATACTCATAAACCCGACATCTTTGGATTGCAAGAGGCGATGGTAGCTCATCTGAAGTATATTGACAAAGTCTGTCCTCAATATAAGCGTGTAGGTGTTGGTCGCGATAATGGTAAGATGGCAGGTGAGGTCATGGCAATCTATTATAATACGGAGCGCTTTGACCTGATTGCCAGTGGAACCTTTTGGCTGAGCGAGACTCCCGAGAAGGTGACTATGGGCTGGGATGCAGCATGTCATCGTACTGTTACTTGGGTTCGCTTGCGTGATAAAGAGACCCGAAAGAAATTTTACTACTTTAACACCCACCTTGATCATAGAGGTAGGGTAGCGCAGACAGAGTCTATCAAACTGATCATTGAGAAGATAAAGGAGATTGCGGGTGAGAGAGCTACTGTAATCCTTGGTGGTGATTTCAATGTGTTGCCCGAGGATGAGATATTCGAACCACTGAACGAGTTTATGTTTGCAGCTCGCACTACAGCTAATGTTACTGAGGAGAAGGGCACTTTTAATAATTTTGGCCGGATGAAAAAGAATAGCGTGATAGACCATGTGTTCTATCGTGGCCGTAAGATAGAGTGCCTGGAGTATCATGTGCTTGATGGTGACTATGGCGCTCCGTTTATCTCTGATCATTATCCTTTGGAGGTGGTGCTCTCTTTTAATTAAAAACAGATAATATACAAAGATATGAAGACGATGTATGTGTTTCTTGCTGAAGGCTTCGAGGAGATTGAAGCCCTCGCTCCAGTGGATGTAATGCGCCGTGCAGGCTTGCGCGTAATCATGGTGTCAACTGCTGCAGACTTGGTGGTGAATGGTGCTCATGGTATTCCCGTGGTGGCAGATGCTATGTTTGACGAGTGTGACTATGCCGATGCGGAGTTGCTCTTTCTTCCAGGTGGTCTGCCTGGTGCTACTAACCTTGAGGCGCATGAGGCGTTGGGTAAGCTGCTCGTAGAGAAGTGTGCTGAAGGGGTCCTCGTCTCTGCTATCTGTGCTGCTCCTCTTGTACTTGGTGGTTTGGGACTTCTCGAGGGTAAGCAGGCTACCTGTTACCCCGGTTTTGAGGGGACAATGGCTGGAGCTACATATACAGCAGCCAAGGTGACATGCGATGGCAATATCTTTACTGCTTGTGGCCCTGGCGCAGCATGGGATCTCGGATTTGCTTTTGTAGAGCATTTCTGCGGAGCAGAGAAGGCTGCAGAGTTGAGACAAGGAATGCAATTTAATTAAGCCCCTCTTCCTCTTATCTTATGCAGAAGTATGCGATTATTGTAGCCGGAGGAAAAGGCCTCCGCATGGGGGGTGAGTTGCCCAAGCAGTTTATACCTGTTGAGGGACGCCCTGTGCTGATGAGAACGCTCGATACATTTAATGCGTGTGACAATACTCTGAAGATTATCCTGGTGCTTCCTCGCGACCACCAGCCTTATTGGCAAGAGCTTTGCGCAGAATACAACTTCTCAGTACCTCATCTGATTGCTGATGGTGGCGCTACACGTTTCCATTCTGTGCAGAATGGCTTGGCTTTGGTCGACGCTCCTGATGCCCTGGTGGCAGTACACGATGGTGTGCGTCCCTTTGTCTCTCACGAGGTGATACGTCATTGTTTTCGAGATGCAGAATCGTTTGGTGCGGTTGTTCCTGTAATTCCTGTGGTAGAGACTGTGCGCCACTTGCTCGCTGATGGTAGTGAGACCGTGAGTCGCGATGACTATCGTTTGGTGCAGACTCCTCAGACTTTCCGCGCTGCGCTCCTGCGCCGTGCATATGAGCAGCCCTATTGTGATGCCTTTACCGATGATGCTTCTGTCGTTGAGGCTTTGGGTGAAACTATTCATCTCGTAGAGGGCAATCGTGAAAACATCAAACTTACCACGCCCTTTGACCTTACCATTGCTCGCGCATTGCTCAGATGATGTCACCGATTTATTGCAGGTGCATAATATTTTTATTGCAGGTGCGTAATATTTTTATTGCAGGTCTCTGACGCGCTAAATGCAGGTATGCAATTTTGTGCTCTATACAAAGAGTGCTACAAATAGCCTATTAGCGCCTCTTTTTCCCTATTCTTAGGTGATAAAAGTTTATTTTTGGGGTGGCATGGCAGCAAGCTTGCTCGTATTAAGTGGAAAGTATTTTGTGCTTTCTCTAATATTTTATGTGACTAACTCATCTCCTTTTTGGTCATATATTGATAAGATATGCGACTTTTTGTTCACTCGATGTCGCATTTTTTCATTTTTTTAATCATTTATGCTTGTTTTATAATAAAAAAGTGTAAATTTGCCGCCGATTTAGTTTCTGTAACGAGAAAGGATGTAAAATACAACAATTTATAAACAATTAATACATTAAACTTATGAAAAGAAATTATCGTAACCTATTCATGGTAGGTATGATGGCCATTGCAGCTTGTTTCACCAGCTGTAAGGAGGACGAAGGACCTATCGTGGGTATCACTGTAAATGGCAGTGAGCAGATTGCAGAGGAAATCCGTTCTACTTCTGCATCATTCACAATCAAGACTTCTGACGTTGAGGCTGTAGCTTACCTCGTAGAGAAGGGTAGTGTATCAGAGTCAACCAAGGACGCTACTGTTATCTATGCTCAGGCTGAGCTCGATGGCCGTGTAGTAGCAGTTGCTGATGGCGACAATACTATTAATGTATATAGCCTTGAGGGTAACACAGAGTACACTATATTCTTGGTGTACAAGCAGGATGGTAAGTTGGTGATGAAGTCTAAGGTGTTCACCACACCCGCTTATGATCGTATCATTACAGTGATTGAGACAAAGAAGGATGGATTTAAGTTCCACTTCAATGTTCCCGATTCAATGACTTACATGTATGCATTCCTTCCCACAGAGCAGTACAACAGCTTCCGTTCTAACGGATGGGCTGATGATGTAACTTTCTTGCTCGATGGTAGAACTCTTACTGGTCCTCAGACTGTAGAGATCAATAGCGAGGAGGATTGGTTGTACGAGGGTGATGGTGGCTTCTTCATCCACCCGGGTTCAGCTTATATGTTGTTGATGGCAGAGTGTGACGCAGAGGGTAACCTTCTCTTCGTAGAGAATCCTGACTACCAAGGTGGTTGGGGTGGCGGTTGGGGTCCCTTGGCTCCCGCAACTCGTGCAGGTAGCGCAGTGGCTCCCCGCGTAGGTGACTACTCTGAGGAGGCTCGCACTGAGGATGAGTTCTATCCCACAGGCCTTTATGCTCGTCAGAACCTCTATGCTGAGCTCACAATGGTTGACAGCAAGGTTCAGGTAGAGCTTCTTGGTAAGACCGAGCGTCGCATCAAGGTGCGTTGTACTGCAGATGAGGATGTACAGTATGTGATGGCTCCCATGGAGTTGAACATGTACAATGAATTTGTAGGTCTTGTAACTGAGGAGGGCGTGGCTTCTACATTGCTCGATTACTACGGTACAGAGATGCAAAGCGGTACACAGGACTTCGAAATCGATGAGAATACCGTTTACTTGGAGGTTGACTCTACATACGTAATCAGCGTAGTAGGTGTATATGCCGAGGATGCTTCAGTGCTCAGCTTCGATACTATGCATGTGACATTGACCAAGTCTACTCTCCCCGCAGCAGTAGTAGAGATCACTCAGGGTACAAACCCCGCAGGTGAGGTAACTCCTGACTTGGTATGGTTTAACATCAAGTCTCCGGAGAAGAACGTATATGGTGCTAAGCACATCGCTAACTACACCAAGGAGGTTCAGAAGATGATCAACCAGGGCTACACCTACGATGAGTTGCTCTCTTGGTATGGTGGTGACCTTTCAGAGGAGGATGTCCAGGCTATCAATAGCGACGAGGGTCTCACAATCTGCATCTCTTCTATGGAGGATATGGAGTCTACATTGATCATCGGTGCTATGAATGAGGAAGAGGGTATGACCATCTATACTGGTGTAGCTCGTTCTGCAGAGCTTCCCGCTTTGGAGCCCGTAAATTCATCACTCTTCGAGGATTTGAAGGATGAGTGGACTGCTCGTGTTATCCAGAAGCACACAGAGACTCTCTGGATGTCTGACGAGAACTTTGAGAACTGGTGGACTGTAGATACTACATGGGTTGATACTACCTATACTACAATCTCACTCGGCAATAGCTTCGACAACTCTCCTGCAAGCTTCGATGAAAGCATCGATGCATACTGGGATGTATACGCAAGCCACTTCAATAAGGCTCTTGAGAATGGTGCTACAGAGGAGCAGGCTGACGAGTATGCTAAGGCACAGGTAGACGCTCAGTTCGCTCTTTATAAGGATGCTGCTGCTAAGTATGAGAACAAGTATAAGGGTCAGAACTATCTCTTGGGTCTTGGACTCGACGCTCTCCACCCCTATGCTACTCCTTGGGATCTCTTCTGCTCATCAGACTATGTAGCATACGATGTAGAGGAAATCTTCTACGCTTATGGTCCTAAGTTGTTCTTCCAGGTTCAGGAGGGTGACCAGTTGGTACTCCTTGGTGATGCTACTGTTACCTATCTCCCCCCTGTTGCAGGCTGGAACTACTATGATGTATTGTTGATGGGTTACAATCCTATCTATGCAAATGAGGGCATGTACTACACTGGCTCATATCCTGTAGAGATTTCTGAGGACAAGAACACTCTCGTAATCAAGGGTATCGAGGCTGATGGTGAGTACTTCTATCCCGCTCTTGGTTCTATGGGATATGGCTGGCCTGAGTTCTTCACCAAGACTTGCGAGGATATCGTTCTTACACGTGGCGCTGCTACTACACGTGCTGCTAAGGTTGAGTTCGAGGCTCCTGTGAATGTGAAGGCTAAGAGCAACCGCATCAAGCGTACATACTTGCCCTCTGAGTTGGTAAAGGTTAAGACCTCAAAGATGACTTATATTCCCGTAGTCGAGAAGATTAAGGAGAAGTACAACGATCGTCTTAGCAAGTAATGCGGATAGTGCAATAAACTAATTAGGGATGCAATGCTACTCTCTGGAGAGATGGCATTGCACCCTTTCTTTTATAAATTACATATAATAGAACGATGAAGAAGATTTTTAGTTGTCTGCTCTCTTTGGCAGTGATGATCTGTGGACTCAGCTTTACTGCATGCCAAGAGAAGGCGCTGGAGGGAGATTTGATCTTGTCTGTCTCTTCAAAGATTATAGTTGCTGACGGTGTCGATGAGTTGGTACTTACCGCTAAGATTGGCGATGTCGACATTACTAAGGACGCTGCTTTCTATGTGAATAATTCGCCTATGAGTGGCAATACCTTTACTACAGAGAAGCCTGGAGAGTATACATTCTTTGCAAGTTATAACGGAAGCATCTCAAAGCATGTCACCATCAAGGCTGCCAATCCCGCACTCTATGTGTCTGTGCCCGAGGATAGTCAGCCCGATAGATTTGCAGGATTTAGCCGCAAGGTTTTGGTGGCTGAAGGTACAGGTACCTGGTGTGGCTATTGTCCCTATATGATTGCTGCGCTTGAACTGTTTAGCGAGAATGGCTCTAATGCGGATAAGGCAGTAATCGTGGCTACACATAGCGGTGATGAGTTTAGCAATTCGGCTTCTGAGGCTGCTGTGAGTGCGATGAATATCAAGGGTTTCCCTTCTTGCGTGCTTAATCTCAATCCTGAGGTCTTAATACAGAACAATTATCCTGATATTAATGCAGAGAAGATTAATTCGACTGTAGGCATGGAACTCAAGGAGGCTGCTCGCGTGGGCATCTCTGCCGCTACAGCACTTAGTGTAGATAGCACTATCATTGGTGTGCGTGCTGCTGTAAAGGTTGGTAAGAATGGTATTTATCGTATCAATGCATGGCTTATCGAAGACGGTGTCAGAGGATATCAGTCAGGTACAGAGGCTGTCATCAATCATATGCATATTTTGCGTGGTGCAAGCTGTGTGTCTCCTATCTATGGACAATTGTTGGGTGGCAAGGAGTCTTGCTCTGCAGGCGATGTATTGGACTTCTATTATGAGTTTGATGCAAAGAAATGTGATGTTGCTGATATTAAAAATTGCAAGGTAGCCGTAATGGTAACTGCTGCTGCAGGTACATCGTCTAAGTGCTTTGTCAACAATATCATTGAGTGTCCCGTTGGTGAAGATGTTCCCTTCGCTTACAATGACTGATGGTTATGCATAGAAAATATCAACTTCTGATTGCCACGCTGCTCCTCTTTGTGGGGGTAGCGTGCAATCGTAATGAGGAGCCTTATCTTGCGACTGAGGGTACTGGTAGTCTTATGGTTTCTCCATCTGATACTACTATGGTGATAAGAGTCGAGAGTAATGTGGACTGGACCATCTCTTCTTCTGCAACTTGGTGTAAGTTGCAGCCCTCCAATGGCAGTGGCAATGCAGAAGTGCAAGTCATGATCTCTGCCAATGATGAGCAGTACACTCGTTCTACTACCTTGACGCTAAGTAGTAGTGATGCCTCTTTGTCGCAGCAAATTTCTATCGCTCAGCAGCGCCTCACTCCCGATGCTGCAACACGCTATCGCTTACCTGTGGTATTTCATGTGCTCTACAAGAGCGAGAGCAACAAGAAGCAGAATGTGGTAGAGGGGCACTTGGCTTCGCTCATCGAGGAGGTCAATAGACTTTATGCCAATTGTGGTGTAGATCTCGGTATGGAGTTTGTGATGGCTACGCACGATCCTGAGGGCAATCTGCTCGAGGAGCCAGGCGTAGATCGACATAAGATCTCCGAGGCTACTATCAATAGCAGCTTTTTCATGGGTTATGGAAGAGAACCCAAGAAGTATTGTCAGTATATGTGGGATCCCAATCGCTACATCAATATCTTTACCTATGCCTTCGAGGATAGCGGCATTCTTGGAATCTCACATTTCCCTTATGTGATAAAGCCGCATGCTTTGGAGGGAACGACTGAGTTGGAATATGATGCTGACTGGAGCGAACTGCCTTGGCCGCAGTGTGTGAGTATCAACAATGAGTATATCTATTCGCACGAGGCATACTACACGATGACTGATGTGGTGAATACCTTGGCTCATGAGTTGGGGCATTTCTTGGGCCTGCGTCACGCCTTCTCAGAGGATCCAGAGACCTATGATCGCAATGTCTGTATCGATAGTGACTTTTGTACCGACACACCTACTTATAATAAATCGGCTTACGATATATTCATGCAGGCTTGCATGACATCTGGAGGTCGTGTCGATGATGAGGAGAAAGAGATGCTGTTGATGCGTGAGGATTGTGAGACTGGCGTGGAATATCGCTCTACCAATATTATGGATTATGCCTATACCGAAGGCAATCGCTTCACTCCTCAGCAGGCTGCCCGCATACGCTACGTATTAGAGCATAGTCCCTACATTCCAGGGCCGAAGGTCAGACTTCCCGAGCAGCAGGGTGCTGCTACCAAGTCTACTCGAACCAATCAATATGTGTTGACTACATTCGAGTAATTAACAAAAAAAGGATTGCAAGTGCAATCCTTTTTTGTTTTATCTATGCTCCAATGACACGGTCGCCCAAGAACTTTGCCATTTGTTGCTTAACCTCCATCAGTTGTTTGTAGCGTGTCATTACCTCGAGACTCAGTTCTGAGTTGCTCATTACTTCGGGTAGGCGCAGTTGATTGAGTATTTCTTTAAGCTCCAATTCTATGATAGACATCTTGTAGTCAACGAGCAGGTGGGGTACAATCTCATTTAGTCGCTCGGCCTCGCTCGCTACGGCTTGCGTCTTTGAGTGATACTTACTTAGCTGATATTTCTCTTCCGCGAGGTCCGCAGCTAGTTTGCTGATTTCAGGGTTGGGATGGTTGATGAAGTAGCGCTCGGCGATAAAGCCTACATCGCCGAGGTGCTCTAAGGCTTCTTGGAATATCTGCGCAAAGAGTGGTGTTTCGAAAGTGATGCCGTCAACCTCGAACTCCGCAGCAATATGTGCGGCTACTTGTATCTCTTGTCCTGTTTCTTCGATTTTATATATTGTCTTCTCTCCGTGTCGTATGAGCTGCTGTATGATGAGGCGCTCCTTAGGGTATAGGGGAGATAGTGGCTGACTATAGCTGCTATGCGTTAGTGGCTGTTGTATATGTGGTGGAGGAACTAGCATGTCGTCCACTCCCATTGGCGGCAAGCCTTGTGCCGCAATGGGTGGAAGGTCTGGGTGCTCTATGGTAGCTCCTGTATGTACAGGGGCTCCTCCTTGGATAGGGGTGGGGGAGTTTTCCCTCTGTTGATTCTTGGCTTTTTTCTCCTCCTCTTCGCGTTTCATCTTATTGATTTCGCTCACGAGGATTCGCTCCTCCACATGCAGCATCTGACTACATTCCTTAATATATTCAGAGCGTACGATGGCTTCGGGGATTACCGATATGCTCTTGACAATATCGGTGATGAGTGTGGCGCGTTTGTAGGGGTCGTTTGCCGCATCACTCATCAAGAGGTTGGTCTTGAAACGGATGAAGTCGACCTCATGCGCTGCTATATATTCCTGAAACTCCGTAGCATTATGTTTGCGAGCAAAGCTGTCGGGGTCATCGCCATCGGGTAGGAGCATAACTTTGATGTTCATGCCCTCTTCGAGCAGCATGTCGATACCTCGTATAGAGGCTTTGATACCCGCCATGTCACCATCGTAGAGTACGGTGATGTTGTTTGTAAAGCGGTGTATCATGCGTATCTGTCCCGAGGTGAGTGAGGTGCCCGATGAGGCTACGACATTTTCAACTCCTGCCTGATGCATTGAGATTACGTCGGTGTATCCCTCGACGAGGAAACATTTGTCTTGCTTAACGATTGCCTGCTTGGCAAAATACATGCCGTAGAGCTCGCGGCTCTTATGGTAGATTTCCGATTCGGGTGAGTTTACATACTTGGCTACCTTGGAGTCTGTTTTTAGTACACGTCCTCCGAATGCTACCACTTTTCCCGAGAGCGTATGTACGGGAAACATCACTCGTCCCCAAAATCGGTCACGTTGCTGACCATCGTCTCGTGTGTAGCAAAGTCCCGTTTTTACTAAATAGTCGAGGTTGAAACCCTTCTTTTTTGCCTCTTGGGCCAAGGCATCACGCCCTTCGGTGCTGAAGCCGAGTTGGAACTTGCGGATGATGTCATCTCGGAAACCACGTTGGCGGAAATAGCTCATACCGATAGCTTGCCCGTCGGGGTGGTTATGCAAGATGTCTTGGAAGTAATTGTTTGCGAATTCATTGACCAAGAAGAGACTCTCGCGCACGCTTTGCGCCTGTTTCTCTTCGTATGACAGTTCGCGCTCCTTTACTTCGATGCCATATTTCTTAGCCAGCCACTTCAGAGCTTCGTAATAGCTGAGCTGCTCATGCTCCATTACAAAGTGTACAGCATTACCACCTTTACCGCAGCTAAAGCATTTGCATAGCCCTTTTGATGGCGAGACGCTAAACGAAGGGGTCTTCTCATTGTGGAACGGACATAGGCCAATGTAGTTGACACCCCGTCGGCGCAGAGTGACAAACTCAGATACCACGTCCACAATCTGGGCGGCATCCATGATACGGTCTATGGTCGCTTGGTCAATCATCGTAGTCCTTATACCTTATATATATAGGAGCACATTGGCATCAGTCCGCGAAATTACAAACAAATCTGCTAACATCCCCTATCTTTAGCTGCTTTTTTCAAGATTTTTCTCTTGTCGCCTATCTGAAGTGAGTTTTGTATCTGCTTATCTGCCTAAAACAGGAGGAGGCCCGAAAGCATCTTCGATATGCTCGATGGTTTGGTCGCCGGGCTTTCCGACTATTGAGATGACGTCGAAGCGTACGTTGTGGTTTAGACGATGAAAGTGTATGTAAGCATTGGCGGCTTGTGCGAGATTTTTAATCTTTCTATCTGTGATAGCCTCTATAGGATCTCCAAATCGGTCGCTCATGCGTGCTTTTACCTCAATGAAAGCAATTGTTCCATTCTTTTGCGCGATGATATCCACCTCTTTGTGTCCCAATCTCCAGTTGCGTTCCCGTATGGTGTATCCTCTCGCCATGAGGTAAGCCGCTGCACGGTCTTCGCTGATTTGACCAAATTCATTGTGTTGTGCCATGCTTATATATATAAAGGTATAGATTGAAATATCTTTCTTGAAGGCAAACTTAGGTAAAAATCCCGAAATATCCCACCAAAAGGCTAAAAAAGGATAAGATGAATGAATTTTTAGAGAGATTTGCGGGATTTTGGACGAAAAACGTGTTTGTAGCTTTAAGTATTAAAAGTAATAGAAATTCAATGCATTGTAATGCTGAAATATCAAACTGCGGGGGATTCTCAAAATGCTCTAAAATCACCTACTACTGAAAATCAGTCACTTACGAAAATCGTTTAAATTTTCCTTCAAAAAAGTTCTTATATTGTTTGGTCAGAAAGTAAAAAGTATCTACCTTTGCATCCGCAATCGAGAGGGACACCCCTTGAGATGTTAAAAAGAAGAGTTCTTTGAAAAGTTTTTCCATACAGACAAGTAGTACAAGAAGCTATCTTGTGATGT